>DASWTB010000572.1:0-12286 GCA_036402315.1 Pseudoduganella sp. | reverse complement strand
TGATCGTGTCGATCCTGGCCGGCATCCTGGAAGCCCTGGTGCTGGGCCTGATGCCCGATGAAAAGTGGGACGCCGCCTTCAACGCCGGCTCCGGCAAGCAATCGAACTCGCGCTGGCCGCTGGCGATCGTCCTGGTTGCCTCCCTGATGTTCGGCGCCTTCGGCCTGATCGCCGCCATCGCCCGCCTGAACGACCTGCTCTTCACCGGCGGCATCTACGGCTGACCCCGTGTCCCACCTTGGGGTCACACCCCAAGTGTGACACGAGCTGAGCCACGGATAACGTCTTGTCACAAATTAGCATTCCATTCGGCAACTATTGACCTATACTCACTAGCACCACAACCGCTTTTGGAGAACCAAATGAAAGTAATTAAATTCCTCTTGCCAGCCATCCTGGCCGTTACGGTTACCGGCGCCAACGCGCAACCGAAAAAGCACGTGTGTGCCGATTGCGGCACCGTGACTGCGGTCAAGGTCGTTGAAAAAGACGGCGAAGGCGGCGCGACCGGCATGATCGCCGGCGGTATCGCTGGCGGCCTGCTGGGCAACCAGGTTGGCGGCGGCACCGGCAAGACCCTGGCTACTGTGGCCGGCGCTGCTGGCGGCGCCTACGCCGGCAAGAAGATCGAAGGCAAAATGAACAAGGTCAAGGAGTGGCACGTGACCGTGAAGTATGAAACCGGCAAGGTCGGCACCGTGGTACTGAAGAACGATCCCAACCTGCGCAACGGCGACCACGTCAAGCGCGAGAACGGCGGCCTGAACCGCATCTAAGTCCTTCGCGACAGCAGCAAACCCATCCCCGCGCCGGCCAGCAGGCCGGCGCAAATCCGATTGAACACCCGCTTCCCGCGCGGTTGCGCGAACCATTTCTGCATGCGCGCCCCCATCCAGGCGTAGGCCGCCAGCGCCACCACTTCCAGCAGCAGGAACAAGACTCCCAGCACGAAGAACTGCGCGCCCACCGGCCCGGCAGGATCGACAAATTGCGGCAGGAAGGCCGTGAAGATCAGGATCGCTTTCGGATTGCCCGATGCGACAAAGAATTCCTGCCGCGCCAGCTGCCACCATCCAGCTGCCGGCGCAATACCAGCCGCCTGCTCGCCCGGCTGCGCGCGCCAGAGCTGCCACGCCAGGTAGAACAAATAGATCGCACCAACGGTCTTGATCCCGTAGAACAGCAACTCCGAGGTATGCAGCACCGCCGCCAGCCCTGCCGAGGCCAACGCGATCATGCCCGCGAACGCGACCAGCCGCCCGGCGCCAGCCAGGCATGAGCGGCGAAAGCCATAGCGCGTGGCATTGCTGACTGAGAGCAGGTTGTTCGGTCCCGGCGCCATGTTCAGCGCAAAACAGGCTGGCACAAACAGCATGAGGGTTGAAGCGTCCATGGCCGGCTCCATATTGAAATTTTAGTTAATATACAACGTCCAAATGCGCAAGGAGATACCGTGACAGACAATACCACGCCACACTTCCCGCCCCAGTGGCAACCGCTGGTCGATCGCGCGGCCAGCGCCTTGCGCGAACTGGCCGTCAATGAAGACGCCAAAGGCCGCTTCCTCGAAGACCCGATGCTGCGTCCCTACATGGAGCGCGTGTCGCAGCGCTATGTCGCCGGCAGCACCGTGGCGGACGTGATCGTACGCGCCGCCATGATCAACCAGAACGGCCACCGGGCTTCCGCCGAGTACATGGGCGAAAGCGTGCGCGATGAGGCTTTCGCCAACGCCGAGACCAGCGTTTTCCTGCAACTGGTACAGGCCATTGGCGAGCAGCGCCTCGACTGCTCGATCTCGTTCGACCTGTCGCATGTAGGCTCGCTGGTCGATCCGGAACTGGGCTATCACAACGCGCGCCGGATCGCCCGCGCCGCCAGCGAAATCGGGCAGGAAGTCATGATTTCAATGGAGGCGTCTGACCGCACTTCCGGCATTTACGAGATCTACGGCCGGCTGCACGAGAAAGATGGACTGTCGAATGTCGGCATTACCGTGCCGGCCAAGCTGCACCGCACGGCGAACGACCTGCTTGCGCTGCTGCGCTATCCGGGCCGCATCCGCTTGGTCAAGGGCGCCATGTTCGAACCGGTGGAAATCGCCTACCCCCGCAACAGTCCCGAACTCGCTTCGGCTTATCGCCGCTATGCCGCGCTGCTGCTGCGCAGTGGCCACAAATGCTCGATCGCCACGCATGACCGCGCAATCCAGGACGAGCTGGCAGCCATGATTCGCGCCGAAGGCATCGCGGCCGAGCCCTACGAATTCGAATCGTTGATCGGCCTGGGCGAACAGAATATTACCGACCTGCGCGACGCAGGTTTCGCCACGCGCGAGTACGCAGTTTTTGGAAAGGAGTACTTCTTGTACGTATTGAACCGCATCTCCGAAGAACCAGTCCGGGTTTACCAAGCCATCATCGACGCGCTGGGCGCCGCATGATGCGCCGCCTGTTCGCAGCAGCCGCCCTCGCCGCCAGCGTCGGCGTCGCGCAAGCGCAATCGGTCGCGATAACCATCGACGATGGCCCGAACGCGGGCAATACGCCACGCATGTCTGCGCAGGAACGCAACCAGGCAATGCTGGACGCGCTGGCAAAACACCGCGTGCAGGCCGCATTGTTCGTGACCGCTGGCTACGGCGCGAACACACCGCAAGGCTTGCCGCTGCTGCAGGCGTGGAGCAAGGCCGGCCATGCCATCGGCAACCATACTGTCACCCACCCGGACCTGGAGAAAGTCCCGCTGGCCGAATACCAGCGCCAGGTGATGGAATGCGATCGCTTGATCAGCACCCAGCCTGGCTATCAGAAATGGCTGCGCTTCACTTACCTGCGTGAGGGGAACACACCAGAGAAGATCGACGGCATGCGCCAATTCCTGCGTGACCATGGCTACCGCAACGCGCACGTGAGCATGGACACCAGCGATTGGCGCCTGAACGAAAAGCTGGAACAAGTGCTGAAGAAAGACCCGAAGGCAGACGTCAGCGCGATCCGCACCGCCTATCTGGCGCACGTCAAGCAACGCGCGCTGGCATACCGCGACCTGTCTCAGCAACTTCAGGGACGCGACATCTCGCAAGTCCTGCTGCTGCACCACAACCTGCTCAATGCAATGTGGCTGGACGACGTGCTGACGCAATTCAAGGAAATGGGCTGGAAAATCATTACACCGGCAGAGGCCTTTGCCGATCCGGTCTACAAGCTGGAGCCGGTGCGCAAGGCTGCAGGACAGAGCCTGCTGCTGTCGCTTGGACGCACCCTGGGGCCGGGCTTGATGCCAGGCGGCGAACGCCTGGTCGACGACGGCGACTACGAAATCTCCGAACTGGCGAAGAACGGGTTGTAAGGCGGCGCTCGCGCAAAAAATAGTCGTCCGTTTTTCGGTTGTCTGTCCGGCAGGGGCCTCGCTATGCTCCGGTCATCACTACAACCGGAATCCATTTCATGTCTCCCTTCTTCTCCCCTACCCCGCTGCTGCTCGCCAACGCCTGGGACGCGCCAAGCGCACAGGCTGCCGAAGCAGCGGGCTATCAGGCCATCGGCACCTCCAGCGCCGCGATTGCCGCCATGCTTGGCTACCAGGACGGCGAACAAATCCCTTTCGACGAGATGTTGTTCATGGTGCGCCGCATTCGGGCCAGCACCCGGCTGGCGCTCAACGTCGATATCGAGGCCGGGTATGGCGACAGCATTAACGTAGTCATGACAAATATCGCGCGGCTGGCAGAACTGGGCATAGCCGGCATCAATATCGAAGATAGCCGGAGCACCGGCGGCCGACGCTCACTTATGCCTCCCGAGCACCTGGCCGAGTTGCTGCGCGCCGTGCGCCCGGCCTTTCCCAACCTGTTCATCAACGCCCGCACCGACACCTTCCTGCTCGGTTGCACCGCCGCACTGGAGGAAGCAATCGCCCGCGGCCGCCTGTACACGGCCGCCGGCGCCGACGGCCTTTTCGTGCCTGGCTTGATTGCCCCTGCCGACATCCGCGAGGTGACAGGTACAATTGATTGCGCCGTCAATGTAATGTGCATGCGCGGCCTGCCTGATTTTGCTACGTTGGCCAAACTTGGCGTGCGCCGCATCAGCATGGGGAACTTCGTGCACGGCGCCACCGGGCGCCAAATGCAGGCCATGCTCGGGACAATCCGCAACCAGCAATCATTCGCATCCCTGTTCGCAGATGAAATTCACTGATCCCGCCGACATCCGGCGCTGCTACCAGGCCCTGGTAGCGCGCTCGCCCGAGCACGTTGGCGCCTTTTATGCGGCCGTCAAAACCACCGGCATCTTCTGCCTGCCGACATGCCGCGCGCGCAAGCCGAAAGCGGAGAATGTCGAGTTCTTCTCCGATATCAAGGAACCGCTGGCGCTGGGCTTCCGTCCCTGCAAAGTGTGCCGGCCGACCGAAAACGCGCCGGACGTGCCACCGCAGGTCGCCCGCGCAGTCGCCCTGGTGCGCGAGCAGCCCAAGCGGCGCATCCAGGATGCCGAATTGCGCGAACTAGGCATCAGCCCTGAGCTGGTGCGCCGCTGGTTCCAGAAACACCACGGTTTCAGCTTCCAGGCTTACCAGCGGATGTTGCGCATCAACCTTGCCATGACGGAGCTGAAAGAAGGCCGCAGCACCACCGACGTGGCGCTCGACAGCGGCTACGAGTCCCTCAGCGGCTTTGCTTATACCTACAAGAAGATGACCGGCAGCGCACCAAGCCACGACGCTCGGCAACTGGTGCTGCACCGCTTTACCACCCCGCTGGGTCCCATGTTCGTTTGCGCCAGCGAAGATGGCGTGTGCTTGCTGGAGTTTACCGACCGGCGCATGCTGGAAACGGAGTTCCGCGATTTACAGCGCCTGTTCAAGGCGCGCATCCTGGCAGGTGAAAATGCGCACACTCGGGAGGCGGAGCTCCAGATAGCAGAATACTTCGAAGGCAAACGGCGCGAATTCAGCGTGAAGCTCGACGCGCCGGGCAGCGACTTCCAGCGCAGCGTCTGGAACGCATTACGCGCAATGAAGTTTGGGGAGGTGACGCACTACGCCGGCCTGGCTGCGCGCCTGGGGGCGCCCAACTCTGTGCGGGCCGTTGCCGGAGCGAATGGAGCGAACCGGATTGCGATCATCATTCCCTGCCATCGCATCATCGGCAAGGATGGATCGCTGACGGGGTATGGCGGAGGATTGGCGCGCAAGGAATGGCTGCTTGCGCATGAAGGGCGGCGCGAAGGCCGCCCTCCAGCAGCTTAGAACTGATCGACTTCCAGGCCCAGCACTCCTGCGCTGCCATCAACGATGGCGGCGCGCATGCCGGTGGAGCCGGACAGGATGTGGTCCGCGAAGAAGCGCGCGGTCACGATCTTGGCGTGGTAGAACGAAGCATCGCCCTCGCCTGCCGACAGCTTGGACTGCGCCACCAGCGCAGCACGGCCCATCTGCCAGCCACCCAACACGATACCGGCCAGCTTCAGGTACAGCACGGAACCGGAGAACACACCCTTGATGTCGGACTTGGCGTGGTTGACGACGAAGTCCACCACGGCTTCCAGGTCGTCGGCGCCTTGCACCAGGTGCTTGCGGATCGCAGCGAAGTCAGGGCTGTTCACGCCAGCCAGTTCTTCAGCGGTTGCGCGCACTTGCGCAATGATCGACTTGGCCAGCGCACCGCCGTCACGCACGGTCTTGCGGCCGATCAGGTCATTGGCCTGGATCGCGGTGGTGCCTTCGTAGATGGTCAGGATCTTGGCATCGCGGTAGTGCTGCGCCGCACCGGTTTCCTCGATGAAGCCCATGCCGCCGTGCACTTGCACGCCGTCGCGGGTCACGTTCTCGGACATCTCGGTCGACCAGCCCTTCACGATCGGCACCAGGAACTCGTACACCGCCTGGTTGGAAGCGCGCACTTCCGCATCGGCGTGGTGGTGTGCCACGTCGTGGATACCGGCAGCCACATAAGCCAGCGCACGCGCTGCTTCGGTCTGAGCGCGCATCGACATCAGCATGCGGCGCACGTCCGGGTGGTTGATGATCGCCACGCCGGCTGGGGAACCGTTCAGGTCGCGCGACTGCACGCGTTCCTTGGCGAAGGTCACAGCCTGCTGGTAAGCGCGTTCCGCCAGGCCGACACCCTGCATGCCGACGCCAAAGCGGGCCGCGTTCATCATGATGAACATGTATTCCAGGCCGCGGTTTTCCTCGCCCACCAGGTAGCCAACGGCGCCGCCGTTGTCGCCGAACTGCAGCACGGCGGTCGGGGAAGCCTTGATGCCCAGCTTGTGCTCGATCGACACGCAATGCGCGTCGTTGCGGTCGCCCAGCGAACCGTCGGCATTGACCATGAACTTCGGCACGATGAACAGCGAGATGCCCTTCACGCCTGGAGGCGCATCCGGAGTACGCGCCAGCACCAGGTGCACGATGTTCTCGGTCATGTCGTGTTCACCGTAGGTGATGAAGATCTTGGTGCCGAATACCTTGTAGGTGCCGTCATCCTGCGGCACGGCGCGGGTGCGCACTGCGGCCAGGTCGGAGCCGGCTTGCGGCTCGGTCAGGTTCATGGTGCCGGTCCACTTGCCGGTCACCAGCGGTTCCAGGTAAGTCGCCTTCTGCTCGTCGGAACCGGCGGTCAGCAGCGCCACCAGCGCGAACGACAGGTTCGAGCCGTGCAGCATCTCCACGCACGGGGTGCCGATCAGCTTCGGCAGGCCCTGGCCGCCGAATTCGGTCGGGTGCTGCAGGCCTTGCCAGCCGGCTTCCGCGAACTGCTTGAAGGCTTCCTTGAAGCCTTTGGACGTGGTGACCTTGCCGTCAGCCCAGGAGCTTGGCTCCTTGTCTGCCGCGTGGTTCAGCGGGGCGATCACGCCGCTCACGAACTTCGCATATTCTTCCAGTACGGCTTCCGCGGTTTCCGCGTTCGCATCTTCACAGCCTGGCAGCGCGGACACGCCTGCCAGGTTCGCCAGTTCGTTCATCACGAACAGCATGTCTTTCATTGGGGCTTGATAACTCATTGATGTCTCCAAAGTTCTCCTGAAACCAGTAAAAAGGGGTCTGACCCACAGGGTCAGACCCCGATCAGGCGGCCGTCGCGGGCCAGTGTCTGACCCTGTGGGTCTGACACTGTTTTACCGGTTTTAACCCAGTTCCTGGACCAGTTGAGGAACAACCTCGAACAGGTCGCCTACGATGCCGTAATCGGCAACGGAGAAGATCGGCGCTTCAGGGTCTTTGTTCACAGCCACGATGACCTTGGAATCCTTCATGCCGGCCAGGTGCTGGATCGCGCCGGAGATACCGACGGCGATGTACAGCGAAGGAGCAACGATCTTGCCGGTCTGGCCAACCTGCCAGTCGTTCGGCACGAAGCCAGCATCCACTGCAGCGCGCGATGCGCCCATGGCTGCGTTCAGCTTGTCGGCCAGCGGTTCCAGGATCTTGAAGGCATCGGCGGAGCCCATGCCGCGGCCACCGGAAACGATGATCTTGGCAGCGGTCAGTTCCGGACGGTCCGACTTGGCCACTTCACGGCCAACGAAAGCGGACTTGCCGAAATCGGCAGCGGCAGCCACGGTTTCCACGGCAGCGGAACCGCCTTCGGCTGCAGCAGCGTCGAAGCCGGTGCTACGCACGGTGATCACTTTCACTTTGTCCGACGATTGCACGTAGGCGATCGCGTTACCGGCGTAGATCGGGCGCTCGAAGGTGTCAGGCGCGTCAACCTTGGTGATTTCGGAGATCTGAGCCACGTCCAGCTTGGCGGCAACGCGTGGCAGGATGTTCTTGCCGTAGGCGGTTGCTGGAGCCAGAATGTGGGAATAGCCACCAGCGATCGCCAGGATCTGCTCGGAGACGTTTTCGGCCAGGCCGTCAGCGAAGTACGCTGCGTCAGCGTGCAGCACTTTGGTGACGCCGGCGATTTTCGCGGCAGCAGCGGCAGCGGCGCCGGCGTTGGAGCCAGCAACCAGCACGTGCACTTCGCCTGCGCACTTGGCGGCGGCGGTGACCGTGTGGAGAGTGCTGCCCTTCAGGGATGCGTTGTCGTGTTCTGCGATTACGAGTGCGACCATGATATTTTTTCCTTGAGTGAAAACCGGCAGGCAGGTGTCTGACCCAGTGGGTAAGACACCTGCAGTTCCGGTTTTAGCAAATAATTAGATGACTTTAGCTTCGGTGCGCAGCTTGGACACCAGGGTCGCTACGTCAGGCACTTTGATACCAGCGGAACGCTTGGCAGGCTCGGCCACTTTCAGGGTTTTCAGGCGTGGGGTCACGTCAACACCCAGGTCTTCCGGCTTGACGGTATCCAGCGGCTTCTTCTTCGCCTTCATGATGTTAGGCAGGGTCACGTAGCGTGGCTCGTTCAGGCGCAGGTCGGTGGTCACGATCGCTGGCAGTTGCAGCGCCAGGGTTTCCAGGCCGCCGTCCACTTCGCGGGTCACGGTCACTTTGCCGTCGCCCAGCTCAACCTTCGAAGCGAAGGTCGCTTGCGGCCAGCCCAGCAGGGCTGCCAGCATCTGGCCAACCTGGTTGGAGTCGTCGTCGATGGCCTGCTTGCCCAGGATGATCAGTTGCGGCTGCTCTTTGTCGGCAACGGCTTTCAGCAGCTTGGCTACGGCCAGCGGCTCCAGCTCAACGCCGGTTTCGATCAGGATGCCGCGGTCGGCGCCGATCGCCATGCCGGTGCGCAGGGTTTCCTGGCACTGGGTCACGCCAGCGGACACGGCAACCACTTCGGTTACTTTGCCAGCTTCTTTCAGGCGGGTCGCTTCTTCCAGTGCGATCTCGTCGAACGGGTTCATCGACATTTTGACGTTGGCGATATCTACGCCAGTGCCGTCGGATTTGACGCGCACTTTCACGTTGAAGTCGACGACGCGCTTGACAGGTACCAGGACTTTCATAGGTGTGCCTTTGAAAAAGAGATAAGTAAAATTAGTGGGCTAGATTATATGGGAATTCGATATCACTGATCGAAGAAAAGCACGGTCGTGCGTTTTTTAAGTACAATCCGGCGCCGAAATTCAGCAACCGGTAGCATACCGCAGTTTTTACTTGCGACGCATCAAAAACGTAAATTCAGTGCCCTGCTGGATGTGGGACAAGAGTGCATTGCCGGTCTGCTTGGCAAACGCCTGGAAGTCACGCACTGACCCTGGATCGGTCGCTACGATGCGCAATACCTGGCCGCTTTCCAATTCCGCCAAGGCTTTCTTGGCTTTGAGGATAGGCAGCGGGCAATTCAAGCCGCGCGCGTCGAGGTCCTTATGAAATTCCATGGTCTCGGACTCGAGAGTAAGAGTTTCGCTCATCAATTTCTCGCTTCTGTACAACTGGTTCCGACATACTACTCCAATTTTGTGCGTCTGACGCACTGCACCATAATAGTTAATGCTGCGTTGCAAAATCACAACGACATTGCAATGTCGGAAAGGCCCACCCTAGGAGGAGCGGGCCTTTGACAGCTGTTAGATACGCGACTCCACCCATGCTGCAACGCCACCGAGCGCACCTGGCAGCGCGTCCGGGTTGGTGCCACCGGCCTGCGCCATATCAGGGCGGCCACCGCCTTTGCCGCCCACTTGTTGTGCAACGAAGTTGACCAGCTCACCTGCCTTGACCTTGCCGATCGAGTCAGCGGTCACGCCAGCGATCAGGCTTACCTTACCGTCGTTCACGGAGGCCAGCACGATCGCGGCGGACTTCAGCTTGTCCTTCAGCTTATCCATTGTTTCGCGCAGCGCGGTGACGTCGGCGCCTTCCATGGTTGCGGCCAGCACTTTCAGGCCCTTGACGTCGACTGCCTTGTTCACCAGCTCATCGCCCTGGCCGGAAGCCAGTTTCGACTTCAGTGCAGCCAGCTCCTTTTCCAGCGACTTCACCTGGTCCTGCACGGCGGCGATCTTGGAAGTCAGCTCTTCCGGATTGGACTTCAGCGCGGCTGCAGCTTCGTTCAGCTTGCGGGCCATGCCCTGCACCAACGCCAGCGCGCCTTCGCCGGTCACGGCTTCCACGCGGCGGATACCGGCAGCAACGCCGCCTTCCGACACGATCTTGAACAGGCCGATATCGCCGGTGCGGTGCACGTGCACGCCGCCGCACAGCTCTTTCGAAGAACCGATGTCCATCACGCGCACTTCGTCGCCGTACTTCTCGCCGAACAGCGCCATCGCACCGTGCTTCACGGCGTCGTCGAAGGACATGTTATGCGACTGGGTCGCGACGTTAGCCAGGATCTCGGCGTTGACGATCGCTTCCACCTTGGCGATTTCCTCGGCGGTCATCGGCTGGGTGTGGGAAAAGTCGAAACGTGCCTTGTCCGGATCAACCAGCGAGCCTTTCTGCGCCACGTGGGAGCCCAGCACTTCGCGCAGGGCCTTGTGCATCAGGTGGGTCGCCGAGTGGTTACGGATGGTGCGGCCGCGCGCATGCTGGTCCACTTCCGCGCCGACTGCGTCGCCCACTTTCAGGGAGCCTTGTTCAACCACGCCATGGTGGCCGAATACGTCTGCCTGGATCTTCAGCGTGTCTTCCACGGTGAAGCGGCCGGTCGCGCCGGTGATCAGGCCTTGGTCGCCCACCTGGCCGCCGGATTCGGCGTAGAACGGGGTGGTATCCAGCACGACGATACCCTGCTCGCCTGCTTTCAGTTCCTGCACCGGTGCGCCGTTGGCGTACAGCGCGATCACTTTCGAGTTGTGCTGCAGCTGGTCGTAGCCGACGAACTTGTTCTTCTCGCCGGAGTATTCAACGTTGGCAGCCATCTTCTTGAACTTGCCGCCTTCGCGCGCCTTCTGCTTCTGCAGCGTCATCGCCACATTGAAGCCCTCTTCGTCCAGCGTCACTTCGCGTTCGCGGCAGATGTCGGCGGTCAGGTCCAGCGGGAAGCCGTACGTGTCGTACAGGGTGAAGGCGGTAGCGCCGTCCAGGTTCTTCGGATCCTTCGCCAGCTGGGCTTCCAGGATCTTCATGCCGTTTTCCAGGGTTTCGCCGAAACGCTCTTCTTCGGCCTTCAGCACCTGGGCAACGCGGTTCTTGGCTTCTGCCAGCTCAGGGTAGGCAACGCCCATTTCGGTGTTCAGGTCTTCCACCAGCTTGTAGAAGAACGCCTTGGTCTGGCCCAGCTTATGGCCGTGACGCAGCGCGCGGCGGATGATGCGGCGCAGGACGTAGCCGTGGCCTTCCGGACCAGGGATGATGCCGTCGACGATCATGAAAGCGGCAGCGCGGATGTGGTCAGCGATTACGCGCAGCGACTTCGATTCCAGGTCGGTCGCGCCGGTTTCGCGGGCAGCAGCCTTGATCAGGGCCTGGAAGGAATCGATCTCGTAGTTCGAGTGCACGTGCTGCAGGACAGCAGCCAGGCGCTCCATGCCCATGCCGGTATCCACGCATGGCTTCGGCAGCTTGTGCATCACGCCCGCTTCGTCGCGGTTGAACTGCATGAACACCAGGTTCCAGATTTCGATGAAGCGGTCGCCATCTTCCTCGGCGGAACCCGGAGGACCACCCCAGATGTCGGCGCCGTGGTCGTAGAAGATCTCGGTGCAAGGACCGCATGGGCCGGTGTCGGCCATCTGCCAGAAGTTGTCGGACGCGTAGCGCGAACCTTTGTTGTCGCCGATGCGGATGATGCGCTCTTTCGGCACGCCGATCTCGTTGGCCCAGATGTCGTAGGCTTCGTCGTCTTCGATGTAGACGGTAACGGTCAGTTTTTCAGGCGGCAGGCCATAGACCTTGGTCAGCAGCTCCCAGGCGTACTGGATCGCATCGCGCTTGAAGTAGTCGCCGAAGCTGAAATTGCCCAGCATTTCGAAGAAGGTGTGGTGACGCGCGGTGTAGCCGACGTTTTCCAGGTCATTGTGCTTGCCGCCGGCGCGCACGCAACGCTGCACGGTGGTGGCACGGGAATACGGGCGCACGTCCTGGCCCAGGAACACATCCTTGAACTGCACCATGCCGGAGTTGGTCAACAGCAGGGTTGGGTCGTTGCCTGGCACCAGCGGGCTGGAACGGACAATCGTGTGACCCTTGGATTCGAAGAATTTCAGGAACTTTTCGCGAATTTCAGCAGATTTCATGTCGTAAAAGGTAGGTTGCAGGCTGGTGCAAAGGGTTGATCATACGTGAACAGCCCGCCGTTGCGGTGGGCTTGGGCCTCTAGGCCCGCTAAGAGAAGTCCGGCCCGATCAGGTCGATGCGATCCGTGCAGAAGGCGTCCACGCCCAGGGAAAGGATTTCCCGCGCACGCTCCGGGGTATTGACGGTGTAGCAAAACAGGCCCAGG
>DASWTB010000571.1:0-2192 GCA_036402315.1 Pseudoduganella sp. | reverse complement strand
GTCTTTGGTGGTGAAGAAGGGCTCGAAGACGCGAGACAGGACATCCGGCGGCATGCCGCTGCCGTTGTCGGTCACGGACAGCTCGACGAAGTCGGCGACCTCGCCCGGTTCCCTCTCCTTCTGAACGTTCTCGGCGCGGATGACGATGGATCCGCCACCCGCGATGGCGTCGCGCGCATTGACGCAGACGTTCAGCAACGCCAGCTCCAGCTCGCCTGCGTCCACCTCCACCGGCCAGAGGTCGGCCCCGACTCCGATCTCGACCTGGATGTCTCCGCGAAGGGACCTCTCCAGCATCTCGCGCGCGCTCCTCAAGTGAGCGGCGAGGTCCACGGACTCCGGGTTCACCGGCCGGCGCCGGGAGAACGCCAGCAGGTGATGGGTCAGGCCCGCTCCGCGAGCGACGGCGCGACGCATTCCCGCGAAGACCCGCTGCCGCTGCTCCTCGCTCACGCCGCGCTCCAGTAGCTGGAGCCCGTTGGCGAACACGGCCAGCAGGTTGTTGAAGTCGTGCGCCACGCCACCGGTCAACTGCCCGATCGATTCCATTTTTTGCGCCTGGAACAGGGCGGCCCGCGCCTGTTCCAGCGATTCCTGCGCCATGCGCTGTTCCGTGTTGTCGCGCGTGACCTTGGCAAAGCCGAGCAGCTTGCCATGGTCGTCGTACAGTGCGTCGATCACGGCGTGTGCCCAGAAGCGCGTGCCATCCTTGCGCACCCGCCAGCCTTCGCTTTCGTAGCGCCCTTCGCGCGCGGCGGCCGCCAGTGCACGCTCCGGCACGCCCGCCGCCTTGTCTTCCTCAGTGAAGAAGCGGCGGTAATGCGTGCCAACCACTTCTTCCAGCTTGTAGCCCTTGATGCGCTCACCACCCAGGTTCCAGTTGGTGATCAAGCCCTCGGGCGACAGCATGTAAATCGCATAATCGATCACGCCCTGCACCAGCAGCCGGAAGCGCTGCTCGCTTTCCTGCAGTGCATCCGTGACGCTCTTGCGCTCGGTGATGTCGCGCGTGGCATGGACAAAGCCGATATGTTTTCCGTCCGGCGCGTAGATCGGGTCGATCGCCACGCTGGCCCAGAAGCGGGAACCATCCTTGCGCAGGCGCCAGCCATCGTTTTCGTAGCGCCCTTCACGCAGGGCGGTGGCAAGCGCCAGCTCCGGCGCATGGGCCCGCCGGTCCTCCGGTGTATGGAACAGCGCGAAATGGATGCCCGTCACGTCCCGCTCGCCGTAGCCGTTGAAATGCTCGCCCCCCGCATTCCAGCCTGTGATACGGCCAGCCGGATCGAGCATGAACATCGCGTAATCCCTCACGCGGGATACCAGCAATTCATCATCGGTTGACAGACTCTCGGGCAGTGCAGGATCGTTGATCATTTGTAGTATGCGCACGGATGGCGCATTCAATATGCATTGTGTACAGGAGAATGCCACAATCTGCAATTATGTGGAAAACGGCTTTGCTGCTATCCCTGGCCCCGGTCATGGCGCTGGCCATGGCGCTACCCACCGTGGAAGTCCCCAGTACCCGTTCGCCAGTGGACAAATCCTACCGCAAGATGCTGCAGGGAATGCAACGTTTTGAGCGCGAACGCGCGCTGGCGCCGCAGGCCGGCTTGCGCTTCCGCCTGCTGCCGCGCCAGCCTGGCACCGATATGCGCGGCATCAAGCTGAAAATCGTGGGCGATACCAGCAGCATGGCGCTGCCGGTCGGCACCGACAACAGTTTCACCCTCGATTACCACGAGCAATTGTGGCGCGAGGATGCCGCGGTGCTGGCCAACCGCAAGACCTTGTCCATGACCTGGCGCGCCGAGGTGCGCAGCCCCGGCGTCCCGGACGGCATGCGCCGCCTGGGCGACCTGCGGCTCGAATGCCTGGTGGGTATGGAGGCCGGCCTGGTGTCCAACAATGCCCACCTGTTTGCCTGGCTCGATGAATTCCTGCGCAGCGCCGACAAGGTGTGCAGCGACCCGAACGGCAACTACATGTACTTTGCGGAAAAGCCGATATTTTCCATTACCCTGCAGGCCGGTACGCGGCGCGCCACCCTGCCCTTCCATGCCCTGTATGCCGGCAACCCGCCAGCGGCGGAATTGCCTTTTTGCGATTGCCAGGTCTTGCTCGACCGCAGCTACTTCGCCCCGATCTGGGACCGTTCCTGGCCCGACGATACCTTGCTGAGCTTCGAA
>DASWTB010000570.1:0-3322 GCA_036402315.1 Pseudoduganella sp. | reverse complement strand
CAGGCATTGAGCGGCGCCGCGGCTGCGGCGCGCTGCAAGGCGTCGCGCACCAGCTCGACGGCAGGGCGCGCGCCGCTGCGCACTTGCGCCGCCATGGCGGCAGCGGCCAGGGAGTCAGCGGTCATGCTGCCCCTCCCTCTTGCGCCAGCGCCTCGCGCAGGCGTGCCACCATCGTTGCCATGCCGGCCAGCAGCGCGGCGGCCTGCTCGCAATCCTGCGGCGCAACCGGTAATTGCAGAGGTGCCGTGGCTTGCGCTACCAGGCGGGCGGGATCATCGCCACATGCTTGCATCATGGTTCAGCTCCGCGATTGCATCAGCTGGCGCGGGATCGCCAGGATCAGCACCGCCGCGGCCAGCATCAGCCCGGCCAGCGCCAGCACGCCCAGCGAGATGCTGCCCGTGCTCTGCTTGATCCCGCCCATCAGCACCGGGCCGATCAGGCCCGCCAGGCTGGCGGCGCTGTTGATCATGGCGATTCCTCCGGCCGCGGCGGTGCCGGCCAGCACGCGGCCCGGCAGGCCCCAGAACATCGACAGGGTCGCCATCAGCCCGGAAATGCCGATGGTCAGGAACACCATCGCCACCACCGTGTTGTGCGGGAACAGCGTGCTGGCCCACATGCCCGCCGCCGCCACCAGCAGCGGCAGCGCGGCGTGCAGGCGGCGCTCGCCGGTGCGCTCGGCGTGCGCCGCGTTGACGTTCATTACCACGCAGGCCACGGCATATGGGATCGCGGTCAGCATGGCAATCTCCAGCGGCGACGACATCCCCGTCGACTGGATGATGGTCGGCAGCCAGAACACCAGTCCGTAGTTGCCGATATTGAAGAGCAGGCAGATCGCCATCAGCATCCACAGGATCGGCGACTTCAGCGCGGCGCTGAAGCGGGTGTTCTTCTTCGCGTTCTCGGTGCTGAGGGTGCGGGTGATGGTGGCGGCTTCGGCCGGCGTGAGCCAGGGCGCGGCCTCCGGCGCTTCCGGCAGCATGCGCAACAGCAGCAGGCCCAGCAGGATGGCTGGCAGCGCCTCGATCAGGAACATCCATTGCCAGCCGTCGAGCCCGTGCAGGTCATGCGTGGCCGACATCAGCGCGCCCGATATCGGCCCGCCCAGCACCATGCCCAGCGGCATTGCCAGGAACAGGATCGACATGATGCGCGACTGGCGGTCGGCCGGGTACCACTTGTTCAGGTACATCACCGCCGCCGGGAAGAAGCCGGCCTCGGTCACGCCCAGCAGGAAGCGCGCCGCGTAGAACTCCACTGGCGTGGTCACGAACATGGTGGCGGCCGATACCAGCCCCCACAGGATCATGATGGCCGCCATGCAACGGCGCATGCCGAAGCGGTAGATCAGCAGGCTGCACGGCACCTGGCACAGCATGTAGCCCCAGAAAAAGATGCCGGCGCCAAGGCCGTAGACCACGTCGCTGAGCCCCAGCGCCTGCTGCATCTGCAGCTTGGCAAAACCGACGTTGACCCGGTCGAGGTAGCTGAAGAAGTAGCACAGCACGATAAACGGCACGATGCGGCGCGTGACCTTGGCGAACGCCGTGTCGGCGGCGTCCGGCAGCGCGCCGGCGTGGGCGGGCGCCTGGGGCATGGCTGGCTTGGCCAGGGACATGATGGTTTTCTCCTCCGTGGACAGGCGCGCGGGGGCCGGCGCCAGGAGCTGCCATCATAGCCGGTCATGAAACAAACGTTCCAGCATGGTTTACACTGAAACAAACGATATTCGCGGAACCAGGTGACGGAAACCTCCCGCCCAAACAAAAAGGGCGGCAATGCCGCCCTTCAATGACCCGGCCGCTGCCCGGCCAGCCTGCTACAAGCCCTATCCGGGCGTAACGTCCTGCGACGCCCCCACCATGGTCAGCGCGTTGCCGTGCTCGTCCAGCGTGACCTCGCCTTCTTCATGGATGTCGCGCAGGCTGCCGTCCGGCAGCTGGATCCGGTAGTCGACCCGATACGGCGCCTTGTCGACGATGGCGGCGCGGATCGCGGCCTGCACGCGCGGGCGGTCGGCCTCGACGATCGATGCCAGGTAGCGCTCCATGGTCACCTTGAACGCCTGCGGGGCCCAGCCGAAGATGCGGTAGGCCTCGTCGGTCCAGGCGCAGTCGTCGGTCTGGATGTTCCAGTACCAGCCGCCCAGGTGCGCAATCTGCTGCGCCTTGGCCAGCAGCGCCTCGCTCTGGCGCAGCGCGGCCTCGGCGCGGCGACGCTCGGTAATGTCAAGGCTGACGCCGATCATCTTGACCGGGCGCTGGTCGAAATCGCGCACCAGCGTGGCCCGCGACGAAATCCAGCGCGTGTTGTCCTCATGCACCACGCGGAATTCCCACTCGTGCATCTCCTGCGCACCCAGCGTGCGGGTCAGCACTTCCTTCAGCCGCGCCACGTCGCCGGGATGCACGCAGGCCCAGAAGTCATCCATGTTGCGGATATGGCGGCCGAACAGCGAGACATCGTTGGACGAATAGGTCAGGCCATCGGTCAGCACGTTCCATTCCCAGGTGACGATGCCCGAGACCTCCTGCGCAAACTTCATCCGCGCCTCGCTTTCCATGATCTCGGCGAGGTGCTTCTGGCGCAGTTCCTTGATGTGCGGGTCGGACGCGGTGCTGGCCTCGAGGTCGGCAACGGCCTGCTCGCCGTAGCGCAGCCACAGCCAGTTGACGCCCAGGTAGCGGGCCAGCGCGAGCAGGCGCTCGTATTCGATCTCGCCGCCGCGCGTCCACTTGTGCACGGCCGACGGCGATACCGACAACGCCTCCGCCACCTGCTTGAGCATGATCCTTTTGCCTTCCAGCACCCCCTTCAGGCGCGTGGCAAAAGTGTCTTCGGTCATGGGCGCTCCTCCGCTTTTTTTCAACCGATGGTGAATTGAGTAACTCGAACCTTACACCATCCCCGTTATTTGCGCGAACTCATAGCCATCATCAATTTATATAAGCGAAACCATCGCTTTTTTCAATTGCAACAACCGGCCTGACCTCACTAGACTCCATCTCACATTACTATTGGTGATTTAATTTACTTATAGTGAATCGACAAGCCACCGAGACCAACGAGGAGACACCCCATGCAAGAGACCGCCGCCCCCGTCTGCAGCACCACGCCGCCGCTCGCCTACACGCTGCCGGCCCACTACTACACGTCGCAGGAGGTCTTCGAGCAGGAAAAGAAGACCATCTTCGCGCGCAGCTGGGTGTGCGTGATGCACAAGAGCCAGGTGGCCGAGAACAACCAGTACGCCACCGCCCAGGTAGCGGGCGAGAACATCTTCGTGGTGCGCGGCCGCGACGGCGTGCTGCGCGCC
>DASWTB010000569.1:0-24763 GCA_036402315.1 Pseudoduganella sp. | reverse complement strand
GGCAGTTTATTTGCGAAACTTTAATTGTGGTGCTTTTTCATCACCCTGGCGGGATGCATGAGAGCGCTAAAGCGTGCTAACCTAGCGTTGCTTTCGAGGAAATGTTTTTTCGTGCCCGCTTTGCGATCCGCAGCGGGCGGTTCCACATTCCCGGCAGGCCACCGCTACCCGCGGCAGGCGTGCCCGGATTGATCCTGCGTCACCATCGCAATAGAAGGAATCTGAATGAGCAAGGGCGAACCACTTCGCCTGCACGTGCCCGAACCGACGGGACGTCCAGGCTGTGCAACTGATTTTTCCTATCTCCGCCTGTCACCGGCCGGTGCCGTGCGCCGTCCCGAGGTCGACGTGGCTCCCATGGATACGCGCGATCTGGCGTACTCGCTGATCAGCGTGATCGATGGCGAGGGCAATGCCGTCGGGCCATGGGTGCCGGAGATCGATATCGAAGTCGTCCGCAAGGGCATGCGCGCCATGATGAAGACCCGCATCTTCGATAGCCGCATGCTGATGGCCCAGCGCCAGAAAAAAATGTCGTTTTATATGCAAAGCCTGGGTGAAGAGGCGATCGGTACCGCACAGGCGCTGGCGCTGAACGTGGACGATATGTGCTTTCCCACCTACCGCCAGCAAAGCATCCTAGTCGTGCGCGACTATCCGATGGTCGACATGATCTGCCAGCTGATGTCGAATGAACGCGATCCGCTCAAGGGCCGGCAGTTGCCCGTCATGTACTCGGTGAAGAAGGCAGGTTTCTTCTCCATCTCCGGCAACCTGGCAACGCAATACATCCAGGCCGTGGGCTGGGGCATGGCGTCGGCGATCAAGGGCGATACCAAGATTGCCTCGGCGTGGATCGGCGATGGCGCAACGGCCGAAGCGGACTTCGACACCGCCCTGACTTTCGCCCACGTGTATCGCGCGCCGGTGATCCTCAACGTGGTCAACAACCAGTGGGCCATCTCGACCTTCCAGGCGATTGCCGGCGGCGAGGACACGACCTTTGCTGCACGCGGTGTTGGCTGTGGTATCGCATCGCTGCGCGTCGATGGCAATGATTTCCTGGCCGTGTACGCGGCGTCTCGCTGGGCGGCCGAGCGGGCACGCCGCAACCTCGGGCCGTGCCTGATCGAATGGGTCACCTACCGTGCTGGCCCGCATTCAACGTCGGACGACCCATCGAAATACCGTCCTGGCGACGACTGGTCGCATTTCCCCCTGGGCGATCCGATCGCACGCCTGAAGCAGTACCTGATCAAAGCCGGAGCGTGGTCCGAACAGGAGCACGAGGAAACCCTGAAGCGCCTGGAGGCCGAAGTGCTGGCCGCGCAGAAGGAAGCCGAACAATACGGCACCATGGCCAGCGGCCACACCTTCAGTCCCGCGGAAATGTTTGATGGCATCTATAGGGACATGCCGGAACATCTGCGAGTGCAACGACAGCAACTGGGGATCTGAGATGGCGGAAAACACAGTGAAAACTTCCATGACCATGATCCAGGCGCTGCGCTCGGCGATGGATGTGATGCTGGAGAAGGACGAGAACGTCGTAGTCTTCGGCCAGGACGTAGGCTACTTCGGCGGCGTGTTCCGCTGCACTGAAGGCCTGCAAAAGAAATACGGCAAGTCGCGCGTGTTCGATACGCCGATTTCCGAAGGTGGCATCGTAGGCGTGGCAATCGGCATGGGGGCTTACGGCCTGCGTCCTTGTATTGAAATCCAGTTTGCCGACTATATTTATCCGGCGTATGACCAGATCGTGTCCGAGGCGGCGCGCTTGCGCTTCCGTTCGGCCGGCGACTTTACGGCGCCAATCACGATCCGCACGCCTTGCGGAGGCGGGATCTACGGCGGGCAGACCCACAGCCAAAGCCCGGAAGCGGTATTCGCGCACGTATGCGGCTTGCGGACTGTGATGCCGTCGAATCCATACGACGCCAAAGGGCTGCTGATCTCTTCGATCGAGAACGACGATCCGGTGATCTTCCTTGAGCCGAAACGCTTGTACAACGGGCCATTCGACGGGCATCACGACAAGCCGGTGGTGCCGTGGTCGCAGAACCCGCTGGGGGAAGTGCCGGAAGGCTATTACACCGTGCCGCTTGATAAGGCGGCTGTTTTCCGGCCGGGCAAGCAGCTTACTGTGCTGGCTTATGGCACCATGGTGTGGGTATGCGAGGCGGCTGCGCGCGAGACCGGCATCGACGCCGAGATCATCGACTTGCGCAGCCTTTGGCCGCTGGACCTGGAGACGATCGTGGAGTCGGTGAAGAAAACCGGGCGCTGCGTGGTGGTGCATGAGGCTACCCGCACCTGCGGTTTCGGGGCCGAGCTGGTGTCGCTGGTGCAGGAACATTGCTTCTACCATCTGGAAGCGCCGATCGAGCGTGTGACGGGGTGGGATACGCCATACCCACATGCACAGGAATGGGCGTATTTTCCAGGGCCCGCGCGCGTTGGCGCGGCGTTCAAACGAACGGTGGAGGCATAAAGATGGGTATTCACGTCATCAAGATGCCTGATATCGGCGAGGGCATCGCAGAAGTTGAGTTGGTCATGTGGCATGTCAAGGTAGGGGACGCGGTCACCGAGGACATGGTCCTCGCGGACGTCATGACCGATAAGGCCACCATTGAGATTCCCTCGCCGGTGCACGGCACCGTGGCCATGCTGGGCGGGGCGGCGGGCCAGGTGATGGCCGTGGGCGCAGACCTGATTCATATCGAAGTGGAGGGCGAGGGGAACCTGAAGGCGCGGGCCGGTACGGCCGGCGCGCCAGCCAGGCCTGCAGGCCCGGTCTCGGCCCCGGCCCCATCGCCTGCACCGCAGCCACTTGCCGCTGCAGCAGCGCCGGTGCAGGCGGCGCCTGCTGTCGCCACGCCGGCTGCTGCTGCGCCGCCAGCTTCGTCCAGGGTGTCGCGCGAACCCGGCGAACGCCCACTTGCCTCGCCGGCCGTGCGCAAGCGTGCGTGGGACATGGGCGTCGAACTGCAGTTCGTACACGGCAGCGGCCCGGCAGGCCGCATCCTGCACAGCGACCTTGACGCATACGTGGCGCGCGGCGTGCAAGGCGCACCGGCTGCGGCCCCTGGCGGCTACCGTGAAATCCATACCGAACAGACCATTCCGCTGATCGGTCTGCGCCGCAAGATCGCGCAGAAGATGCAGGAGTCGAAGCGCCGCATCCCCCACTTCTCCTACGTGGAGGAAATCGACGTCACAGAACTGGAGAGCCTGCGCGTGCGCCTGAACGAGCAATGGGGCAAGGAGCGCGGCAAGCTGACCGTGCTGCCACTGCTGGCACGCGCCCTGGTGGTCGCTCTGCGCCAGTTCCCGCAGATGAACGCGCGCTTCGATGATGATGCCGGCGTCGTTACGCAGTATGGCGCAGTCCACCTCGGGGTGGCGACCCAGACCGATGCCGGCCTGATGGTGTCTGTGATGCGCCACGCGGAGGCACGCGACCTGTGGTCGTGCGCGGCGGAGATCGGGCGCCTTGCCGATTCCGCGCGCACAGGCAAAGCCACGCGCGACGAATTGTCCGGTTCAACGATCACCATTTCGAGCCTGGGGCCATTGGGCGGCATCGTCACCACGCCTGTGATCAACCATCCTGAAGTTGCCATCATCGGCGTCAACAAGATTGTGGAGCGGCCCATGGTGCGCCAGGGGACGGTGGTCATCCGCAAGATGATGAACCTGTCGTCCTCGTTCGACCACCGCGTGGTCGACGGCATGCATGCGGCGCAGTTCGTACAAGCCATCCGTGCTTTGCTGGAATGCCCAGCGATGCTCTTTGTGGAGTAATTGATGAACCAACACACCACTACGCTGCTGGTGATCGGCGGCGGTCCTGGCGGGTACATTGCGGCCATCCGCGCCGGCCAGCTTGGCATTCCTACGACGCTGGTTGAGGCTGATGAACTGGGCGGCACCTGCCTTAATGTCGGCTGCATCCCTTCCAAAGCCCTGATTCATGCGGCGGAGGAATTCGAAAAGGCCAGCCACTTCGCAAGCGGCTCTTCGCTTGGTATTTCGGTGCAGGCGCCGCGCATCGACATTGGCCAGACCGTGCTCTGGAAAGACGGCATCGTTGGACGGCTGACTGGCGGCGTGGCGGCACTGCTGAAGAAAAGCGGTGTGCGCGTCGTCAAGGGCTGGGCCAATATCGTCGACGGCAAGACCGTTGAAGTGATACGCGATGGCGAAAGCCCGCAACGCATCGGCTGCGAACACCTGCTGCTGGCAACCGGCTCGCATGCGACGGAGTTGCCCTTCATGCCGTTCGGCGGAAAGGTCGTCAGTGCAACGGAAGCGCTCTCGCCCAAGACCGTTCCGGGCCAGCTGGTGGTGGTCGGGGCAGGGTATATTGGCCTTGAACTGGGCATCGCCTATGCCAAGCTGGGCGCACAGGTGCACGTGGTGGAGGCGCAGGATCGGGTGCTGCCCGCCTATGACAGCGACCTGACCCGCCCGGTGGCCATTGCGCTCAAGGGCCTGGGCGTAGAAATCCATCTTGGCTGTTCAGTGCTTGGCCTTGACCAGGAGGGAGGCGCTGTGCGCATTCGCAATAGCGCCGGCGAGGAGTCGGCCCTGGCGGCGGAGCAGGTACTGGTCGCCGTGGGACGGCGACCGAACACGCGCGGCTTCGGCCTGGAAAAGCTGCGTATCGATATGGATGGCCATTTCATCAAGGTCGACGACCAATGCCGCACCTCGATGCGTGATGTGTGGGCGATCGGCGATGTGACCGGCGAACCGATGTTGGCACACCGCGCGATGGCACAAGGCGAAATGGTCGCCGAAATCATTAGCGGCAAGCGCCGTCATTTCAGCCCCGCGGCCATCGCAGCCGTATGCTTCACCGATCCGGAAGTGGTGGTCGTAGGGGCGACTCCCCAGGCGGCGCGCGCGCTGGGAATGGACTGCATCGAAGCCATGTTCCCGTTTGCCGCTAACGGGCGCGCCATGTCGCTTGAATCGAAGGACGGCTTCGTGCGGGTGGTGGCGCGCCGCGACAATCACCTGATCGTCGGCTGGCAAGCGGTGGGGAAAGGGGTGTCGGAGCTGTCCGCCGCATTCGCCCAGTCCATCGAGATGGGCGCGACGCTCGAAGATGTGGCAGGCACGATCCACGCACATCCTACCTTGGGCGAGGCGATCCAGGAGGCTGCGCTGCGTGCCCTGGGGCATGCTCTGCATATTTGAGCCGGGATCAGCATGGGCTTCCCGGGAAAATGGAGTCAAAACATGAACAGATCGATCACGGCAATATTGTCGACCGCTGCGCTGGGCGGCGCCGTTTTCGCCTTGCCTGCAGAGGCCCGGCAGGAGCACGGGCATCACTCTTCAAAACATGCGCACGGCGAGGCTGGCATCGGCAAGCCGGGTGAGCCTGGCAAGGTAAACCGCACTGTGCGAATCGTCATGCAAGACAATATGCGCTTTACGCCGCAATCGCTTATTGTCAAGCGCGGCGAGGTCATTCGTTTCGACGTAGTCAATGCCGGCAAGATCAGGCACGAAATGGTGATTGGCTCGATGGAGGCACTGATCGAGCACGCCAAAATGATGCAGAAATTCCCCGGGATGGAGCATGCGGAACCGAACCAGGTGACGCTCCAACGAGGCAAGTCGGGCGTCCTCGTCTGGCAGTTCGATACCGCAGGGACGGTGGATTTTGCCTGCCTGCAGCCTGGGCACTTCGAGGCCGGAATGAAGGGTGTCGTTAAAGTCGTCCGAAAATGAGGATTGGCAGGGTACCTGCCGTGTCAACGGGCCGGCCGCCAGCCAGATTGATGCGCCGCCTACTTGAGCATCACAAGGTCTGCCACAACATCGAAATCGCACTGGATATGCTTCTTCGCCGCGCCACATACCGTGGCATCAAAGAGGGGCAGCAGGCGCTTGCCAGCGTTGGCGCTGACGATTGAACGCTGGATGCCATCCTTGGTGCAAGCGTCGCTTGGGGAGGCGCCGGGCAGGGCCGCTGCGTTGAACTCGAACTGGCCCACGGCGTGAACCCGTTTGAAGCCGGGCAGCGGCGCATCCGACACAACCATCCTGTTCACCTGGATCTTGAGCTTCGCTTCAGGATCGTTCTCGATTGGTGAAAAATGCTGGCTGTAGGTGCCACCGTTGTAGCGCTTCAGCAAATCGTGATCGGTGGTCCTGAGGGTGTAAGAAGCGAGCGTCATGCCCGGTTCAGTAAGGGATGGGAAGTGGTAAGTGCCGGATTGCATCGGCAAGGGCACGAGGGAGCTTGAAACCTCATGCACCTTGTTCGCATGCTCAACGTTCAGGCTTAACCCGAAGCCGGTGATGGTATCGCCCTGGATGCCGAAACCGGCAACCCCGACCTCCGGTGCTCCTTTGGCGGCCAGTTTGACGTCGCCCACCACGCAACTCATTGTATTGCGGTTGGCAAGACCTTGAGATTGGTCCTTGCGCGCGTCGGCGGGGTTCTGGTCGCAGGCGGCAAGCAAGAACAGCAGGGGCAAAGTGGCAGCAGGCTTCATGGCGTCGGGGGATTGTAAAGAAAGTAATTATGGCATGGTTAGCCCTCGCTTTTGGCTGTATCATCAACGCCATTTTTGACTTTCTAGTTCTGGAGTACTGAATATGAAGCAGCGAGTGTGGGCTGGCATCGCGATGCTGGCGTTGGCTTTGCCGGCGAGTGCAGCGCCAACACCGGACCCGGATTTGCCGTTGTGGGAACTTGGCCTGTTCGGTGGCGCCGCCTCCACGCCGGCCTATCCGGGATCGGCCGACCGCGAGACCCGCGGGCTCGTGCTGCCAATGCTGATCTATCGCGGCAAGGTGCTGCGGGCCGACCGCTCCGGGGTGAGTGCGCGTTTGTTCGACACCGAGCGTGTTGACCTGGACCTTGGATTCCAGATGTCGCTGCCGGCCCGTTCCGATGACGTACCGGCGCGCGCCGGCATGCCGGACCTCAACTCCTTGCTGGAATTCGGCCCGCGCCTGAAAGTCCTGTTGTCCGAGCCGTCTGCCCCCAACCGGGCGAGGCTGGAGCTGCCGCTTCGTGTGCCGCTTGAACTTGGAAACGGATTCCGCCGCCAGGGGCTGGTGTTCGAGCCGCGCGTCGTGTTCGAAACCAGCGATCATAACCAGCGCTGGCAGGCAGACGCCAATATTGGCGCGGTGTTCGGCAATGCCCGTCTCAACCAGTACTTTTACGAAGTCGCACCGCAATATGCAACCGCAACGCGCCCAGCCTACCAGGCAGAAGGCGGCCTGATGATGACGCGGCTCGGCTTCAGCCTGTCGCACCGGGTGACGGAGGATTGGCGCGTGTTCGGCTTCACTCGCTATGACAATTACACGCACGCTGCGAACCGCGACAGCCCGCTGTTCCGCAAGAACAGCGGGCTGTCGGTTGGTTTCGGCTTTACGTGGACGGGTTACCGCTCGCAGGCGCGGGCCTGGGAATGACCGTGCAGGCGTTGCTACTTGAGGAACTGCACCAGGCGCGGTAGGACTTCGGCCGTTGCTTCTTCCATCAGCCAATGCCCGCGGTTCGCGATCACGACTCCCTCAACGTTGTCGTCGACCAGGCGGGCCTGCCGGCGACGCCCTTGACCATGCCTAGCCGGCACAAATTCGATGGGCATGTGTCGATGTTTGAACGAGGATTAAAGCTGGACGCCAGCAATCCTCGCTATTTTGCGCTGTAGTGCCATTTCGTCAAGTGCCTCTTCGGGGAGGTTACGGAAGATCTCCAGGCGTGTCTTGATTTCGCGGCAGACCGTGAAGAACTCCTGGCGGATCTCGCCCACTGGCCCTTGCGTGGCTGCCGGGTCGCGAAAGTTCCAGTTTGCCGTCGCAGGCTGCCCAGGCCAGTTCGGGCATGGTTCACCGGAAGCCTGGTCGCACAAGGTAATGATGAAGTCCATTTCCGGCGCTTCGGGCGCAGAAAATTCGTCCCAGGATTTGCTGCGCAAACCGGTCAGGGCATGATCGAGGGCCCTGATCTGCTCGACGGCGAAAAGATTGAGTTTGCCGGCAGGGTGGCTGCCGGCGCTGAATGCCCGGAAACGGTTTCCGCCAGCGGCATTCAGCATGGCTTCGGCCATGATGCTGCGCGCGGTGTTTTGGGTGCTGAGGAACAGCACATTGTAGATTCGCTTGCCCATGCAAAATGCCGGATTCTAGCGAACAAAGGTTACAGTTTGATGACATGCCTGTTTCGCTATCGGTGCGGCGCAAAAGGTCATTGGACACTCCAGTTTCGGCGCGCTACCTTGCGTTAAAACATAAATGGAGACGAACGTGACCAAACACTTCTCGCTATGGAGCGCCGCCGCTGTATTGGCTTCCTCCCAGCTGCTGTCCCTTGATGCCGCGGCCGAAGCGCCTTATTCGGCGGCGGCCTTCCAGAACGCCTCGGTGCACGATCCGTCGGTGATCAAGTCTGGCGGTACCTATTATGTGTTCGGGTCCCATCTGGCAGCGGCCAAGTCGACGGACTTGATGAGATGGACGCAGATCACCAGTTCGGTCTCCGCCACCAACAAGCTTTTCCTGAACGGGACGAACAACGTCTTCACGGAACTGGCCGAGACCTTCAGCTGGGCCCAAACGAACACCGTGTGGGCGCCGGACGTGATTCGCCTGGCCGACGGCAGGTACTACATGTATTACAACGCCTGCAAAGGCGATTCGCCCCGTTCCGCCCTTGGTGTGGCGGTCGCCGACAAAATTGAGGGCCCTTATGTGAACAAGGGCATCATCCTGAAGTCGGGCATGTGGGGACAGGCCAGCTATGACGGCACCATTTACGACGCCCTTAAACACCCGAACACGGTGGATCCGAATGTGTTCTTCGATAACGGCGGGCGCTTGTGGATGGTCTACGGCTCGTACTCGGGCGGCATCTTCATCATGAAGATGAACCCGGCCACCGGCATGCCTCTGCCGGGGCAGGGGTATGGCAAGCGCCTGATGGGCGGGAACCATAGCCGGATCGAAGGCGCCTACGTGATGTACAGCCCCGCCACCCAGTACTACTACCTTTTCACCTCCTTCGGCGGGCTGGATGCTGCCGGCGGCTATAACATGCGGGTCGCGCGCTCCACGTCGCCGGACGGGCCCTATGTCGACGCGCAGGGTGTCGACATGGCAAACGTCAAGGCGGACCCGGCGAAGCCTCTGTTCGACGATGTTTCGATCGCCCCGTATGGCGTGAAAATCATGGGCAACTTCCTGTTCGAGCGCAAAATCGGCGAGGCGGGAACCGGCATCGGCACCGGCTACGTCTCGGCCGGCCACAATTCGGCCTACTACGACGCGGCCACCCGCAAGCATTTCCTGATCTTCCATAGCCGCTTCCCTGAACGTGGCGAGCAGCATGAGGTTCGCGTGCACCAGATGTTCATGAACGCAGACGGATGGCCGGTGGTGGCGCCGTACCGCAATACGAATGAGACACTGGCTGCCGTGCCGCGCGGATTCGTCTTTGGCGACTACATGTTCGTCAATCACGGCAAGGATATGTCGTCCACGATCAAGAAGTCGACGCTGGTCACGCTGCATGCAAACGGCACGATCAGCGGGGCGGTTTCCGGCAGCTGGATGCTGGTGGGGGCCAACCAGGCCGAAATCAACCTGGCGGGTTCGCCGCCGTTCAAGGGTGTATTCCTCAGCCAGTGGGACGAAACGTCCAGAAGCCATGTGATGACGTTGACGGCGACTTCGCGGGACGGCGTCTCCATCATGGCCAGCCGTCTGCCGCCGCGCAGCGACATGCAGGTGGTGCGAGCCGTCTACGATGAACTCAGTCTCGGGAATACCAATGCGGTCACGGGCGATATCGCGCTGCCGACCAGTGCAGCGCGCGGCACTGTCATCTCGTGGGCATCGTCGATTCCATCTGTGCTGAGCAACACCGGCCAGGTTACCAGTCCTGCCAACGACGTGGCTGTCACGCTGACGGCAACCATCACCAAGGGACATGCGAAAGCCGTCAAGACCTTTGCTGTCACGGTCCGCAAGCTGGGCGGGATAATTGCGCACTATGCGTTCGACGGCAACCTCGGCGACTCGGCTGGCGCGTTTGGGGCCGGCACGGTGGTTGGCAGCAGGATCGACCTCGCCGGCGGCGGCATGGCTTATGAAGCGGGCATGAAAGGAAATGCCGCCGTCTTCAACGGGGCGACCGGCGTGCGCCTGCCGGATGGGCTCATTTCGAGCAACACCTACACGGTGGCGCTGTGGCTGAAGCCTGCGCAGCTGACCGCCTTTTCGACCACGTTCTTTGGCGCGCGCAGCGGCGATTCCTGGATCAGCTTCCTGCCCAAGGGGCATGACTTTGCGGGCGGCGCGAGCATGCTGTGGTCAGGTACCGCGTGGTACGACGCGGGGCTTGGGATGAATATTCCAACCGGCCAGTGGTCGCACGTGGCGTTCACCGTCAAGAACGGGGCCGTGAATGTCTACGTCAACGGCGCGAAGCGCTTCAGTGGCCTGAACTTCCCGAATGTGTTCACGACCAGCAATGGCGTGTTCGCACTGGGCGTCAACTGGTGGGACGCGCCCTACAAGGGCTCGATGGACGACCTGCGCATCTACGGCACGGCGCTCAGTGACGCGGAAGTGGCAGGCATTGCCCGGTAAGCTTGCTAGTTCGCCAGGTGGGCGATTTCCAGGGAACCGTGTTCGTCAAAGATCGGGCACTGTTCGGCCAGGGTGACCGCTTCGTTGAAATCCGTGGCGGCCAGCACGGAGTAGCCGGCAAGTGAGCTGCTGGATGCTTTGGGGCCGGCCAGCCGGGTGTCGATATCCACGCTGGCGTGGGTCAGGCTGCCACGGTCCAGCAAGCGGCCGCCAAGCGAATCGAACCAGCTTGCCCAACGCTGCGGCGCATGCTGCCAGGCCTCAGCCGTTCCATCCGGTGCACCGCGATAGACGAGCAGGAATCGCTCCATAACGCCTCCTAAAACCAAGCATTACGCTGATGGCCACATCTTAGCAATTGTGCTGCTTGCGGGACGCACCGTTGGCCGGGCGTTCAGTCCGGCGAAACCGGGACCAGGATCTCGCGGCTGCCATTGGCCGACATCGACGACAGGATGCCTGCCGCCTCCATGTCTTCCACCATGCGCGCGGCCCGGTTGTAGCCGATCCGCAACTGGCGCTGGATGGACGAGATCGAGGCGCGGCGGGTGCGGATGACGAAGGCCACCGCTTCGTCGTACAGCGGGTCGGTTTCGCCGGCGCTGACGTCGCCAAGCAAGTCCGGCGCCGGCTCCTCGGTTTGCGGGCCGGCCAGGATCGCTTCTTCGTATTCCGGTTCGCCGAACTGTTTCAGGTAGTCGACCACGCGGTGCACTTCTTCATCGGACACGAAAGCGCCGTGCACGCGCTGCGGATAGCCGCTGCCGGGCGGCAGGAACAGCATGTCGCCGTGGCCGAGCAGGCTTTCGGCGCCCATCTGGTCAAGCACCGTGCGCGAGTCGATCTTCGACGAAACCTGGAAGGCGACGCGGGTCGGGATATTGGCCTTGATCAGGCCCGTAATCACGTCAACCGACGGGCGCTGCGTGGCCAGGATCAGGTGGATGCCGGCGGCGCGGGCTTTCTGAGCCAGGCGGGCAATCAGCTCTTCGATCTTCTTTCCGGCCACCATCATCAGGTCGGCCAGCTCGTCGATGATGACGACGATGGTCGGCAGCGTCGACAGCGGCTCAGGCGCGTCGGGAGTAAGCGAGAACGGGTTCGTGATGTATTTTTCCGCCGCCTTGCCGTCGCGGATCTTCTGGTTGAAGCCTGCCAGGTTGCGCACGCCCAGCGCGGACATCAGGCGGTAGCGCTTTTCCATTTCGGCGACGCACCAGGTCAGCGCATTGGCTGCCAGCTTCATGTCGGTGACAACTGGCGCCAGCAGGTGCGGGATGCCATCATAGACGGACAGTTCCAGCATTTTGGGGTCGATCATGATCAGGCGCACATCGGTGGGCGTCGCTTTGTACAGCAGGGAAACGATCATGGCGTTGATCGCGACCGATTTGCCGGAGCCGGTGGTGCCGGCCACCAGCATGTGCGGCGCACGCGCCAGGTCGGTAACCACCGGTGCGCCGGTAATATCCTTGCCCATCGCCAGCGTCAGTTGCGAGCGCGAGGCGCGATACGCATCGGATGCCAGCATTTCGGAGAGCTGGATCATGTGCCGGCGAGTGTTCGGCAGCTCGAGGCCCATGCACGTCTTGCCGGGTATGGTTTCGACCACGCGCACCGAGGTGACGGCGAGTGCGCGCGACAGATCCTTCATCAGCGCCACGATCTGCGCGCCGCGCACGCCGATGGCCGGTTCGATCTCGAAACGGGTGATCACCGGGCCGGCGGAGGCGCCAAGCACGGTGACCGGGACCTTGAATTCCTTCAAGCGCTGCTCGATCAGGCGCCCGGTTTCTTCCAGCTCTTCGGAGGAGACTTCAAACCTGGCTTCAGAATAGGCGTCCAGCAAATCAAGCCCCGGCAACTCAACGGCCAAGCCTGGCTCCGGACTGACCGTCACCGGCTCGAGCACAGGAGCCGGGGTGGCGCAAACGGCAGGCGTGAACGGCGCGGCCGGCGCTGTTGGCGCGGCCTGGGCGATGGGTGAATCCGGTACGTTCGGGACGAACGTCGCGACGGCTGGCCCGGGCACGACTGGCGCAGGCGGCGCCGCGGGCGCTGGGACAGGAATCGGCTCCTGCCATGCGAGGGCGGCAGGTGCGGGAATTGTGGCCTGCTTGAATGGCGTGTATTCCACCTCCAGCGTGGCGCTTGCCGATGGAAGCGGCTGTGCAGGCGTGCGCGGCTCGCTGGTGATGCTGTTGAGCCACACGGGTTCGGCAACGGTGGCCGCAATCGAACGGACTTCAACTGCGCTGTGGACCAGCTGGACTTCGACCACCGCGGCTTGGGACAGCGGGGCAGGGGTGTTCTGCGGCGGCACCGGTACGGCGGGGCGCGGCAACTTCACGATCCTGACTGTTTGCGGCGGCCGGCTTTGGGCTTCGGCTTCCGCTTTGGCTTTGGCGCGAGCAAGCATCGCCGGGGTTGGGCGCAGGCTTTCAACCTCGGCCCACTCGGTGTGCGGGCGCGCGGTAGAGGTGCGGGCCTTTTCAGCAGCATCGGCGCCGAAAAAACGCGCTGGCGAGGAATCCGGGGCATCCTCCCACGCCGGACGCTTATTGCCGGTGCGCGCTGGGCTGGCAGGCGCGGAGGCGGCGGGGGCGGTGTATGTGCTGCGTGAAGGCGCCCGCCGTTGCGGTTCGGCAGGGCGCTTGAGCAAGCGGGCGGCCCGGCCGCACCAGGCCAGGAATGCCAGTGCGCGATAGCCAAACATCCAGGGCACCGCGACCATGCCGAATGCCAGGATGACGGAAATACCGAGAGCGCGGCCACTGGCCGCTGCGATCGAATTGGCCAGCAACATCAGCAAGCTGCCGAGCACTAAGCGAATGAAGCCTTGCCCGAGCAGGGTGGTCCGCTTCAACAGGAACACCTTCACAAGGCGCCATAAGAGGGGGAGCATCCACAACACAGACCAGCCAAACCACGACATCACTGCCATTCAAATCTTTCCTGTAAATAGCTTGCCCGGAGTTTATCACGAGCAATGATGACAATAAGAGACGCCGATTGTTGGTTCTGGAGAGGCTTTCGGCAAAATTCTGCGGCTTTTAGGTGCCAATATGCAAAAAAATGTTGCTTCCGGGTCATCATTTCTATCGCTGGAGGGGGCTGTTCGTTTATAATCGCCGGCTTCCTCCAGTTTTCCGATAGTTCACCAAAGTGCGCACCCAGGGCATTAGTTTTTCAATCCTCAGGCATTCCGCATGGGCGCCGGGCCTCACTACGCCTGACGCCTGGCAAGCCTGGTCGCAAGCACCGTTTGCGATCCAGCCCGGCGAGGAGCCCGGCGTCAAGGCGATGCCGGCCATGCTGCGCCGCCGTGCGGGCTTCCTTGGCAAGATGGCGCTGGAAGTGGCCTACGACTGCCTGGACGGCCGCAGCGGCGTGCCGGCCGTGTTCTGTTCGCGGCACGGCGACGTTGCACGTGCGGTTGAATTGCTGTCCGACCTGGCGCGCGGCGAACCGCTGTCGCCCATGGCCTTCGGCATGGCGGTACACAATGCAATCCCTGGCCTGTTCAGCATCGCCCGCAGCGATCGCGCCAATTACACTGCGCTGGCTGCCGGCACGGCGTCGGTCGAGCATGCGCTGATCGAGGCCTGCGGCCTGCTGGCCGACGGCGCGCCGATGGTCTTGCTGATGGCTTGCGATTGCCCGCTGCCGGAATTGTTTGCTCCGTTCGAGGAATATGAAGAACAGCCGCATGCGTGGGCATGGCTGATAGCCCCGGCCGGCGAAGATGCGATCCGGCTGGATTGGGAGCCGTGCGCCGAGGCGTCGACCGCCAACGCGCCGGGTGGTCTGGAAGTGGCAGCATTCCACGCCGGCGGCGCGCGCCGCCTGGAGCGTTGCGACGGCCGCCTGCGCTGGACATGGAGCCGCGATGCTTGACCGCTATTGGCGCATTTTTGTCACGGGCCTGAGCTTCGTGGTGTTTGGTGTCGGCGGCATCGTGCTGGGCCTGTTCGTGTTCCCGCTGATGAACCTGTTGATCCGCGACCGGCAACGGCGCGTCAATGCGGCCCGCACCGTGATTCGCCGCGCTTTCCGCGTGTATATCGACATGATGCGGGTAATCGGCGTGCTGCGCTATGAGGTGCGCGGGCTGGAAAAGCTGGAGCGAGGTGGCATGCTGATCCTGGCCAACCATCCGACACTGCTCGATACCGTGTTCCTGATGGCGTTTGTGAAGAATGCCGATTGCATCGTCAAAGGCGCGCTCTGGAACAATCCGTTCACCCGTGGCCCGGTGCGGGGCGCGGGCTATATCAATAATGAAGGCGGCGCGGAGCTGATCGACGATTGCATCGCATCGCTGGAGCGCGGCAACAACCTGATTATCTTCCCGGAAGGGACGCGCACGCCGAAGAATGGCGCGATCAGCATGAAGCGCGGCGCCGCCAATATTGCGGTGCGCGGCGGCCGCGACATTACCCCGATACTGTTGCAATGCGATCCGCCCACGCTGCACAAGGGCGAGAAGTGGTGGCGCGTGCCGTCGCGGCGCTTCCTGATCCAGATCGAGGTGCAGGACGACCTGGCGATCGCACGTTTTACGGAGGGCGCCAGCGATGTGATGGCGGCGCGCCAATTGACCGACTTCTTACAGAATTATTTTGCCGGAAAGTGCCAAAGCAATGCTTGAACTCGAAGTGAAACAACTGATCATCGATGCCCTCCAACTGGAAGACATCACACCGGATGATATCGACAGCGCAGCGCCGCTGTTCATCGAAGGCCTGGGCCTCGATTCCATCGACGCGCTCGAACTGGGCGTCGCTTTGCAGAAGAAATACGGGATTTCGCTCTCCGCCGATTCGGAAGAGACCCGCCGCCATTTCGCCTCGGTGCAGGCGCTGGCGGCGATGATCGAGAGCCACAGACAGAAATAATACAACTTAGGGGTGAAAGATGATTAATCTGAAAGAAATGAGCAAGGACCAGCTGCAAGCCTGGGTGGTCGACCTGCTCGCTGAAATGTTTGAACTGGATAAGTCGGAACTGACCGCCGAATCCAATTTGTACGCCGACCTGGATATCGACAGCATCGATGCGGTCGACCTGGCCGTGAAGCTGAAGCAGCTTACCGGCCAGCGCCTGCAGCCGGAAGTGTTCAAGACCATCCGCACCATCGGTGACGTGGTGGAAGCGCTGGCCGGCAAGACGGAGCAGGCAGCGTAAGCACGATGGGGATGAGCGTTCTGGCGGCAGCGATTACCCTGCTGTATCCACTGGCGATCTGGTTTGGCCACGGCCGTATCGAACCGCGCTGGCTGGCCGGCTTGCTGCTGGTCGCAGCCATCTCGCGGCTGCCCGCGCTGAAACTGAACGGCGTCGCGCGCTGGTCGGTAGCGGGCGCGCTGGTGCTGGTGGCTGCTGCCATCTGGAGCAATATGCTGCTGCCGCTGAAACTGTACCCGGTGCTGGTAAGTGCGGCGCTGCTGGCCGGTTTCGCTTACAGCCTGACGACGCCGATGTCCGCTGTCGAACGCATGGCACGCCTGCGCGGCGAGGATTTCCCGCCTGTGGCGCAAGCCTATATGCGCAAGGTAACACGGGTCTGGTGCGGCTTCTTCGTGGTCAATGGCGCAATCGCCCTGGGCACTGCACTGTGGGCGCCGGAGGCCATCTGGTCGCTGTACACCGGTGTCATTTCTTATGCGCTGATGGCGCTGTTATTTGGCGCAGAGTACCTGGTGCGCCTGCGATTCAAGCGCTTGCATAATGTCTGACCGGCTCGAAAACCTGTACGCCGCCATTGCGGCGCGCCCGGCCAATGCCCTGGCCGGATGGCGCGCGGGGCAGGGCGTCGACAATGCGCAGCTGCTGGCCCGCGTTCGCAACTGGGATGCGCTGCTGCGCGCCCAGGCCGGCCGCAACTTTGCGCTGTACCTGGAAGACAGTATTGAATTTGCCGCGGCGCTGCTGGGCGCCTGGCATGCTGGCAAGACCATCTGGCTGAGCGCCGATACGCTGCCGGCCAGTTGCACTGCATTGCGTGGTGTGGTCGATGGTTTCCTCGGCGAGTTCCCGGCCGAACTGGCGCCGTTGCAGCCATCCGCATCCGCCGAGGCCGCCGCGCCTGATGGCGCCGCGTTGGCGCCGCTGGATCCTGGGATGCCGGCGCTGGTGGTGTTTACTTCCGGCAGCACCGGCGTAGCGCAAGCGATCCCAAAGAAGCTCTCTCAGGTGGCAAGCGAAGTCGCGACACTGGATGAACTGTTCGGCGCGCGCATCGGCGATGCCGCGGTCCTGGCAACCGTGTCGCACCAGCATATCTACGGCCTGCTGTTCAAGGTCCTGTGGCCGCTGGCCGGCGGGCGCCCGATCCATGCCGCCAGCATCGTCTACCCGGAAGAGCTGCTGCCGGCCATGGCTGCCGGCCCCTGCATGCTGGTGGCCAGTCCGGCCCACCTGAAACGCTTGCCTTCCCACCTGGACTGGAGCGCTGCGGCTGCCATGCTGCGCTGCGTATTTTCGTCTGGCGGCCCGCTGGCGGCCGATGCCGCGCTGGCAACCGGAGCCATGCTTGGCCAGGTGCCGATGGAAGTCTACGGCAGCTCCGAGACCGGCGGCGTCGCCTGGCGCCAGCGCCGCGACATGAGCGATGACGCCTGGCAGCCATTCCCGACTGTGGCATGGCGCATCGATGGAGAAAACGGCACGCTGGCGGTTCGTTCGCCGCACCTCGCCGACCACAACTGGCTGACACTGGCTGATCGTGTGGCGGCCATCGATGGCGGCTTCCGCCTGTTGGGCCGCAGCGACCGCATCGTAAAGATCGAGGAAAAGCGCGTCTCGCTGGACGCAATGGAGGCGGCGCTGCTGGCATCCGGCCTGGCCGCTGAAGCGCGCGTCGCATTGTGCGAGCCGGTGCCGGGCGAACGCCAGCGCCTGGCCGCCTTCGTGGTGCCCAGCGCCGCGGGCCGCGACCTGCTGGACCAGCCGGGAAAGCAGGCGCTGAACGCCCGCCTTCGCGCTGTGCTGGCCGGCGTGGTCGATGCCGTGGCATTACCGCGCCGCTGGCGCTACCTGGATCAGATGCCGGTGAATGCGCAGGGCAAGGTCACCTTGGCCGCCTTGCTGGCATTGCTCGGCGACGAACGCCCGCGCTTCCCGCTGGTGCGCGAACTGGAACGCGATGCGGGACGCGTGCTGCTGGAGATCACGGCGCCGGCCCGCCTGCTGTATTTCGATGGCCACTTCGACGTGGCGCCGATCCTGCCGGGCGTGGTGCAGGTGGACTGGGCGATTCATTATGGCCGCCAGTATTTCGACTTGCCGCCGCTCTTCAAGGGCATGAACCAGCTCAAATTCCAGCAGGTGATTTCGCCGGAGCAGCCGGTGCAGCTGGAGCTGGCGCATGACGCTGCCAAGCAAAGCCTGCGCTTCAGCTACAGCTCCGGCCTCGGCCAGCATTCGAGCGGCCGCGTGGCCCTGGGAGCGCGCAATGGCTGATTTCAAGCCCTGCATCGTCGTGCCGGTCTACAACCACGAGCAGGCCATAGGCGCCGTGCTGGAAGGCCTGCTGCGCCACGACGTGCCGGTCATCCTGGTGGACGACGGCAGTTCCGCCGCCTGCGCCGCAGTGCTCGATGCACTGGCGGCAACGCATGCCGGGCTCGTCGTGCTGGAGCGCCTGCCGCACAACCAGGGCAAGGGCGTGGCCGTGCTGTCCGGATTCCGCCGCGCCGGGGAACTGGGTTACAGCCATGCGGTGCAGATCGATGCGGACGGCCAGCACCAGACGGCCGACGTGCCGAAATTCCTGGCGCAGGCTGCGGCGCATCCTGAAGCGGTGATCTCCGGCTATCCGATCTACGACGACTCGGTGCCGAAGGCGCGCCTGTACGGCCGCTATGCTACCCATATCTGGGTCTGGATCAATACCATTTCGCTGGAGATCAAGGACTCCATGTGCGGCTTCCGGGTCTATCCAGTGGCCGCCGTCAATGCGCTGGCCGCGCGCCAGGCAATCGGCTCGCGCATGAACTTCGATACCGATATCATCGTGCGCCTGTTCTGGGACGGCCTGCGCGTGGTGAACGTGGGCACGCGGGTCTCCTATCCGGCCGATGGCGTGTCGCATTTCCGCGTGTGGCGCGACAACGTGCTGATCACGCGCATGCACACCGTGCTGTTCTTCGGCATGCTGCCGCGCATTCCAAAACTGCTGGCGCGGAAATGGCGGGCACAATGAGCACGCGCGGCTTGCACTGGGCATCCATCAACGAAGTGAGCTTCGTGGCAGGCATGCGCCTGATGTTCTGGATTTTCCGTGTATTCGGCCGCTGGCCTTTCCGCCTGGTGCTGTATCCGGTGCTGGCCTGGTATGTGATGGCCAAGCCGCTGCCGCGCCGGGCCTCGCAGGAATACCTGCGCCGCGTGGCCGGCCACACTGCCACCGAGCCGGCTGGCGTGATGCGCCATTTCGGCGCCTTTGGCGAGAGCATCCTGGACAAGATGCTGCTGTGGGGCGGGCTGTTCGACTTCGACTCGGTCGACCTGCACGGCGGCGAACTGATTACCGACGCGGTGGCGGCGGGACGCGGCGGCCTGCTGGTCTGCGCCCACCTTGGCAACCTGGAACTGTGCCGCGTGCTGTCGCGCCGGCGCCATGACATCAAACTGACGGTGCTGGTGCACACCAAGCACGCGCAGGCCTTCAATGCCATGCTGGGCCGGCTGAACCCGGAGAGCCAGCTTAACCTGCTGCAGGTGACCGAGATGTCGCCCGCCACCGCGATGATGCTGTCGGAGCGCGTTGCACGCGGCGAGTTCGTGGTGATTGCGGGCGACCGCATTCCCGTTTCCCAGCATCCGCGCGTGGCGGTGGCCGACTTCATCGGCGCTCCCGCTGCGTTCCCGATTGGCCCGCATATGCTGGCCAGCATCCTTCAATGCCCGGTCTACCTGCTGTTTTCGGTATGCCGGGGTAGCCGTTCGGAAGTGCATTTCGAGCACTTCCGCGACCAGGTGCGCATCCCGCGCCAGGGGCGCGAGGCCGCACTACAAGTGCTGGCCGCCGATTACGCCCGCCGGCTCGAACACCACACCCTGCGTGCGCCGCTGCAGTGGTTTAATTTCTACGACTTCTGGCATTTACCTGAACTGGAACACTCCGATGCATCTCGCTGACATCGCCCAACTCAACAGCCCGCAGCGCACCGTGCGCTTCGACCGGGACAACCTGTCGATCGAAGACATCGTCGATATCGCGCAAGGGCGCGCGGCCGCCGTGTTGTCGGACGATCCCGACTTCCGCTCCGCCATCGAGCGCGGCGCCAGCTTCCTCGACCGCCTGCTGCGCGAGGACGGCACCGTCTACGGCGTAACCACCGGCTACGGCGACTCCTGCACTGTCACCGTGCCGCCGGAACTGGTGCCGGACCTGCCGCACCACCTGTACACCTACCACGGCGTGGGCCTGGGCGAGTATTTCACGCCAGCACAGAGCCGCGCCATCCTGGCTTCGCGCCTGGCTTCCCTCAGCAAAGGCTTCTCCGGCGTCAGCGTCGAACTGCTTCTGCAGATTACCCGCCTGCTCGACGCCGGCCTGCTGCCATTGATCCCGTCCGAAGGCTCGGTCGGCGCTTCCGGCGACCTGACACCGCTGTCCTACCTGGCCGCCGTGCTGTGCGGCGAGCGCGAGGTGTGGCGCAATGGCGAGCAGGTGCCTGCCGCCCAGGCGCTGCAGGAAGCCGGCATTACCCCGCTGCGCCTGCGCCCGAAGGAGGGCCTGGCCATCATGAACGGCACCGCCGTCATGACCGCGCTGGCATGCCTGGCCTACGACCGTGCCGAGTACCTCGCCAAGCTGTGCACCCGCATCACCGCCATGGCTTCCTTCGCCATGGACGGCAACGCCCACCACTTCGACGAAGTGCTGTTCTCGGCCAAGCCGCATCCGGGCATGCAGCAGGTGGCCGCGTGGCTGCGCAGCGACCTGCCGACCGACCAGTGGGAGCGCAACGGCAAGCGCCTGCAGGACCGCTATTCGATCCGCTGCGCGCCGCACGTGATCGGCGTGCTGGCCGACACCATGCCGATGTTCCGCCAGCTGATCGAAAATGAACTGAACAGCGCCAACGACAATCCGCTGGTCGACGTCGAGAACGAACGCATCCTGCACGGCGGCCACTTCTACGGCGGCCACATCGCCTTTGCCATGGACGGCATGAAGAATGCAGTGGCCAACCTGGCCGACCTGCTGGACCGCCAGATGGCGCTGCTGGTCGATGCGCGCTACAACCACGGCCTGCCGGCCAACCTGTCCGGCGCGGTGGGCGAGCGCGCGCCGATCAACCACGGCCTGAAAGCGCTGCAGATCAGCGCCTCGGCCTGGACGGCGGAAGCGCTGAAAGCCACCATGCCGGCCTCGGTATTCTCGCGTTCGACCGAGTGCCACAACCAGGACAAGGTCAGCATGGGCACGATCGCCGCACGCGATTGCCTGCGTGTGCTGGACCTGACGGAACAGGTGGTGGCAGCCTTGCTGGTCACCGTGCGCCAGGGCGTCTGGCTGCGCTGCCGCGATCACGCAGGCGTGCTGCCGGATAGCCCGCTGGCTGCGATGCAGGAAGCGCTGGCTGCCGATATCGCACCGGTGGAAGAGGACCGCCGCCTGGAGCCTGACCTGCGCCTGATGCTGGAGCGTATCCGCAACAAGGCATGGCAGCTGTATGCGTAAGCACAAGGAAAGCCGCTGGTTCGCGGAAGTCGAGATCGATGTCCAGTTCTTTGACCTGGACCCGATGGAGATCGTCTGGCACGGCAATTACGTGAAGTACCTGGAGATCGTGCGCTGCGCCTTGCTCGACAAGATCGGCTACAACTATCCGCAGATGAAGGAGTCCGGCTATGCCTGGCCGGTCATCGACATGCAGTTGCGCTACGTCGGTTCGGCAGTTTTCGGCCAGCGGCTGAAGCTGCGGGCGGATCTGGTCGAATGGGAGAACCGTATGAAGATCGATTACCTGATCACCGATGCGGAAACCGGCCAGCGCCTGAACCGCGCCAGCACCACCATGGTCGCCGTCGACATCGCGACGAAGGAGATGTGCTTCGCCTCGCCGCCGGTACTGTTTGAAAAACTGGGGATTGAACCAGCATGAAAAAACTCTTTGCAATCGCCCTGGCGCTGGCCGCCGCGGGCAGCGTGCAGGCCGCGGTGCCAAGCGCGAAAATCCAGGCAATGCTGGCCAAGCCGGCCGTCATGTGCGGCCGCTTCGACCAGACCAAGCAACTGGCGGGCATGAAAAAGCCGCTGGCGTCGGAAGGGCGCTTCTGCGTCGTCGCCGGCAAGGGCGTGCTGTGGCGCACCCTGAAACCGTTCCCGAACACGCTGCGCCTGACGCGTGAAGAGATCGTCAACTACCAGGGCGAGCGGATCGCGATGCGCCTGGACGCCAAGACCGAGCCAACCGTGCGGATGATTAACAACGTGCTGTTCTCGCTGCTGTCCGGCGACCTCGGCCAGCTCGACGCGCTGTTCGAGGGCGAGGGCAGCGTGGACGCCAGCAGCTGGAACGTGGCGCTCAAGCCGCGCCAGGCAGCGCTGGAGAAGGCCATCGGCACCATCAAGCTGGAAGGCGGCTCCTACGTCAAGCAGATCGTGATGAATGAAGCCAGCGGCGACCGCACCACCATCGTGTTCTCCGCCATCCAGACCGGCGAAGGCGCGATGAACAAGGAAGAGGCGGCGCTGTTTTGACGCAAACCCGTAAATTCGCATGGCTGTGGGCCCTGGTGGCCTGCCTGCTGCTGGGCCATAACGCCACCCTGTGGCTGGTCCAGCGCATCGTGCCGGATACCGACATCATGGCGCTGCTGCCGGTGCAGGAGCGCGACCCGGTGCTGCAGGCTTCTTTCGGCCATATGGTCGATGCGGCGCAGCAGCGCGTGCTGGTGCTGGCTGGCGCCCCCGATTGGGATGAGGCGCGGCGCGCCGCCGATGCCTACCAGGCGGTACTCTCCACGCGCGAGGACTTATTCGAGGCCACGCCAATCAATGAGCAGACACAGAATGATTGGCTTGGCTTGTTCCAGCGCCATCGCCTGGCCCTGCTGACGGCGCAGCAAGAACAGCAGCTGCGCGAACAGCCGGCGCAGTTCTGGCTGGAGTCGGCGCTGGCCAAGCTGTACGCCCCGTTTGGCGGCCCGAAGCTGGGAGCATGGCAGGACGACCCGTATGGCCTGTTCGCCGGCTGGGTGCAGGAACGCGCGCAGGAAACGCCGGTACGCCCGCGCGACGGCCACCTGTTTGTCGCCGACGCCGAGCGCCAGTTCGTGCTGCTGCCGCTGACACTGAAAGTGCCGGCGCTGTCGATGACCGCGCAGGAAACCGTGCTGCCCTTGCTGCAGCAGGCGGAAGCCGCGGCCCGCAAGGCCGTGCCGCAGGTGGAGCTGATCCAGGCCGGCGTGATCCTGCACGCAGCCAATGCCAGCGCCCAGGCCAGCGGCGAGATGTCGACCATCGGCATCGGCTCGCTGGCCGGGATTATCCTGCTCACCTGGCTTACCTTCCGTTCCGTCAAGCCGGTTGCTTTGATCCTGCTGTCGATCGGCATTGGCTGCCTGGGCGCGCTGTCGGTGTGCTGGCTGCTGTTTGGCCGCATCCACCTGTTGACGCTGGTGTTCGGCGCCAGCCTGATTGGCGTGGCGCAGGACTACGGCATCTATTTCCTGTGCAACCGGCTGGCGGCCGATGAAAAGCTCGATTCCGCCACGCTGCTCAAGCGCCTGCTGCCGGGCCTGGGCCTGACGCTGCTGGCTGCAGTGATCGGCTATACAGGCCTGGCGCTGACCCCATTCCCGGGCTTGCGCCAGATGGCGGTGTTCTCGGCCCTCGGCCTGGTATTTGCCTGGTTCACGGTAGTGTGCTGGTTCCCGGCGCTGATCAGCGGCCGGACCTTGCGCAGCGGCCGGCTGGTGACGTATTACGGCGCCGCGCTGCAGCGCTGGCCGCTGTGGCGCGCCAGCCATCGCTCGCTGGCCGCTGCGGCGGTCTTGGGCGTGCTGGCCGCCTGGGGCATCAGCCGCCTTGGCGCCAACGACGATATCCGCCTCTTGCAGAATCCACCGAAGCACCTGGTGGCCGACCAGCTCAAGCTGGGCAAGCTGCTGGACGCCCCAACGCCGGTGCAATACTTCCTGGTGCGCGGCGATTCGGCCGAACAAGTGCTGCAGCGCGAGGAGGAACTGAAACGGCGCCTGGACCGGCATGTGGCCGCGCAGCGTCTGGGCGGCTACCAGGCCATGTCGAACTGGGTGCCGTCGGCGCGCACCCAGGCGGCCCGCCGCGCGCTGGTCGAGCAAAAGCTGCTGGGCGATGACGGTCCGCTGCAAGGCATCGCGGACCAGGCTGGCGAAGGCAGGGACTGGATCGCCGCCACCCGTAAGGGCTTGTTGGCGTCGGGCCAGCCGTTGATGCTGGAGGAATTCCTGGCTTCCCCTGCCAGCGAACCGTGGCGCCATCTCTGGCTCGGTGAACAGCAAGGCGTCTATGCCAGCATCGTCGCCTTGCGCGGCATGAACAACCAAGCCTCGAAGGCGGTCATGCTGGCAGCGGACGGCCTGCAAGGCGTGCAATGGGTCGACAAGGTGGCCGAGATTTCGTCGGTGCTGGGCCGTTACCGCGCCTATATGGGCTGGGTGGTGCTGGGCGCCTACGTGGTGGTGTTCGGCCTGTTGTTCCACCGATATCGCGGCCGCACCTGGCGCGTATTGGCGCCGACAGCGCTGGCCAGCCTCGCCACGCTGGCCATCCTGGGCTTTGCATCGCAGAACCTGCAGCTGTTCCACGTGCTGGCCCTGATGCTGCTGCTTGGGGTGGGCGTGGACTATGGCATCTTCATGCAGGAGCACCCCGATCGCAGCGATCACACCCCGTGGCTGGCGGTCGGCATGTCGGCCGCCAATACGATCCTGTCGTTTGGCTTGCTCGGGCTGAGCGCCACGCCGGCGCTGCAGGCTTTCGGCCTGACGATGCTGCTGGGGACCACGCTGGCGTGGCTGCTGGTCCCGTGTTTTGGTACTGTGAAGGAAATCAAGAATGTTTAACGCGATGCCGCGCCGCCTTGCCGCCGTTGCCTGCGCCATGTTGCTGGCCGCTTGTGCCGCCACG
>DASWTB010000568.1:0-3725 GCA_036402315.1 Pseudoduganella sp. | reverse complement strand
GCCGTCGCGTTTTTTACGGATGATTTCCTGGGGGAGGAACATTTTTTTATCTCTTTAGGTATTTGGGGCTGCATGTGCAGCCCCATTCTTCTAAACCGGTAAACCAGTGTCTGACCCACAGGGTCAGACACTTGACCGGCGACCGCCGCGTATCAGTGTCTGACCCTGCGGGTCAGACACTGCAGTACCGGTTTTAAACGCCGTAAGGAATCCAGATATTTTTCACTTGCGAAGCATGCGCCAGCACCATACGCCCGCCCGCCTGCGCAGTCGAGAACCAGTCACGCCCCTTGGCGCCGCCAGTCCAGGTACGCTTCAGCGAACCAGCCGACAGCTTCTCGACTTCCGCGCAGCCAGCAGCCGAACCGTCGTGGCGCCAGACAGCATCCACGTCCGCGTGCGAAGCCAGCGTCCGCGCCAGCTCGTCAGCCGAACCGGTAACGATATTCACCACGCCACCCGGCAGGTCGGAGGTATCGAACACCTGGTACAAATCGGTTGCCGACAGCGGATACGCTTCCGAGGGCACAGCCACTACGCGGTTACCCACGGCGATAGCCGGAGCCACCAGCGAGATAAAGCCCAGCAGCGGATTCTCGTTCGGGCAAACAATACCGATCACGCCGATCGCTTCGTTCAGCGCCACGGTAATGCCGTGCATCGGCGGCTGGTGCGCCAGGCCGTCGTACTTGTCGGCCCAGGCAGCCCAGTAGAACAGGCGCTCGATGGAAGCCTGGACTTCCTTCTCGGCGTTCTTGGTGCCGGTCTGCGCAGCGATGCGCTCGGCGAATTCCGCGCCACGTGCGGCCAGGTTCTCGGCAATGTAATACAGCACCTGCGCGCGGTTGTGCGCAGTCGCCTTGGTCCAGCCGGTTGCCTTGTGCGCAGCTTCCACGGCATTACGGATGTCCTTGCGGTTACCCTCGCCCACTTCGCCGAGGAACTTGCCGTCGGCGCCGTGGATGGCGCGCGAGTAGGCGCCGTCAGGGCGGGCCTGCTTGCCGCCAATGTACAGCTTGGCGGTGCGGTCGACTGCGAACGGGTCGCTCGAAGGAGCGAACTCGGTGTCAGGCTTGGCAGGCTTCTTGAACGATGGCGCGGCCGGACGTGCATCTTCCGACACCGGCACCAGGTATTCGAACATGCCTTCGCGGCCGCCTTCACGGCCGTAGCCGGATTCTTTGTAGCCGCCGAAGCCGCAGGCAGCGTCGAACTGGTTGGCGGTGTTGATCCATACCACGCCAGCCTTGATCTGCGGCGCCATGTCCAGCGCCAGCGAGATGTTCTCGGTCCACACACAGGAAGCCAGGCCATACACGGTGTTATTGGCCAGCTGCACAGCTTCGGCCGGAGTACGGAAGCTCATCGCCACCAGCACTGGGCCAAAGATTTCAGCCTGCGCCACGGCGGCGGAAGTCGACGCGCCGGTGATCAGGGTTGGCGGGAACCACGAGCCGGTGGCCGGCAGTTCGCAGCCTGCTGGCTGGTACACTTCGCAACCTTCGGCGCGGGCGGAGTCCACCAGGCCGGCAATGCGCTGCTGCTGGATCGGATCGACCAGGGCGCCGATGTCCATCGACTTGTCCAGCGGGGAGCCGAGGCGCAGGTTGTCCATGCGCGCTTTCAGCTTCTTCAGGAAGCGGTCCTGCACGGATTCCTGCACCAGCAGGCGGGAACCGGCGCAGCAAACCTGGCCCTGGTTGAACCAGATCGAATCGACCAGGCCTTCCACTGCAGCATCCAGGTCCGCATCTTCGAAGACGATGAACGGCGACTTGCCGCCCAGTTCAAGCGACAGCTTCTTGCCGGTACCGGCGGTGGCTTCGCGGATGATGCGGCCAACTTCGGTGGAGCCGGTGAAAGCCAGCTTGTCGATGCCCTGGTGGCCAACGATGGCTTCACCAGTGCGGCCGTCGCCGGTCACGATGTTCACGACACCGGCAGGCACGCCAGCCTGCTGGCAGATGTCGGCGAACAGCATCGCGGTCAGCGGCGTGAATTCAGCCGGCTTGAAGACGATGGTGTTGCCTGCTGCCAGCGCTGGAGCGATCTTCCATGCCAGCATCAGCAGCGGGAAGTTCCACGGCACGATCTGGCCGACCACGCCCACGGCGCGATGCCCCGGGAATTCTTCGTCCAGCAGTTGCGCCCAGCCGGCGTGGTAATAGAAGTGACGCGCCACCAGTGGCAGGTCGGCATCGCGGGTTTCGCGGATGGTCTTGCCGTTGTCCAGGGTTTCCAGCACGGCGAACAGGCGCGCATGCTTTTGCATCAGGCGTGCGATCGCGTACATGATCTTTGCACGGCCATGGCCGCCCAGTGCCTGCCAGCCCGGCAGGGCCTTGCGTGCAGCGGTGACAGCGCGTGCCACGTCGACAGCGGTGGCCTGGGTCAGTTCAGCCAGTTGCGAACCGTCGGCAGGGTTGTAGCAGGCGAAAGTCTCGCCAGGCTCGGTCCACTGGTTATCGATAAACAGGCCGAACTTGCGGGAGCGCTGCTCCAGCCACGCTTGCGCTTCTTTCTGGCTTTCTGGTGCAGGGCCGTAGTCCATGGTGTTGAGGATCTCGTTAATAGTTGGCATGGCGATGTCTTCTTATGGTTGCGCGTGGCGATGGGCGGCGGAGTAGGCGCCGGTCACATGGTGCTCCAGCTGACGCTCGATGTCGGTCAGCAGGCTCGATGCACCGATGCGGAACAGGTGCGGCTCCAGCCACTCGTTGCCCAGTTCTTCCTTCATCACGGTCATGTATTGCAGCGCGGCCTTGGCAGTGCTCACGCCGCCTGCCGGCTTGTAGCCCACCTTGAAACCGGTGCGCTCGTAGTATTCGCGGATCGCACGCACCATCACCAGCGACACAGGAATGGTGGCGTTGACGCCTTCCTTGCCGGTCGAGGTCTTGATGAAGTCAGCGCCTGCCATCATGCAGACCCACGATGCCTTGGCCACGTTTTCCAGCGTCACCAGGTCGCCGGTGGCCAGGATGGCCTTCACGTGCGCTTCGCCGCAAGCCTTGCGGTAAGCCAGCATTTCATCGTACAGCGCTTGCCAGTTGCCGGTCAGGACGTGCTGGCGGGTGATGACGATGTCGATCTCTTTCGCGCCGGCGGCAACCGACAGCTCCACCTCGCGCACCTTGGTTTCCATGCTGGTCAGGCCAGCCGGGAAGCCGGTCGACACTGCCGCGATAGGCAGGCGGCCTTTCAGCACTGCATCGGCGTGCTGGATCATCTCGTGGTACACGCAGACGGCGCCGGTCATCAGATTACGTTCCTGCAGGCCCAGGGCGTCCACCAGGTCCTGGCGCAGCGGGCGCATGGCTTTCATGCACAGGCGCTCAACGCGGCCCGGGGTGTCGTCGCCAGCCAGCGTGGTCAGGTCGATCAGTTCGATCGCCTTCACCAGCCAGGCAGCCTGGTACTCTTTCTTCACAGTGCGGCGGTTCGCCAGCGATGCAGCGCGGCGGTCCGCGGCGGCCTTGTTCACGTGGATGTGATTCAGCCAGCCCAAATCGAGGCCGATCGCCTCGTTGCGCTTGAAGTTCTCAATGGTGGTCATAGCAGGTTGGTTCCGTTGGAAAGAGGTTTCACGCCCAGGTGATGCGCGATGGTCTGGCCGATGTCGGAGAAGGTCTCGGAAATGCCGAGCGACTGTGGCTTCACGTTCGGGCCGAAGAACAGCACGGGAATGTGTTCGCGGGTATGGTCGGAGCCCGGTGCGGTCGGGT
>DASWTB010000567.1:0-4363 GCA_036402315.1 Pseudoduganella sp. | reverse complement strand
CAGAACCCGCCCCGAGACAGCCGATCTGACAGGGTCTGACCCTGCGGGTCAGACCCTGGTTTACCGGTTTTAGGCCGGTTCAGGAAGACGCCCAGCCAGCGCCTCAAACTCCGCCACCCCCATCGGCCTCGCAAACAAATACCCCTGCGCCTCATTGCAATACTTACCGCGCAAGAACTCCACCTGCGCCTCCGTCTCCACGCCCTCGGCAACGACACCCAGCCCCAGCGCATGCGCCAGCCCGATCGTGGCAGCCACAATCACAGCATCATTCGGATCGCTTTCAATATCCTTCACAAACCCCCGGTCAATCTTGATCCGGTCAATCTCAAACAGCTTCAGGTAGCTGAGCGACGAATACCCCGTCCCAAAATCATCAATCGCCACCTTGATCCCGCGTGCCCGCAACTCGCGCAGCAGGTCGCGGCTGCGCTCAGGATCCTGCATCGCCGCCGACTCGGTAATCTCCAGCTCCAGCAAGGATGGATCAATCCCGCTCTCGCGCAGCAGCTGGTCGAGCAGCGGCAGCAGCGCCCCGCCGTGGCACTGCCGCGCCGACAGGTTCACCGCCAGCCGCAGCGAACCCTGCCAGCGGCGCAGCAAGCCAACCGTCTGCTGCAGCACCCACTCCCCAAGCGGCAGGATCAGACCCGATTCCTCCGCGATCGGAATAAAGCGATCAGGCCCCACCATGCCAAGCTCCGGATGGTGCCAGCGCAGAAGCACCTCGGCGCCGATCACGCGGCGCGTGGCCAGTTCCACCTGCGGCTGCAGGTAAAGCTCGAACTCCTTGCGTTCCAGTGCCTGCCACAGGCGGTTCTCCATCATCAGCCGGTCGTGCGTAGCGGCGTTCATGGCCGCCTCGAAGAACTGGAAGTTGCCGCGGCCCTGGCTCTTGGCCGCGTACATCGCCGTATCCGCATGGCGCAGCAGGGTGGCGCTGTCGTGGCCATCGGGCGGGAACATGGCCACGCCGACACTGGTGCCGGTGTGGATGGTCTTGCCCTCCAGCTGGAACGGTTCCGCCAGCGCGGCCACGATGCGCACCGCGATCTGGCTGGCTTCCGCCGGCGTCACGTTGCCGCCGGTGACCACGATGAATTCGTCGCCGCCAAGGCGGGCGATGGTGTCGACTTCGCGCAGCAGCTCGCGCAGGCGGTCGGCGACAGCCACCAGCAGCTGGTCGCCGGTGGCGTGGCCGTGGGTGTCGTTGATTTTCTTGAAGTGGTCGAGATCGAGGAACATCACCGCCGCCGTGCCGTTGGCGCGGCGCGTCTGCGCCAGCAACTGGTCCAGGCGCAGGTTGAGCGACAGGCGGTTGTCCAGGCCGGTCAGCGGGTCGTGGTGGGCCAGCTTGTAGATGCGCTCCTGGGCGCGCTGCTGCTCGGTCAGGTCATGCAGGATGGCGACGAACACATTGCCGTCCGGGAGTTCCACCTCGCTCACCGAGATCGCAATCGGAAAGATGCTGCTGTCGTGGCGGCGGCCGCTCGACTCGTGTTCGTGGGTGGCGCCGCTGGCAATATTGCGCAGCAGGCGCGCTGCGCTGTCGCTTTCCGCTTCCGGCAGCAGGATCGCCAGCGGCATGCCGGCCAGGGCTTCGGCCGGATAGCCGAACAGGCGGTAGGCCGCCGCATTGGCAGAGACCAGCAAGCCATCGCCGCCGATGGTCAGGATGGCATCGGCTGCCTTGTCGAGAATGGCTTGCAGGCGCGCTTCACGCTCGCGCAGGCGGATCGTGCTCTCCTTTACCTGCTGCTGGATCTGGGCCCGCTCGCCGCTGGTGAGAAGCATCAGGGCGCCCAGCAGGCCGGTCAGCATCAGGCCTGCACTCAGCACCAGCCAGCTTTGCCAGCCGTGCTGGTGCACCAGGTAGGCGGCAGAGGGCGCCAGCACCAGCTCGTAATCGCGGCCGCCAAAGCTGAGCTTGCGCCAATAGTCGTCGTCGTTCGGCGCGCGCGACAGCTGGTCGATCAACGTGGCCGGTCCCGGCTTGCCGCGGTCGACCAGGCGCGCCTGGATGTGCGGGAAATCCGCTGCGGCCAGCGCGCCGTTGACGTAGGAATCGATCTGCATGGCCAGCAGCAGCATGCCGACGGCGGGCTGGCCATCGCCAGGATCAACGGCTTGCAGCAGCACCACGCCACTGCCTTCGCCGGGCTGCGACAACATGACCGGCGCACTGCTTACCGGCTTGCCGGTGCGCAGCGCCTCCCGCACGGCAGCTGCGCGCACCGGCTCGGCCAGCCAGTCCAGGCCCTGGTAGTGGCGGCGCGCGGCAGGCTCGATGAACAAGGTCACCATGTGGTCGCCGGGCGGCACCTCGCCGTGGCTGTGCGCGGAATGGCTGTGGGTGTGCCCAGGGCCGGTGGATGGGGCGATCATGCGGAAATCAGGGCCGATGGTATCGTGCGCCCAGGCCTCGAACGCCGGGCGCTCGGCCTCGGACACGGGGCGCAGCCAGGCCATCGACAGCAACTCTGGCCGCTGGTCGAGATAGCCGTGCGCAATCTTGTCGAAGCCCCGTTCCGACATCACGCGGCCATAGCGGTTGATCGCGCGCGCCATGGCGAATACATAGCGCTCATGCTCGCTGAAGCGGGATTGCAGCAGGTCGCCCACTTGTTGCGCCTTGAGGCGGAAGCCCTCCAGATGCTGGCGCGTTTCCCAGCGCGCCACCAGCACGTACAGCATTACGCACAAGGTAACCAGGAACAGTTGCGGCACGCCTACCAGCAGGCGGCGGCGCTGCCACAGCGCGCGCGGCTGGCCGAACAGCACCCAGCACAGCGGTGCAGCCAGCAGTACGCCAATGGCGTCGCCTATCCACCAGGTCAGCCAGCTCGTCAGCAAACCTCTTGGCGCAATGGCGCCCGAGGCGACAGCAGCGAGGTTGGACAGCGTGCTGCTCACCAGCGTGACGCAGACCGCCAGCAACAGGAAACGCAGCACGTCGCGGCCCGCGCCGATCTCAGGGCGGATTGCACGGCGGAAGTACAGCATGCCCAGCCAGGCCTGCAACGCAGAGCCAACGGCAGCGGCCAGCGCCGCCAGTCCCTGTGGCAGCGGCGGCAGGGTCAGTGGATTGGGCGCGCCCGGCAAGGGCAGGAAGTTGATCAGAAGGGCGCCGATGGCGACGCCGGGCAGCAGGCGCGGGCCGAAGGTCACGACCCCGGCCAGGGCGATCCCGGCCGGCAGGAAGAGCGGGCTGGCATAGCCCGGCGCCAAGGACAGGTAGAGGCAAAAGCGGCCGATCACGGCGTAGGCCGCCAGCATCAACAGGTTGGCGGCCAGCGTCTGCTGCCAGCCGGGGGAAGAATTCTTCACAGAACTGGCGCTCCGGTGCACGGGATAAGTTGACCGATTCTAAAGCAAAAGGTGCAACGCAAAAACAACACTTGCAAATTTGCAGGAGTAGCCATTACAATCTCGCCCCGAAGCGCACGGTCATGCAGCGTTTGCGAAATAAGCAAATAACGGTATTGACAGTGTTAGAAAGTTGCTTCATACTCTGCGGTTCCTTCGCGGAGGGGTGGCCGAGTGGTTAAAGGCAGCAGACTGTAAATCTGCCCTCTTATGAGTACACTGGTTCGAATCCAGTCCCCTCCACCAAATGCAGGAAGCTGAGTGAAGTTGCAGTCGAAAGAAGTCGGAACCTCGCGGGTGTAGCTCAATGGTAGAGCTGAAGCCTTCCAAGCTTAAGACGAGGGTTCGATTCCCTTCACCCGCTCCAAGCAGCACAGTAGTAAAAATAAGCCCTTGTAGCTCAGTGGTAGAGCACTCCCTTGGTAAGGGAGAGGCCACGTGTTCAATCCACGTCAAGGGCACCAGAATTCTGCAGTATCCATCTGATTAGTCGGGCGCGTGCCCAGCAACTCAACATTTGTTAGGAGTCTAAAATGGCAAAAGAAAAGTTCGAGCGGACTAAGCCGCACGTGAACGTTGGCACCATCGGTCACGTTGACCATGGTAAGACCACCCTGACCGCTGCTATCGCAACCGTCCTGTCGAAGAAATTCGGCGGCGAAGCTAAAGCTTACGACCAGATCGACGCTGCTCCAGAAGAAAAAGCACGCGGCATTACCATTAACACCGCGCACGTTGAGTACGAAACGGCTAACCGTCACTACGCTCACGTTGACTGCCCAGGCCACGCCGACTACATCAAGAACATGATTACCGGTGCTGCGCAGATGGACGGCGCGATCCTGGTTTGCTCCGCTGCTGACGGCCCAATGCCACAGACCCGCGAGCACATCCTGCTGGCCCGTCAGGTTGGCGTTCCATATATCATCGTGTTCCTGAACAAGTGCGACCTGGTTGACGACGCAGAACTGCTGGAACTGGTCGAAATGGAAGTGCG
>DASWTB010000566.1:0-5697 GCA_036402315.1 Pseudoduganella sp. | reverse complement strand
AACTCCGCTGGCCAATCTTTTGCCGGCGGCGGAAAGGCGTGTGCTGGCAGCGCGCTGGGAGCTGCTCAAAGCCGAAGCCAGCTGGCTCGGCGGCGACCTCGATACTGCCGGCACCATCGCCGAGCGCGCGATGCTGGAGTTTGCCCTTCAAAACGACCGGCTGGGTGCGGCCGACACGCACAGCCTGCTGGCCTGGATTGCAGTGGATCGCGGCGATTCGGCCGGCTGCGATAACGAACTGGCGCTGGCCATCGCCGATGCCCGCGCGTCGGGCGATGCCATGCGCATCGATATTTTCGAGAGCCTGGCCGCCTTGTTCAGCGTGTTCCGCAATGCGCCGGCGGCCAATGAACGCTGGCGCAAGCGCTTTGCGATCGACTTGGCCGGCCGGCATCCGGTGGTCGCCGGCTGGATTTCAGACTACCTCGGCACGGCAGCGTTCCAGGCGGCGGAGTTCGGGCGCGCCATCAGCCACCTGATTGCGGCATTCGAAGCGGCGCTGGTTTCCGGCCAGGTTCGGCGCGCCGTCATCCTCGCCACCAATATCGGCAACGCCTTCACCCGCCTGAACGCGCACGACGCGGCATTGGAGTGGATGCAGCGCGGCCTGGAACTGGCGCGTCCGACCGGTTGGCCGATGTGCATCGGCCTGGCCCAGATGCAGTCGGCGGAAACGCTGCGCCACCTGGGCCAGCGCCCGGCAGCCAAGGCCCTGCTGCGTGAGGCGCTGCAGATGCTGGCGCCACTGTCCGGTTCGCGCGCCTTCGCCATGGCGCTGGAATACCAGGGCGACCTGGCGCTGGACCTCGGCGACTATGAGGGGGCGCTGGCCAGCTTCCGCGAACTGGAACAGCGCGGCCACGCACTGGCGCAGAGCGATTTCAATAGTTGCGCACGGCGCGGCCAGGCGCATGCACTGGCGGGGCTGGGCCGCATGTTGGAAGCGCAGGCGGCAGCAATGTCGGCACTGGCGCTGGCGCGCGAATCGAATGATCCGTTCAGCCAGATCGCGGCCTTGCGCGTGCTGGCCGATATCCATGCCGGCAATGCGGTGTCGGTACTGCAGTACTTGCGCGAAGCGCTGATGATTGCCGCCACCATCGAGGGCTATATCGTGCCGGGTGAGTTGCTCGATTCGGTGGCGCGCGAGTATGCCGCCACTGGCGACTTCGCGCGCGCCTATGAGTTTTCGGTGCAGGCCAATGCAGCGCGCGACCGCATCAACAGCCAGGAGGCGACCAACCGGGCGATTGCCATGCAGGTGCAGCACCAGACCGAGCGCGATCGCCAGCTTGCCGCCGCCGAGGCGCAGCGTGCGGAAGTGCTGGCCCAGACCAGCGCCACCCTGAGCCACCTCTCCGCGATTGGCCAGGAGATCACCGCGCAACTCGATGCGTCGGCCGTATTCCGCGCGCTCGACCGGCACGTGCATGGCCTGCTCGATTCGACCCATTTTTCGATCTTCCTGCTGGAGCCGGACGGTGAATTCCTTCAATGTGCGTTTGGCGTCGAGATGGGCCTGCCGCTGCCACCGACGCGCATCGCCCTGTCCGACTCGAACTTCAATACCGCGCGCTGCGTGCGCGAGCGCAACGAAATCCTGATCGAAATCGAGGACAAGTCCGATACGCCCAACCTGATCCCCGGCACCCTGCCGACCCTTACGCTGCTGTTTGCGCCGCTGACCATCGGCGAACGCGTACTGGGGGTGATGACGGTGCAGTCGATGCTGCCGCGCGCATACGGCGAACGCGAACGCCTGATCTTCCGCACCCTGTGCGCCTATGGCGCCATCGCGCTGGACAATGCCGCGGCGCAGGCGCAGTTGCTGGAAAAGAACCTCGAGCTGGAGCGCGCCTACAAGGCGCTGGAGGAGGTCAGCCTGACCGACCAGTTGACCGGCCTGCGCAACCGCCGCTTCTTCCTGCAACATGTGGAGTCCGATGCGGCGCTCAGCCTGCGCGGCTACGACGGTGGCGAGCCGGGCGGCGACAGCGACCTGGTGTTCTACATGGTGGACCTGGACCACTTCAAGGCAGTCAATGACCGCCACGGCCACGCTGCCGGCGACTCTGTGCTGGTGCAGATGAAGGACCGCCTGCGCGAAGTATTCCGCGAGTCGGATTACCTGGTGCGCTGGGGTGGCGAAGAATTCCTGGTGCTGGCACGGGCCACCGACCGCAACGGCGCGCATGTGGTGGCGGAGCGCATCCGCCAGGCCGTTTCGTCGCGCGACTTCGTGCTGCCGGACGGCACGCAACTGGCGCGCACCTGCTCGATTGGCTTCGCCTGTTATCCCTTCCTGCCGTCGCATCCACGGCTGATGTCCTGGTCGCAGGTAGTGGAGCTGGCGGACCTTGGCCTGTACATTTCCAAGCATTCGGGCCGCGACGCCTGGACGGCGGTGCATGCGACCGAAGCGGCGCAGCCTGAAGAACTGTTCCCGCGCCTGGTGCACAAGCTTGGCGAATGCGTGGAGCGCGGTGAAGCGCGCATCGTGACCAGCCTTGGAGAGCGCACTATAATCACCCCATGAGCACACATCGCTGTTCCTGGGCCAATCCAAACAATCCACGCTATATCGCCTACCACGACCAGGAGTGGGGCGTGCCATGCCGCGACGAGCTGCGCCTGTTCGAGATGCTGAACCTCGAAGGCGCGCAGGCGGGCCTGAGCTGGGAGACCATCCTCAATAAGCGCGACAACTATCGCGCGGCATTCGATGGCTGGGATGCGCGCAAGATAGCGGCCTATGACGAGGCGAAGGTGGCGCAGTTGCTGTCCGATCCTGGCATCGTGCGCAACCGGCTCAAGGTGAATGCCGCCATCACCAATGCGCGCGCTTACCTGCGCTTGCTGGAGGAGGGCGGCAGCTTGTCTTCGCTGCTTTGGGGGTATGTGGGCGGCAAGCCGATCGTGAACCGCATTGCGGCCCAGGGCGACCGGCCGGCACGCACCGAGCTTTCCGACCGCATTTCCAAGGATCTCGCCAAGCGTGGGTTCAAGTTTGTCGGGTCGACGATTGTTTATGCGTACATGCAGGGGATCGGGATGGTGAACGACCATGATCTCTCCTGCTTCCGCCATAAGGAGTGCCAGCACGGTGGCTGATTCCCGCCACGTCGTGCTTGACACCGCGTTCGGCAGCGGCGACCAGTTCCTCGCAGCCATTGGCCGCCGCCGCGCCGCGCCCCCCGCTACCGCTGGCCATCTGCATTACCTGGCAATCGTTCCGTCAGTCCCTGGCGCATCCACGCTCGCCGGCCTGGCTGCGGCGGTTCCTGGCCTGGCTGCGCAATGGCCGGTCGACGTCCCAGGCCTGCACCGCCTGCACCTGCCGGCTGCGAGCCTGACCCTCGACCTGCTCGCCGGCCCGGCCGAGACCTGGCTGACGGAGATCGTGGCGCGCGTCGACGAATTCATCATCGCCGAACCGCTCGGCCATCTCCGCGCGCTGCAACGCCTCGCAACACCGGCATCGACGCTCCGCATCCGCCAGCCCGACGAACAGGCACTGCGCTCCCTGCGCGCCGCCGGCTTCACTATCACCGGCGAGCCGGAAGGAGCGTGGCACCATGCCACCTACACCAGCCGCAAGCCCCAGCCGCCGCGTACTCCACCGCCCGAGCGCCGCGCCATCATTATCGGCGCCGGCGTGGCGGGCAGCGCCGCGTGCGAGCGTCTGGCAGCCCGCGGCTGGCAAGCCACCCTGATCGAGCGCCATGACGCGCCAGCGCAGGAAGCCTCCGGTAACCGCGCCGGCATCTTCATGCCCCTGCTATCCAAAGACGACAATATCCCCACGCGCCTGACGCGTGCCGCCTACCTGTATGCCCAGCGCACCTGGCAGCACCTTGGCGGCCTTGACCCGTACGCGCTTGGCCCGGAAGCGGAAGCGGGCGCGATCCGTGGTAACCAGTGCGGCGTGCTGCAACTCGCACGCGACGCCGAACATGCGCTGCTGCAAAAGGAAGTCGTCGACACCTGGCGCTATCCCGAACAATACGTCCGCTGGCTAGACGCGCAACAGGCAAGCGCCATGCTCGGCGCAGCAACACCCTACGGCGCCTGGCATTTTCCCCAAGGCGGCTGGGCCACCCCCGCCACCGCCTGCCGCGCCATGCTGCGCGCCTGTGGCGACAAGCTGCACCGCATCTTCCACACCGAAGCGCTGCGCATCGAGCGCGCCGGCGAAGAATGGCAGGTATTGGACAAACAAGGCAGATTGCTGGCCGCCGCGCCGACCGTCGTGCTGGCAAACGGCGCCGGCGCCACCGCGCTGGATCAGGCCAAGGAGCTCCCGCTGTACACCATGCGCGGCCAAGTCACGCACCTGGCGGAAGGCACTTTTCCCAGCCTGTCGCTGGTCGTCTGCAGGGAAGCGTATATGACCCCGGCAGTGGAGGGCATCGTCAGCGTCGGCGCCACCTACGACAAGTCCAGCGACCGCCAACTGTGGCAATCCAGCCAGGACGAGAACCTGCTGCGCGCAGAAGAAATCCTCGGCAGCCCGCATGGCGCCGGGGCCCCGCTGCAAGGCCGCGTAGGCTTCCGCACCATGGCTCCCGACAGGCTGCCGCTGGTTGGCGCGCTACCCGACAGCAGCAATGAAACCCGTACCGAACGCCTGCGCGAACTGCCGCGCCATCCAGGCATCTACACCTTGCTCGGCTACGCCAGCCGCGGCCTGATCTGGGCCCCGCTCGCAGCGGAGATCCTGGCCTGTCAACTGGAAGACGAACCCCTTCCCATCGAAGCAACACTCGCCGCCGCACTGGACCCCGGACGCTTCCTGCTCAAGCATCGCCGCAAGCTATAATAGCCTCCTATCCAACGGCTGGAGAATCCATGGAAGACCGCGCCGGCTCGCCAGAGCTGTTCATGTTCCTCGCCTCCACGGTGCACGACATGAAGAATTCCATCAGCGTGCTGACCGGCACGCTGGAGAACCTGCTTGTGCAGGCAGGCGATTCGGCACAAGACAATCCAGCCTACCCGCAGATGGCGCAAATGCTGTACCAATCGAAGCGCCTGAACGACCACCTGATCCAGCTACTAGCGCTCTACAAGGAAGTCGGCCGTCCGAATTATCCCTTCGATCCGACGCCGGTGCAGGTCAGTGAACTGGTCGACCAGCTGGTGGCCCAGCAGCGCGTCCTGCTGCAATCGAAAGGCATCCGGCTCGACACCGGATTTCCGCCGGGCCTGATCTGGACCCTCGACGAAGACCTGGTACTGGGCCTGCTGGCGCACGCGATCAACAACGCCGTGCGCTACACGCGCGACCGCATCTCGCTCTCCATCTGCGAGCACGATGGCTTCATGGAGGTAAGGGTGGAAGACAATGGCGCCGGCTTCCCGCCCAATATGCTGGAGGCAGGCCAGGTAACAGGGCAGGGCATCAACTTCCTGACCAACAGCAGCGGCCTTGGCCTCTACTTCGCCAGCGAAGTAGCCAAGTCCCATAAACACCGCCAGCGCCAGGGCAGCATTGCGCTGGAAAACGGCGGCACGCTGGGCGGCGGCTGCTTCATCCTGCGCCTGCCATGAACGCGCCAGCCGTTACCACGCCAGCCGCAGCGGCGCCGGAAAAAGACGCCGGCATCAATTGGGCCGACAAACGCTACCTGATCGTCGACGACTTTGTCGGCGTGCGCCAGTTGCTGCGCGAAGCCCTGCGCAGCCTGGGAGCGCGCC
>DASWTB010000565.1:0-2776 GCA_036402315.1 Pseudoduganella sp. | reverse complement strand
CCTGACCCGCAGGGTCAGGCACCGGTCCGCGGCCGCCGCAGGCCTGGTGTCTGACCCTGCGGGTCAGACACCGGGTTACCGGTTTCAGGCCGCCAGGCCGACGGCGTTGACTGCCTCCGACAACGCCCACACATCCAGCATCGCCTGCTCCAGGTCCGCCGAAGTTGCATAGCCGGACAGGCCGAGCGTGCAGGTCACCAGTTCAACTGCCTCAACCGCATCATGCCCATTGGTAGCACGCGCCAGCACCTGCGACAGCAATTTCTGCTGCGTACGGCGCAACGCCTGCTGCGCGTAGCTGCGCAGGTGTTCCTGCGACTTCGTCGTAGCCGGCAGCTTCAAGCCGCGCTCCAGCGTATCGATACCAGCCTGCGAACGCAGCGCCATGCCCACCGCCAGGAAGCCCGGCAGGTCCATGCCGGCAGGACGCTTGACCGACAGCGCTGCGAACACAAACGCTGCCACGCCTTCCAGCGCATCGACCGCATTCCACGCCTGCACGAATTCCGCGCGCAGGCCGCTGTGCGTCGCCGCTTCCGACTGCACGTCGGCCGCCATCTTGCGCACGGTGGCCGGATCGGCGAACAGCTTGGTCAGTTCGGCAATGCCGGCGCCGCGCAGCTGGTCTTTCGACACGCCCAGCACGCCTTCCATCACCGCCTTCAGCATGGCGCGGGTGCGCGCATCGACACGCATCGCCACATTGCGCGGAACGTTCAGCGCATCGGCATCCAGGGTATCGAAGATCGGCGCCAGGTCCAGCGCCGACCATGCCTGGCCCCATGCCAGGATCACGTCCTGTTCGGTGCAGTTGTTGGCAGCGGCCAGGTCGCGAATCATCAGCGGTCCGCAACGATTCACCACTTCATTCGCCAGCACGGTCGCCAGGATGGCGTTCGACAGCGGGTGATTCAGCGGTGGACGGGTTGCCACCAGCTGCTCAGGGAAGTAAGGACGCAGCACCTTCTCCGCCCAGCTTTCATCCGTCAGCGGCATGGCCGACAGCAGGCGCTTGTAGCGGTTTTTCACGTTGGCGATCACCACTGCCAGTTCCGGCGTGGTCAGGCCGCGGCCATCGGCCTTGCGGCGCGCCAGTTCGGCCACGCTTGGCAGGTGCTCCAGTTCGCGCGACAGCGCGCCCTCTTCTTCCAGGTCGGCGATCAGGTCGGCGTAGCCGTCCTGCACATGCGCCTCGGACTGGGCCTGGAATTCGCGCACCAGCAAACGCGTTTGCTGGATGTTGTCGCGCAGGACCAGGCGCTCCACTTCCATGGTCATGTCGTTCAGCAGCTGATTGCGGTCCGCCTCGGAGGTCTGGCCCGCGTTGACTTCCACGTCCAGCCACATCTTGCAGTTCACCTCGTGGTCTGAGCAGTCCACGCCGGCCGAGTTGTCGATCGCATCGGTGAAGATGCGGCCGCCGGCCAGCGCGAATTCGATACGGCCAGCCTGGGTCGCACCCAGGTTGCCGCCTTCCGCCACCACTTTGCAACGCAGCTCATTGCCGCTGACGCGGATATTGTCGTTGGCGCGGTCTTTCACCTGCGCGTGGGTTTCGCTCGAGGACTTGATGTAGGTACCGATACCACCGTTGTAGAACAGGTCCACAGGGGCCAGCAGGATGCGGTGCATCAGTTCTTCCGGCGCCAGCGAGACTTCCTGGATGTCCAGCGCGGCGCGGATCTCAGGCGACAGCTCGATGGTGCGCGCGGTACGCGGGAACACGCCGCCACCTTTCGAGATCAGGTCCTTGTTGTAGTCGTCCCACGAAGAGCGCGGCAGCGCGAACATGCGCTGGCGTTCGGCAAAGGACTTCGCGGTATCCGGATTCGGGTCCAGGAAGATGTGGCGGTGGTCGAAGGCCGCCAGCAGCTTGATCTGGTTCGACAGCAGCACGCCGTTGCCGAACACGTCGCCCGACATGTCGCCCACGCCTACCACGGTGAACGGGGTGGTGTTCATGTCGTGGCCCATCTCGTAGAAGTGGCGCTTGACCGCTTCGAATGCGCCCTTGGCGGTAATGCCCATCTTCTTGTGGTCATAGCCGTTCGAGCCGCCGGATGCGAACGCGTCGCCCAGCCAGAAGCCGCGCTTGACGGCGATGCTGTTGGCGATGTCGGAGAAGGTCGCGGTGCCCTTGTCGGCAGCCACCACCAGGTATGGGTCGTCGTTGTCGTAGCGGACGGTGTCTTCAGGCGCAACGATCTTGCCCAGCACGCGGTTGTCGGTCATTTCCAGCAAGCTGGCGATGAACAGGCGGTAGACTGCCTCGCCTTCCGCTGCCACCACGTCGCGCGGCGCGTCTTTCGGCATCTGCTTGCAGACGAAGCCGCCCTTGGCGCCGGCAGGAACGATCACGGCGTTCTTCACCATCTGCGCCTTCACCAGGCCCAGCACCTCGGTGCGGTAATCCTCCATGCGGTCCGACCAGCGCAGGCCGCCGCGGGCCACAGGGCCGCCACGCAGGTGCACACCTTCGAAGCGGCGCGAGAACACATAGATTTCGCGGAATGGACGCGGTTCCGGCACCAGTTGCAGGTTGCTGGTGTCGAACTTGAAGATGATCTTGTCGCCCTGGCCTGCGTTCTGGAAGTAGTTGGTGCGCAGGGTCGCCAGCATCAGGTCGATCATGGCCGCGAAGATCACTTCGGAGTCGGCGTGGTTGATCGCGGACAGACGGCCCTTGATGGCCAGCAGCTTGATCTGGTTCGACAGCAGCACGCCGTTGCCGAACACGTCGCCCGACATGTCGCCCACGCCTACCACGGTGAACGGG
>DASWTB010000564.1:0-4163 GCA_036402315.1 Pseudoduganella sp. | reverse complement strand
GGTCTTGATGTGCGGAGCGACCGTCAGGCCGGCTTCCACCGCCTTCTTGGCCAGCAGGCCTGCAGCCAGCAGCACGCTCGGGTTCGAGGTGTTGGTGCACGAAGTGATCGCGGCGATCAGCACGTCGCCGTTCTTCACGTTGACGCCGTTGCTGGTGGTGTAGGTCTTGGTCAGCTCGTCGGACTTCTTGTTGAAGCCGTTCTCGGTGGTCGGCTTGGAGAACAGTTCGGTGAAGGTGGACTTCACGTTGCCGATTTCGATACGGTCTTGCGGACGCTTCGGACCGGCCAGCGACGGTGCCACGGTGGACAGGTCCAGGTGCAGTTCGCGGGTATAGTCGATGTCGCCTTTCTTCGGCACGCCGTACATGCCCTGTGCCTTGAAGTAGGACTGGAAGGCGGCGATTTCGTCCTTGGTGCGGCCGGTGCCTTCGAAGTATTCGATGGTGGCGTCGTCGACCGGGAAGAAGCCCATGGTCGCGCCGTATTCAGGCGCCATGTTGGCGATGGTTGCGCGGTCGGTCACGGACAGGGACTCGGTGCCTTCGCCGAAGAACTCGACGAACTTGCCCACGACTTTTTCCTTACGCAGCATTTCGGTGATGGTCAGCACCAGGTCGGTCGCGGTGCAGCCTTCGCGCAGGGCGCCGGTCAGGTTCACGCCGATCACGTCCGGGGTCAGGAAGTATACTGGCTGGCCCAGCATGCCGGCTTCCGCCTCGATGCCGCCCACGCCCCAGCCCACCACGCCGATGCCGTTGATCATGGTGGTGTGGGAGTCGGTGCCCACCAGCGAGTCAGGGTAGTACACGCCGGATGCGTTGTGCACGCCGCGCGCCAGGTATTCCAGGTTCACCTGGTGCACGATACCGAAGCCTGGAGGAACCACGCCGAAGGTGTCGAAGGCTTGCATGCCCCACTTCATGAACTGGTAGCGCTCGTTGTTGCGCGAGAATTCCAGCTTCATGTTCAGGTCCAGGGCCTTTGGCTCGCGGAAGTGGTCGATGGTGACGGAGTGGTCAACCACCAGGTCCACTGGGACCAGAGGTTCGATCTTCTTAGGGTTGACGCCCATTTTGGAGGCGACGTTACGCATTGCAGCCAGGTCGGCCAGCAGCGGAACGCCGGTGAAGTCCTGCAGCACAACGCGGGCTACGACGAATGGGATTTCGTCGGTGCGGGCAGCGGTAGCGCCCCAGTTAGCCAACTGCTTGACGTGCTCTTCGGTCACTTTCTTACCGTCGCAGTTACGCAGAACGGATTCCAGTACGACGCGAATCGATACTGGCAGGCGGGAAATCTTGGCGCCCAGTTCCTTTTCCAGGGCAGGCAGGGAGTAGAACTTACCCTTCTTTGCCCCGATCGGGAAATCCTTAAGCGTATTCAGTGTGTTGCGGGACATGTCCTCTCCTTATTGATTAAAGTCCGAGCGCTTGATCAGATGTCTTGCATTCGTTCGCCAGTTGGCGGTTCACCTTGGAATCCAGCAGCATGCCCTTGGCAGGGATGCCGATCCAGATCAGGCCTGCAATCTTGTTCTCGAAGCGATTCGCACCGGTGGAGGTGGCTTCGCGAGTCAGTCGGTGCAGGCGATTCTTCCAGCGCATGACGATGCTGTTGCTGTCGTCCGCGTTGCTGTAAATGGTGATCTTGTTGCCCAGTTCGCAGGCGTAGTTGGTGGCCTTGTGCTCGGCCAGGCTCGACTCGGACACTGCGGCGGCGGCACCGACGGCGCCGGCAGCACCGGCTGCTTTGGCGGCCTTGGCCTTTTTCGAGGCGGGCTTCTTGGCGGTGGCGGCCTTTGCTGCCGGCACGGCGGCAGGTGCGGTTTCAGCGGCGGTGACGAGCGGGGTGGCGGTGGCGGCAGCGCATGCGATGGCGCAGGCGGTGATCAGTTTCATAAACGACATTATTGGGCTCCTTTTGATTCGGCCGCCCCGACTAGGGCGGCAACGGAGTCCGGCAGCGGCAGGCCTGCGAGCTTGGCTCGCTGCAGAACCGTCCAATAATAGCGATAGCTCGCGCGGTCATGCAAGCGACCATGCTGGTTAATCGGGCCCCACTGTACCTTCTCTGCCTCATGCAGGATGGCTGCAGCCTCATTGACTTCGGATGCACGCGGAGTAAATGCCTTTATGACAGGTTTTATCTGGCTCGGGTGGATGCTCCACATCCGGGTGTAGCCGAATTCCGCGGCTGCGCGCTGGGCATCGGTGGCCACCACGGCGGAGTCCTTGATTTCAGTGGTCACGTTATGCGACGGCACCTTGCCGTGCGCGTGGCAGGCAGCGGCGATTTCCAGCTTGGCGCGCACTACCAGCGGGTGGGTGAACTGGCCCGGCGTGCGCATGGCGCTGCCCGGCACGGCGCCGTAGTGGGCCGAGACAAAGTCCATGATGCCGAAGGATAGGCATTCGACCTGGGGCAGGGCGGCGATATCGTGCACGTCGCGCAGCGCGCCGTGGGTCTCGATCAGGACGTGCACCGGGATTGGCGTCGTGCGGCCGGATTTGGCGGCATGCTTGTTGACCAGGTCGATAGCGCGCTCGACTTCCTGTACGCTTTCCGGTTTCGGCACCACGATATAGGCCAGCTTGTGGCCTGCCTCGGTACAGATGATTTCGACGTCGCGCTCGAAGAAGGGGCTGTTGACGTCATGCACGCGGGCGCCGATGCGGTTGAACTGGTTGGCTTCGTCCAGCAGCAGCAGGGCGACCAGCTTGGCGTGCGATTCTTCGTTGCCGGCGGCGGCGCCGTCCTCGCAATCGAAGGTGATGTCGAACAGGGGACCAAGCTCTTGTTGCAGGGCCATGGATTTGCGCATCAGCTTTTCACTGCCGGCGTAGTGGTCGCAGGCAGGGAGCAGCAGCGGCTGGCGTGTGCCCTGGAATAAAACCTCGGATGGATGCATTGGTGCGTTAGATGAAACAGCAGCCGCGCTGCCCTCGGCAGCGCGGCGGGTACGGCGGATCGGTGGTTTAACCGGTTCCACTGTAAAAGACGATTATGGCAGCAGGTGCTTCACGCCTTCACGCTCTTCGGTCAGTTCCTTCAGCGTGATGTTGATGCGCTCTTGCGAGAAGGCGTCGATGTCCAGGCCCTGGACAATCTTGTATTCGCCGTTTTCGCAGGTCACTGGGAAGCCGAACATGGTGCCTTCCGGGATGCCGTAGGAACCGTCGGATGGGATGCCCATGGTGGTCCACTTGCCGTTGGTGCCCAGCACCCAGTCGTGCACGTGGTCGATTGCAGCGTTGGCTGCGGAAGCTGCGGAAGACAGGCCGCGTGCTTCGATGATCGCTGCGCCGCGCTTGCCCACGGTTGGCAGGAACACGTTGGCGTTCCATTCCTGGTCGTTGATCATGTCTTTTACCGATGCGCCGTCGATGGTGGCGAAGCGGTAGTCAGCGTACATGGTTGGGGAGTGGTTGCCCCATACGCACAGCTTTTCGATGTCCTTGACAGCCTTGCCGGTCTTGGCAGCGACTTGCGACAGGGCGCGGTTGTGGTCCAGGCGCAGCATGGCGGTGAAGTTCTTCGCTGGCAGGGAAGGAGCGGACTTCATGGCGATGTAGGCGTTGGTGTTGGCTGGGTTGCCGACCACCAGGACTTTCACGTTGCGCGAAGCGACGGCGTCCAGCGCCTTGCCTTGCACGGTGAAGATCTGGGCATTGGCTTCCAGCAGGTCTTTACGCTCCATGCCTGGGCCGCGAGGACGGGCGCCAACCAGCAGGGCCACGTCGGCGTCCTTGAAGGCGGTCATCGGGTCGGAGTGGGCGGTCATGCTGGCCAGCAGCGGGAAGGCGCAGTCGTCGATTTCCATCATCACGCCTTTCAGCGCTTTCTGGGCCTTCTCGTCTGGGATTTCCAGCAGTTGCAGGATGACTGGCTGGTCTTTGCCCAGCATGTCGCCGTTGGCGATACGGAACAGCAGGGAATAGCCGATCTGGCCGGCGGCGCCGGTAACGGCAACACGCATTGGGGTTTTAGCCATGGTGAATCTCCAAAGTGGACGTGAAAACGGTGTAAGCTCGTAATGATACGACAATTCGGGCGAGTGTAGGCTCCTACTGAATGGCTGTCAATCCTATCTTATGTCTTATATAAGACATATAAGTCATAGGATTTTTCTGGACGTAGAGGGTTGGATGTGGTGGAATAGCG
>DASWTB010000563.1:0-5700 GCA_036402315.1 Pseudoduganella sp. | reverse complement strand
AGCAGGCCCGATGAATTGCATTAAACTACATGGATAACCACAGGAGCCCCACCCCATGAGCGACACCGAAGTCATTTCCATGCCGTCCACGCTGGAAAGCCGCCGGCACCAGGTCAATCCGGTGCTGACCGAGCAGGAAATCAAGCGCCTGCACCGATTCGGCACGGTGCGCCAGTATGCGCGCGGCGTGCGCATCCTCGAGGCGGGCCACACCTGCTTTGGCCTGATCATCGGGCTGAAAGGCACGATCACGATCTGCAAATACGATGGCCTTGGCAATTCCGAATTCCTGACCGAACACGGTCCCGGCGAATTCACTGCCGAGGTATCGCAGCTGTCCGGCCGCCCTTCCCTGGTCAACGCCACGGCCAAGGACGATGTCGAAGTGCTGGAGGTGTCTCCCGAGAACCTGCGCGCGCTGGTGATCGCGGAAGCGGAACTGGGCGAACGCATCGTGCGCGCCCTGATCCTGCGCCGCGTCGGCTTGCTGGAAAAAGAGGGCGGCGGCCTGGTGCTGGTTTCTCCCGCCGGCAATGCGTCGCTGTTCCACCTGCGCAGCTTCCTGAGCAGCAACGGCTATCCCTACCGCATCCTCGATCCGAAGGATGACGAGCAGGCGCGCGCCCTGTGCGAATACTACGAGCCGGGCCCGGACGACTGGCCGCTGGTGGTATGCCCGGATGGCGCGGTGAAGAAAAACCCGAGCAATGCGGAAGTGGGCTACTGCATCGGCCTGCTGCCCGATATCGATACCGAAAAACTGTGGGACGTGGTGGTGGTTGGCGCCGGTCCTGCAGGCCTGGCAACCTCGGTGTACGCCGGATCGGAAGGCTTGTCCGTGCTGGCGTTGGAGCAGCGCGCCTTTGGCGGCCAGGCTGCTGCCAGTGCGCGCATTGAAAACTACCTTGGCTTCCCGACCGGCATCTCCGGCGGCGCCCTGGCGGGCCGCGCCTTCGTGCAGGCGCAGAAGTTCGGCGTGGAAGTCGCCATTCCAGCGCCAGCCACGCGCCTGCTGTGCGACAGCTGGCCGCTGCGCGTCGAGATCGCCGGCGAGAAAGTGGTGCGCGCCAAGACCGTGGTGCTGGCCAGCGGCGCGCGCTACAAGCGCCCTGCGCTTGAAAACATCAGCGAGTTCGAAGGCCGCGGCATCTATTTCTGGGCTTCGCCTATCGAGGCCAAGCTGTGCAAGTCGGAAGAAGTGGTGCTGGTAGGCGGCGGCAACTCGGCCGGCCAGGCGGCGGTCTTCCTGTCAGGCTTTGCTTCCAAGGTGCACATGGTGATCCGCGGCGACGGCCTGAAAGCCACCATGTCGACCTACCTGATCGACCGCATCAAGGCGACGCCGAACATCGAGCTGCACACACATACCGAGATCGTGGCGCTCGAGGGCAACGACGACGGCTTGTCGAAGGTCACCTTCCGCTGCAAGGATACCGGCGAAGTCGATAGCTGCGATGTCTGCCGCCTGTTCCTGTTCATCGGCGCCGACCCGAATACCGCGTGGCTGGCCGATTGCGGCGTGGAGGTTGATGCGCAAGGCTTCATCCGCACCGGCTTCGATGCTATCAAGGACCAGTGCCGCGCCAAGATGACGCTAGCCGATGCGCCGCAACGCGCGCCGCTGGAAACCAGCGTGCCGGGCGTATTCGCAATCGGCGACGTGCGCTCCGGTTCCACCAAGCGCGTTGCTGCCGGTGTCGGCGAAGGCGCGGCCGTGGTGTCGCAGATCCACGCCTTCCTGGCCAATCTGCCGGTCACATCCCCTTGAAGCGGTGCTGGTAGCGCTGGCTGACAGGCAGCCGCGCTCCATGCCCACGCAAGCTAAGCCACATCGCATTGTCGCCGTCGCGCACAGCGGCGGCAATGCGCTTCACCGCCACCACGTAGCTGCGGTGGACTTGCCAGAATCCCGCCGCCTCCAGCGTTTCCGCCAGTTCCCTGAGCGGCGTGCGGATGTGCGCCTCCAGTCCTTCCGCCACTACGCGCGTGTATTTGTCTTCAGCGACGAAGTACAGAATGTCGGACAGGTCGATGAAATGCACCGTCTGTCCTATCGATGCCTGAATCCATGACGGCGCCTGCACAACCGGCGCCGACGCCGCGCCTGCTGCGCGCACGCCAGTCGCAAGGCCTTGCAAGTCCGGCGGCGGCAGCAACACGCGTTCGCGCAGTCGTTCAATTGTGCGCGCCAGGCGGGCCGCGTCCACCGGTTTAAGCAGGTAATCGTGCGCGCCCTGCTCGAAGGCGGCAAGCGCATGCTCGTTGTATGCCGTGACGAAGACCACGTGCGTACGTGAGCCGAATGTGGCGGCCAGTTGCAGGCCATCGAGCCCCGGCATGCGGATGTCGAGGAATGCCACATCAGGCGCCAAGTCGCGCGCCAGCCGCAGCGCTTCGAAACCATCCGCGGCATCGGGAAGCAGCTCTGCCTCCGGCCACAGTGCGGCAAGCAAGTCACGCAACTCCGCGCGCAGCAGCGGTTCATCGTCGGCGATCAGGATGCGGGGCTTCATGCACGTCCCTCCACCGGCAGCAGCAATTCCGCTTCGGTGGCGCCATCGGCTGCCTGCCGTAGCTCGAATGCGGCCTGCCCGCCATATAGCGCCTGCAGCCTTTCACGCACATTGCGCAGGCCCACGCCGCTGCCCAGCAGCGTGTCGCCCGGGCCGCCCTGCAGTCCCGCCCCATCATCACGCACAATGATGCCAAGCCGGCCGTCAAAACGCAGCGCTGCCGCAACGCTCACGCGTACTGTGCCGGGCTTCGGCTCCACGCCATGCTGCACCGCGTTTTCGACCAGGGACATCAACATCATCGGCGGAACCGGCAGGTTGCCCAGCCCTTCCGGGCATTCGATCCGGGTCGACAGCCGGGAGCCAAAGCGGATTTCCATCAGCGCCAGGTAATGGCCCGCCAGTTCGCACTCGCGGGCCAGCGTGGACGACGAAGTACGCATGTCCGGCAACGCCGTGCGCAAGTAGGCGATCAGATGATCCAGCATTTCCACCGCCCGCTCCGGCGCATGACGCGCCAGGTAGCGTGTGTTGGCCAGGGTGTTGTACAGGAAGTGAGGCTCGACCTGCGCCTGCAGCGATTTCAATTCAGCTTGTACGGCAGCCCGCTGCAGCTCCGACAATTGAAGTGCACGCGCCTCCCGGTTGGCCATCAACAAGGGAATGCCAAGCATCAGCGCATTGAACACCAGGGCGCTGCCGAACATCTGCGCAGCTGTCAATGCAGCCATGCGCTGCAGCTGCGTCACCTGTTCATATGCCAGCGTCGCAACGGAAGCAGATGCCAGCAGCGCCAGGGCTAACCCTGCCCAGCAAAAGGCCCAGCCGGCGTGGCGCGGCATTAGTCGCCGCATCGCGCCGGCAATGAGTTGCGCAGACAGGGCACCCAGCACCAGGCTGCCGAACAAGGCAGCCCTGGCCCAGTTGCCGCTCCAGAGGCAGATGGCCAGCACCAATCCCCCGCACACGGCACTGATTGTCCAGTCCCGCAAGCTGGAGGAGGACAGGCGCTGCAAGGCCGGTCCTGGGCCATAAGATGCTGGCATCTGCTTCATCACAGGCTTGGCTTGGTCCGCATTTCGATCTCGTCTTCGCGCGAGGGCATGGAATCAACCGCGACCTCGGCTCCGACGGCATTCATTTTCAGTTCATCGATCCAGGTTGTCCCGCTGGAGCCGGTGATGACGCCAAAGCTGATGGACCTGGCGTCAGCCGGCACGTCGAGGGTGACGCTGCGTGGCGTCCAGCCGTTGGTGCCGCGCATCGGCTTATCCTGGCTGTTGTAGAAGGCGCAGGAGTACTTGGAGGCGCAGTCCACGCGCATCCAGAGGCCAGTCCAGCCAGTGACATTCTCGGTGCGAACCTGTGCCTGGAAGCGCAGGCGCTTGCCGCGGTACTCGGCGGCGGAGAAAACCTGCATCAGCGTGGCCCAGTCGCCAGCGGTAGCAGTGGATTTGGCGCGCACGTACTTGGCAAGGGAGCCGCGGCGTACGCCATTCTCTTCCTGGCCTGCTTCAAACCTGCTTTTTTGTTTGGAACTGAGCATCCAGGGCGGATCGAGTGGAACGGTAGGTTGAGCCAGTGCCAGCAGGGAAGTGGCGCTCAATGCTGCAAGCAAGACGACGTGAGGTTTCATGGGCGGTAGTTTCTCATGGCATGACGACATTGTCATGTCCACAACTGTGCCCCAGGCCGCCGGATTGCGGGGAAGCATGCGATAAACGCTCCCCCTTGCCGATGAATGCCGGCGCCCGCGGATTAACGCAGGCAGGTGCTACCTATTTGCGTGCAGCTTCCTTGCGCGCTGGCGCAGCGCCCTCGCGCGATTTGCCGTTGACCATCAGGCCGGCCTCCGACAGCTTCATGGCATTTTTCTCGCCGATGCCTTTGACGCGCTGTTCAAGGTCGGCCCAATCCTTGAACTCCCCTTTTGCGCGTTCCGCCATGATGGCCTTGGACTTGGCCGGGCCGATGCCTTTGACGCTATCGAGTGCCGCCTGGTCGGCTTTGTTGACATCAACCTGGGCGAACGCCATGCCCATGCAAGCGACCAGCGTAGCGACGGCGAGCAGCAGTTTCCTGATCATGATTGCCTCCTGAATGTGGACACGAGAAGACCTCGTTTCGCCACAACGCAGCTCGCGCTTCCCCGCTGACGCGGGTCGAGTGCTGTTTGAGGCAGATCAATCAACGTACGACTAATTCCACACGACGGTTCTTTGCGCGGCCTTCGTCGCTGGCGTTACTCGCCACCGGCGCCATGTTGGCAACGCCGCGCGGCAACATCCGGTTGGCGGCAATACCGTACTTGGAGGCCAGCGCGTCGGCCACCGCCTGGGCGCGTTTCTGCGACAGGGTCATATTGGCCTCGAACTCACCCTGGTCGTCGGTATGGCCGACGATGAAGACTTTCATTTTAGGCTGCGCCTGCAGGGCCTTGGCCATCTGCTCCAGCTGCTCGCTCGATTGCTCGCGGATCACGGCCTTGTTGGTGTCGAAAGTCACGCCATACAGCGCCACTTTGCCGTCGCGCTGCAAGCCTTCCTGGATGGCACGGGTGTCGACATTCACTTTGCCGCCCTCCATCACGGTCGGCTCGACAATCTGCACGAACTGGCGCACGCGCTGGAAATCCGTGTATTCGGACAGCGCGACCATCACATAAGTATTGCCGCCCGGCCCGGGCTTGGTGGCGCTGACCAAGTGGAAACGCGGCTGGTTGGCGCTGTTGAAGATACTGCTGACATAGGCGTCGAAAGACTTCCAGTTCACTTCGCGCGGAAGCTCCTGCACCAGGTGCTGCACCTTGGCCTTTTCGCACTGGTCGGTCTCGCAGGTGTACAGGATCTTGAAGCCGGCAGCAGTCAGCGCCTGCTGGTAGTTGCGGTGGATTTCCAGCGCGCTGCGGCCTTTCGGGCCCCAGTAGAAGCGGTTGGCAGTCTTGCCCTCGACCTTGCGCAGCACCGGCTTGCCCGCTTCGGTATCGACGACAAGCGCCTGGCCCAGGTTCTCGCCGCCGTACATATGGAGCATCGAGCCCTCATAGCGGTGCAGCAGCGAATGATCGCTGCCACCGGCGATGTCTTTGGAAAAGTTAGGCTGTGCTCGGGCTTGCAGCGAGACTGCGGCAAGCAGGGAGAGGATTAGCAGTCGCATGGCAGTTCGGGGACGGATTGAACGGATTGCC
>DASWTB010000562.1:0-17393 GCA_036402315.1 Pseudoduganella sp. | reverse complement strand
CGGGCCGCGGATGGCGATTTCGCCGGCGGAGCCCAGCGGCACTTCCTTACCGTCGTCGTCCAGGATCGCCACTTCAGTCGAAGGAATCGGTACGCCGATGGTGCCGGTGAATTCCTTGATGTCGACGCGGTTGGCGGTAGCCACCGGCGAAGTCTCGGACAGGCCGTAGCCTTCGATGATCGGGGTGCCGGTCACTTTCAGCCAGCGGTCGGCCACCGACTGCTGCACGGCCATGCCGCCGCCGTTGCAGATCTTGTAGCTGGAGAAGTCCAGCTTGGAGAAGTCAGGATTGTTCAGCAGCGCGTTGTACAGGGTATTCACGGCCGGGAACACGGTCACCGGATACTTGGCCAGCTCTTTCACGAAGCCCGGGATGTCGCGCGGGTTCGGGATCAGGATATTCATGCCGCCCAGCTTCCAGCCCATGAAGCAGGAAATGGTCAGCGAGTAGATGTGGTACAGCGGCAGCGCGGCAACGAAGACCATCTGCTTGTCGCTTGGCGCCATCTGCAGCCAGGCTTCGTTCTGCAGCATGTTGGCCACCACGTTACTGTGCAGCAGGACCGCGCCCTTGGACACGCCGGTGGTGCCGCCGGTGTACTGCAGGAAGGCGATATCGCTCGGCTTCTGGTCGGCCGGCTTCAGGGTCAGGCGCGAACCTTCGGACAGCACCTGCTTGAAAGTGACGTGGCCAGGGATATTCCAGGCCGGCACCATCTTCTTCACATTGCGCACCACGAAGTTGACGATCATGCCTTTCAGGCCGCCCAGCAGGTCGCCCATCGAAGCGACGATCACATGCTTGACCGGGGTCTGCGCCACGACTTGCTGCACGGTGGTGGCGAAGTTCTCCAGCACGATCACGGCTTCCGCGCCGGAGTCGTTCAGCTGGTGCTGCAGCTCGCGCGGTGTGTACAAGGGATTGACGTTGACCACCACATAACCGGCGCGGATGATGCCCGCAAGCGCGACCGGATATTGCAGCACGTTAGGCAGCATGATGGCGACGCGCGCGCCCGGCCTCAGGCCCTTGGACTGGAGCCAGGCGCCGAATTGCTTCGACATCTGGTCCACCTCGGAGTAGGTCATGAACTTGTCCATGCAGACGTAAGCGTTGCGGCTTGCGTATTTCTGGAACGATTCCTCCATCAGGTGGGTCACGGAGCGGTATTGCGAAATATCGACTTCCGCAGGAACGCCTTCAGGATAGGACTTCAGCCAGATTTTTTCCATCGTATTGCCTTTCGTGTGCCTTGCCGCTTAAGCGGCCTTCATGTCGTCGGCAGGCTTCTCGTCGCGCAGCATGCGGCGCAGGATCTTGCCAACGTTGGTTTTAGGGAGCTCGGTGCGGAACTCGATATATTTCGGCTTCTTGTAGCCGGTCAGGTTTTGCTTGCAGTGCTCCATCAGCGCTTCGGCGGTCAGGTTCGGGTCTTTCTTCACCACGAACACTTTCACCGCTTCACCGGAATGCTCGTCCGGCACGCCGATGCAGGCGCATTCCAGCACGCCCGGATGCGCTGCCACCACGTCTTCGATCTCATTCGGATAGACGTTGAAACCGGAGACCAGGATCATGTCCTTCTTGCGGTCCACGATCTTGATGTAGCCGCGTTCGTCCATCACGCCTACGTCGCCGGATTTGAAGAAGCCGTCCGCCGTCATGACCTTGGCCGTTTCTTCCGGGCGGTTCCAGTAGCCGGCCATCACTTGCGGGCCGCGGATGGCGATTTCGCCCGGCGTGCCAAGCGGCACTTCATTGCCGGCATCGTCCAGGATCGCCACGTCGGTGGAAGGAATCGGCATGCCGATCATGCCGGAGAATTCGGTGCTGTCAAAGCGGTTGGCCGTTGCCACAGGGGCAGTCTCGGACAAGCCGTAGCCTTCCACGATGGTGACGCCGGTTGCGGCCAGCCACTTGTCGGCCACGGCCTTCTGCACCGCCATGCCGCCGCCGTTGGCAACCTTCAGGCCGGAGAAGTCCAGCTTGCCGAAGTCCGGATGGTTCAGCAGGGCGTTGTACAGCGTGTTCACCGCCGGCAGCAGGTTGAAGCGGTACTTCGACAATTCCTTGATAAAGCCGCCGATGTCGCGCGGATTCGGGATCAGCACATTCAGGCCGCCTTCGCGCATGCCCCACATGGCGCACACGGTCAGCGCGAAGATGTGGTACAGCGGCAGCGCGCAGATGATGGTGCGCTCTTCCGGCGGCAGGTCGGCCAGTTTCGGCGCCGACCAGGCTTGCATCTGCAGCAGGTTGGCGATGATGTTGCGGTGGGTCAGGGTCGCGCCTTTCGACACGCCGGTGGTACCGCCGGTGTACTGCAGGAAGGCCACGTCTTCATGGCGCAATTCGACGGGCGTCAGCTTCATGCTGCGGGCATGGCCCAGCGCGTCCTTGAAGCGCACTGCGTTCGGCAGCGAGAACGGCGGCACCAGCTTCTTCACGTTGCGCACGACGAAGTTGACGATCATGCCTTTCAGGCCGCCCAGCATCTCGCCCATATTGGCGACGATGATGTGCTTGACCTGGGTGCGCGGCAGCACCTGTTCCAGCGTGGTCGCGAAATTCTCGAGGATGATGATGGCTTCCGCGCCGGAGTCGTTCAGCTGGTGTTCCAGCTCGCGCGGCGTGTACAGCGGGTTGACGTTGACGACGGTGTAGCCGGCGCGCAGGATGGCGGCGATGGCAATCGGGTACTGCAGCACGTTCGGCATCATGACTGCCACGCGCGCGCCCTTCTTCATGCCGCGGCTTTGCAGCCAGGCGCCCAGGCGCTTGGAGTGCTGGTCCAATTCGGCATAGGTGAGGAATTTGTCCATGCACACGAAGGCGTTGCGCGATGCGTACTTCTGGAACGATTCTTCGAGCAGGTGAACCAGGGAGCGGTATTGCGTGGCGTCGATTTCACTCGGAACGCCTGGGGGATACGACTTCAACCAGATTTTTTCCATCCTGTGCCTCTTTGTCTCAGTTTTATATGTTTTATTTGCGAAAATAGAACGGCCGTGCTTTCCCGCACTCTAGATGCTATCGTGCGGCATGACACAGGGCAAGCTATTTTCAGGATTTGGAACTCGTACTCTAGCGGGCCTCCGTGCTGCAGAGCAGCATAGTAGTGCGTCAATTGACGGCGCCCGGTTCCCTGGCAGCGGCGGCCGTCGTGGTCTCACTGGCTTGCGCCATAGAGCGTGCCAGTTCATGCAGCCTGTCATGCCTTTCCACGGATGGCAGGTTGCTCATGCTCCGCACCGCAGCATAAAACTGTGGGAATGCCTTTTCCTTCACAAGCAGGGCGCGGAAGCCTGGCAGCAGGTCATTATAGGTTGCAACAGATGCCAAATGGGCATTATTCAACGGTTCTGCAAAGAATCGGTCATAGCCGTTGTAGCCACCCCAGTTGGCCTTGAGGGCTTGGTAGGCTTCCTGCAGGGCGGCGAAGATGCGCGCCTTTTCCTCGCGCTTCTTTTTGGCGCTGGCTTTGCTGGCATAGTTTTCTGCCAGCATTTGACGATGCTTCACCAGCAAGTCCATGAAATCCTGGCGCCGCACGTTGTAGCGCGCGTAAGCTTCGCGCATGGCGTCGTTGCCGTACAGCTCGAGCCAGTGGTGGACGCCGGCCTCTTCCACCGCGGAGGCAAAGGCTTCGTTGAATTTGGAATCGCCCTGCACGTACACCACCTGGTGCGCCAGTTCGTGGAAGATCAGGCGCGCCAGTTCGGCATCGGAGTGGTTGATGAAGGTGGACAGCAAGGGGTCGCTGAGCCAGCCCAGCGTTGAATAGGCCGGCACGCCGCCGACCTGCACGTCATTGCCTTCCTTGCGCAGCTCTGCGGCGTACGCCTCGGCATCGGCCTTGTCGTAGTAGCCTCGATAACTGACGCAGCCCGCAATCGGGAAGCACCATTGCACGGGACGCAGCGACAGCTCGGGCGTGGCCACCACATTCCACAGCACGTACTGCCGGTTCAACGGCGCGTAGTTCTTGTAGCTGGCGTTGTCCGGCAGGCCCAGTTCCTTGACCGCGAACTTGCGGATCAGCTTGGCCTTTTCGAGACGGGCTTTGAGCTTGGGATCGGTGGCCGGGTCGCCGATCCAGTCGTCGACCGGACGGGCGTCAGACCAGAGCGCGTACTGCCCCTGAGCAGCCTGGAAGTAATACTTGAATTGCGCACAACCCGCCAGCAGCGCGGCGCACACCCCCGCTGTCGCCAGGTATCTGGCACGCAGTTTCAGGTGTGCTAACGTGCGCATAAATCATTCTCAGGCGGCTTTCTCGACTTGGACCAGTGTATCGTAAAACGTCGGTGCGCGACCCATGTCAGTCAGCCGTTGACTGGTGACTTCATTGGCGTTCTTGCCATCGCCGGCCAGCTTCTTCCACCAGATCGAGAGGCCCACCACCAGGCCTTTGCGGGCCTTCGGCGTCACGCGCGCCTTGCACACGAAGGAGCCGCGATCGTTGAAGATGCGCACCATATCGCCGTGGTTGATGCCACGTGTTGCCGCATCGTCAGGACTGATATCGAGGTGCGGCTCGCCCTCCGTGGCACGCAAGCTTTGCACGTTGACAAAGGTCGAGTTCAGGAAGTTGCGCGCCGGCGGAGATATCATCGCAAGCGGGTATTTTGCCGCCAGTTCGGGGGCAGATGCTGCGGATTCGTAGTTCGGGATATAGGTCGGCAGCGGGTCCAGGCCATCCTTCTTCATGCTTTCTGAGTAGAACTCACATTTTCCCGAAGCTGTGGGGAAATTGCCGCATGCAAAGGGAGCATCGGGAACTTCCAGTTTCTGCCAGCCCTTCTGCTTGAGTGACTCCCAGTCGAATTGCACGAATGCCACCGATGCCAGGGCGTCATCGCTGTCGCGGAAGCAGGGATCGTCAAAGCCCATGCGCGCCGCCAGCAGGCGGAAGATTTCCGTGTTCGGCTTGGATTCGCCCATCGGTGCAATGGCCGGGTTGTTGGCCATCATGTACAGGTGGCCGTAAGCGCTGTGCGCATCGGTGTGCTCGAGCTGCGTGGTGGCCGGCAGCACGATGTCGGCGTAATCGGCGGTGTCGGTCTGGAAATGTTCCAGCACGACGGTGAACAGGTCTTCACGCGCAAAGCCGGCCTGCACTTTCGACGAGTCCGGCGCCACCGCCAGCGGGTTCGAGTTGTATACGATGACCGCCTTCACCTGCGGACCGAACTCCGGCGAGGCGGGGCGCAGCAGGTCGTCGCCGATGGTACTCATATTGATGGTGCGCGGCTGCTTCGCCAGCAAATCCGGACGCTGCAGCGCGGCCAGGTTTTTCTTGAAGGTGCCGGAAGACGACAACTGCACGCCGCCCGCCGCATGGCGCCAGGCGCCGACCAGCGCTGGCAGGCAAGCAATGTTGCGAACGGCCATGCCGCCGCCATGCACACGCTGCAAACCGTAATTCATGCGGATGGCGACGGGCTCGCCGCGCTTGGCGGTTTCGCCGTATTCGCGCGCCAGGCCTTCCACTTCCTCGGCCGTGATGCCGCAGGTGGCGGCCACGCGCTCCGGCGTCCATTCCGCCACACGCTGGCGCAGTTCTTCGAAGCCTAACGTGTAGTCGGCGATGTAGTCGTGGTCCAGCAGGTCATCGCGCACCAGGATGTGCATCAGGCCCAATGCCAGCGCTGCGTCCGTGCCGGGCAGGACGGCGATGTGCTGGTGGCATTTCTCGGCCGTCAGCGAACGGTATGGATCGATGGCGATCAGCCTGGCGCCATTGCGCTTGGCTTCCTGGGCCCGGGTCCAGAAGTGCAGGTTGGAGGCGATCGGGTTGCCGCCCCAGATGATGATCAGCTTGGCATTCTGGAATTGCTCGATATCGGTGCCGATCGAGGCGCCAATCGTGTATTTGTAGCCGGTGGCGCCGGCCGTGGCGCAGATGGTGCGGTCCAGCAGCGAAGCGCCAATCTTGTGGAAGAAGCGGGACGACATGGATTCGCCCTGCACCAGGCCCATGGTGCCCGCGTAGCTGTACGGCAGGATGGCTTCCGGCTCGGTCGCGGCCAGCGGCTTCAGGCGCGCCGCGATCTCGTCCAGCGCCTGGTCCCAGCTGATGCGCTCGAACTTGCCCTCGCCCTTCTTGCCGACGCGGCGCATCGGGTACAGCAGGCGGTCGGGCGAATAGGTACGCTCCGTGTAGCGGGAGACCTTGGTGCACAGCACCCCGGCGGTGGTCGGGTGATCCGGATCGCCTTTCACCTCGGTTGCCACGCCATCCTCGACGGTGACGAGCAGGGCGCAGGTATCGGGGCAATCATGCGGGCAGGTGGCGCGGACTTGTGTGGATGACATCTTGATCTGGGTTAGCGACGGCTGAAAACAGTATCGTAAACGATTCCGGAAAATCGCATCGGGAGGCTAAAATGGCAAGTCCGATGGAGAACAAAATGAAACTAATCGACCCGATTATTGCGTTTCAGTCCGAGTTGCAGCAGATCCGACGCGACCTGCATGCCCACCCGGAACTCTGCTATGAAGAAGAACGTACCGCCGATGTGGTGTGTGCCAAGCTGACCGAATGGGGCATTCCCTTCGAGCGTGGCCTGGGCAAGACCGGCGTGGTTGGCATCATCAGGAACGGCACGTCCGAACGCGCCATAGGCCTGCGCGCCGACATGGACGCCCTGCCGATGCAGGAGATCAATACGTTCCCCCACGCTTCCAAACATCCCGGCAAGATGCACGCCTGCGGCCATGACGGCCATACTGCGATGCTGCTGGGCGCGGCCCACCACCTGGCGAAGCACCGCAACTTCGACGGCACTGTCTACCTGGTGTTCCAGCCGGCCGAAGAAGGCGGGGCCGGTGCGCGCCAGATGATCAAGGATGGCCTGTTCGAGCGCTTCCCGATGGATGCGATCTACGGCATGCACAACTGGCCCGGCGCCGCGACCGGCACCCTGAGCGTGTGCGAGGGCCCGATGATGGCCTCCTCCAACGAATTCCACGTGACGGTGCGCGGCAAGGGCGCCCACGCGGCCCAGCCCCACAAGGGCATCGACCCGATCATGATCGCGGTGCAGATTGCGCAGGCCTGGCAGACCATCGTCACACGCAACAAGAGCCCACTGGATACGGCCGTGCTGTCGATCACGCAGATCCACGCCGGCAGCGCGACCAATGTGATTCCCGACGATGCGAAACTGGTTGGCACCGTGCGTACTTTCACCACCGAGGTCCTGGACATGGTGGAGAAACGCATGCAGTCGCTGGCCGAAGGCATTGCGGCCGCCTTCGACGCTGAGGTGGAATTCACCTTCCGCCGCAACTACCCGCCGCTGGTGAACCACGCCCGCGAGACGAAGTTCGCGCTGGAGGTGATGAAGTCCGTCGTGGGTGAATCCATGGTGGACAGTAACGTCGAGCCGACCATGGGGGCCGAGGACTTCGCCTTCTTCCTGCAGGAGAAGCCGGGCTGCTACATCTTCATCGGCAACGGCGAGGGCGAGCACCGCGACGGCGGCCATGGGCTCGGTCCCTGCGTGCTGCACAACGCCAGCTACGACTTCAACGACCGCCTGCTGCCGATCGGCGCCAGCTTCTGGGTGCATCTCGCAGAAGCGGCGTTGCCGCCGGCGCGCTAAGCTCAGGGCAGCTTGTCGGCCTGCGTGCCGACGCGCACGCCATCATTCAGCCGCTCCAGCGCCAGCAGCGCGGCTGAATGGTCGGCGCGCGGATAAACATCCTTGATCGACTCATAGCGCTCCGTCACCAGGCTGGTGACCGGCAGCGCCACGCCTGCTGCCGCTGCCGCCGCCAGGATATTGTGCTGGTCCTTCAACTGCGTCAGCACCTGCCCGCCCGGCAGGAAATTGCGCTCCAGCATGCGCTGGCCATGCACTTCCAGCACGCGGCTCTCGGCAAAGCCGCCACGGATCGCCTCGCGCACCGCCACCGGATCGGCGCCTGCCGCCTGCGCCAGCAGCAAAGCCTCCGCCACGATATTGATGGTGCCGCCGACGATCAGCTGGTTGCACAGCTTTGCCACCTGCCCGCTGCCAGCCGGGCCGACTAGCCTGGGCTTGCCCATCGCTTCCAGCACCCGCCGTGCCGCCTCGAAATCCGCCGCGCTGCCGCCCGCCATGATGGCCAGCGTGCCCGCCTGCGCGCCGCCGACGCCGCCCGACACCGGCGCATCGATGAAGCGATGCCCGCGTGAAGTGAGCAGCGCGTGGAAGGCCTGTGCTTCATCCTGCCGCGTCGAGCTCATATCGATCCATAGCGTGCCTGGACGCAGTGTATCCAGCGCCGCGTCGATCACCGCGCCCACCGCATCGCCGGCCGACAGCATCGATACCACCACCGAGGCATCGGCCACCGCATGTGGCAGCACGTCATCAGGGTCCGCACCGGCGGCCGCCAGCACGCCGGCCTTTCCCGCAGTGCGGTTCCAGGCGGTGACTTTGAAGCCTGCAGCCAGCAGGCGCAGGACCATCGGCTCGCCCATCAAACCGATGCCAAGAAATGCAATTCGCAGAGGATGCGTCACAATAAGCTCCAGATATGCCAATATTGCAGTGATTCTAACAATTAAGGGGTCCTCTGAAAAAAATTCAGAACGAAAGTAAAATTGCCGGCATTGCCGCAGCAAATATGAAGACTGTGGCAAGGACTAGAGAGAAAAACATGCAAATCAAAAAACTGTTCGCTGTTGCTGCCGCTGCATTGGCAGCGCAATCCGCTTTCGCCTTCGACATCAACTCTGCCTACGTGGAAGCCGGCTCCGCTTCCAAGATCCGCATGGTGCGCCTGGGCGCCACGCAGGACTTCAAGCCTGAATGGAGCTGGTTCAACTCCAATGGCACCCACCTCACCGGTTACTGGGATGCCAGCGTCGGCATCTGGCAGGCCCGCCAGTGGCACAACGTGCCGGGCGACAAAGAGAACCTGTTTGACGTCGGCTTCACCCCGGTCATCCGTTTCGAGAATACCAGCAAGAAGGGCTTCTACGTAGAAGGCGGCATCGGCGCGCACCTGCTGTCCAAGACCTACAACAGCAATGATGACGGCCTGTCGACTGCCTTCCAGTTCGGCGACCATATCGCCGTCGGCTACGTGTTCGACAACAAGTGGGAAGTCGCCCTCAAGGCGCAGCACTACTCCAATGGCGGCATCAAGAAGCCGAACAGCGGCGTTGACGTCCTCTTGCTGAAAGCGGCCTACCGCTACTGATTCACTTCCTGCGATAGCGCTGCAATCCCTTTGGCAGCAGGTTAAACACGCGCACCATGGCGTGCAGCTGCCAGGGGAAGATGCAGCGCGCATCCCGGTTCGCGATCGCGCGGGCTATGCGGCGCACAGCTTCTTCTTCGGTCTGCAGGAAAGGCTTGCGCTGCGCACTTCCCCCATTCAAATCCCTTAGCTTCTGCGTATCGACATAGCCCGGCACCACGGCCGTCACCGCAATCCCGTGTGGCGCCAGCGCCTTGCGGTAGGAATCGCTGATGGCAATCGCGGCGCGCTTGCTTGCGCTGTACAGTGAACCGTTCGGATACTCGTGCAGCAGCCCGGCAATCGACGCTACCACCGCCATCTGGCCGCGCCCGTTACGCAGCATGGCCTGCGTGCCCGCGTCGAACGCATGGCACAGGCCGGACACATTGGTGCGCACCACCGGCAGGCTGCGCATGCGGTCCTGCGCCAAAGCATTGGCATCGGCATACTGACCGGCGGTGACGACCAGCAGGTCCAGTCCTTCCGCCGCAAAATCTTCGACCGCATCAAACACCGCCTGGCGGTCGCCGATGTCGAAACCGTAGCGGCGCAAGCCTGCCTGTGCAGTGATGGGGTGCCCATCAAGGCGCGACGTGTCGCGTCCGCATAGGGCCAGTACGGCACCCTGCTGCGCGTAATATCCCGCCAGGGCCAGCCCGATGCCGCTGGTACCGCCGATAATCATGACCCGCATCTACTTCCCCTGTTGAACTTTGTTGCGTGTCGCAGGCGCAGGCCCGGACTGGCGTAAGCTTCGAGGCCGCGCTGATAGCCGTACTGCCATTGCGTCTCCACGTCTTTCGCATACTCCGCAAGGCTGGGCGGCATGACCAGCCTGATACGGTTGCCCAGCCAGTCGATGCGCTTCTGCATGCCGCTGCCGCGCAGGGCGCTCGAGATATCGCTGGTATCGACCCAGGCATGGGCGTGCTGCGCGTGCACGTGCTTCAGCCTCGCATTGCCGTCGATGCCAAGCACCTTGCGCAGGGCCGGGATCGCCAGCACCTGGCCAAACGGCGGCTTGGCTTCCATCGTCACGTGCCTGGCCAGGCCGTGCGCGATCTCGATCGGGAACAGGTCGATCACGCCCCCCATATAGTGTTCGCCGCCATGCTCGTGGCAAGCGAAATAGAGCATGTCGGTGATCGAACTGCGCACCGCGTCAGCGACCGGCATGGCGCTATCAAGCAACAGTCCGGGCGCCACCGCGCCACAGCTCCAGGCTGGCGAACTGGCAGGCGCCTGCCATCCCTTCAGCAAGCTGCATGCACGCTGCGGGCCAAGGAGGACTTCCGCAAACAGCGCGCGCTCTCCACGCGCCTGGCCAGTCTGGCCACGGCCGAACAGCAGCTTGGCGGCGACGATAGCGAGCGCGGTGCCATGCGGGGACTGGTAGTGCACCACTGGCAGCGGCAACGCTCCTGGCAACTCGAACATGAAATCGTCGAACACATCCGGCACACGCTTTGCCCGCCCGCACGACAGCCCACGCAGCAGGGCCGCGCCCAGCACCGGCAGCGGACGCGCATGCGGCGCCGCGCGCATGCGGCACAGGAACTGGTACATCCCCTGCGAAGCAAGCCACTGCTTGCGCTGAGCGGCATCCGGCAAGGCATGAATGATGGCCGCCGCCAGCGAACCGCCGCAACTGGCGAGGATGATGTCGGGCGCCATGCCGCTATCTTCCGCGGCCGCATGCATGCCAAGGTAATAGCCGAAGCGGAATCCTCCGCCCGCCATCACCATGCAGCGCTCGTACTTTTGATCTTCACTCATATCGCGTGACATAATGCCATGAATGCAACTCCTGCACCTGATCATCAACGCCCTGTTATTCGGGCTTTGCTACACGCTCACGAACCATGCTGCCGAAGCGGCGCAGGTCCAGCGCACGCTGGCGATCTCGTTCGAGCAGTCCATCCCGTTCCTGCCGTGGATGATCATTCCCTATGCCAGTTCGGGCCCCTTGCTGGCATGGGCCTTCTTCAAGGTCCGCAAAGGCGATGCACTGCGCGTTTACAGCCGTCGCCTGATGCTCTCTACTGTTGCGGCCAGCCTGATATTCGCCGTTTTCCCCGCCCGCTTCCCTGCCGGCAGGGCGGTGCCGGAGCACGCATTCCTCCAGTTCGCCTATGGCTTGCTCGACGCGTCGGATCGCCCGTACAACCAGTTCCCTTCCCTGCATATTACCTACTGCATCCTGCTGTGGCTTGCGCTGCGGCCAGCCATTGCAAGCCGCCCCTGGCGTACTGCGTTGGCGTGCTGGCTGCTGCTGGTCGGCGCCAGCACGCTGCTGACCTGGCAGCATGCAGTGGCCGATATCGCCGGAGGCATCGCGCTTGCCGCCATAGCTTGCCATGCGGTGCGTCCGGGCGCCACTGCCCGCCAAAGCGTTTCGTTCTATTACGCCGTCATGGCTGGACTGGCGCTGCTGGCGGCCGCCCTGTTCGCACCGGCGTGGCCCTGGCTCTACCTCGCGGCCAGCACGGCGCTGGTGGCAATGGCGTATGCCCGCCGCAACGCGGCCTTCCTGCGCAAGGACCAGGGCCGGCACCCCGGCTGGATCTGGCTGCTGTTCTGGCCCTACCTTGCCGGCTACGCCGCAACCTGGCTGCTGGTACGCTGGCGCCATCGTGGCAAGCCGCCGTTCGCCAAGGCGACGGAAGGTTTGTGGGTGGGCCGCCGCCTGAGCGCTGGCGAAGCGCAGCATCTGCCACCCGGCTGCAGCATCATCGACCTGAGCGCAGAACTCAGCGAGACCGAAGCGCTGCGCCGCGGCCGCTACCGCCACCTGCCCCTGATGGACCTGCAGGCGCCTTCGCGCCAGCAGGTTCGCACTGTCCTTGCCGCTATCGACACTGAGCGCAGACAGGGCCGCCCGGTCTACCTGCATTGCGCGATGGGTTATAGCCGCAGCCTTTTCATCGCCCGGATCTACCTTCACTCTTACACGTCATGCGCATTTCGATCTACCAGCTGAAACCACGCTTCCAGCAACTGCTGCGCCCATTCCTCAACCTGCTGACGCGGATCGGCATCACGCCTAACCAGGTCACCCTGGCTGCAATGGCGCTATCCGTAGGCTACGGCGCGGCGCTGGCCTTGGCGCCGCAATGCCTGGGATTGTGGTTAGGCCTGCCCTTCTTCCTGCTGCTGCGCATGGCGCTGAACGCCATCGACGGCATGCTGGCAAACGCCACCGGCAACAAGACCGCGTTGGGCGCCTTGCTGAACGAATTGTGCGACCAGGTATCCGACGTTGCCCTGTACTTGCCGGCCGCTTTGCTGGCAGGCGTCTCGACGCAGCTGGTAGTGCTGGTCGTCGTGTGCGCGCTGCTGGCTGAGTTTGCAGGCGTATTGGCCAGCAGCATTGGCGTAGCGCGCCGCTTCGATGGCCCGATGGGCAAGAGCGACCGCGCCTTTGCCTTTGGCCTGCTTGGCTTGCTGGTATGGGCAGGCGTTGCGCCGGTCTGGCACAACGCCCTGCTTGCCGTGGTGCTGCTGCTGTCGCTGGTAACGGTGTTTAACCGCCTGCGCCAGGCGCTGCGGCTTTCTGCGCAAGTGAAACAGTAAAGATACCCTCCAGACCGATCATTGTCCGCAGCTTGCGGCAACCGGCCAGCGCGATCAGGCCATCCATTTCGGCCTGCGCGCGCGGACGCATGCGCCACGGTTCGCCACGGTGGTTGGTCAGCGTGTAGGCGATCATGTCCAGTTGCGGATGCCATGGCTGGCCGGTGTACAGCAAGCTGCCGCCTTCGCGCAAGCTGGCTGCAACGCCACCCAGCGAGCGCAGGACCAGCGAGTTGTCGCTGAACAGTTCATACAGGCCGGACACCACGGCGATGTCGTAACGGCCCTCCTGCCCCTTGTAGCTGTCGGCGCTGAAGGCATCACGGCGGCAGTACTCGATGCGGGCGCTGATCTGCAGCTTGTCCGCCAGCTTCTTCGCCTGGTCCAGGTTGTGCTGCTCGAAGTCGCACAGCGTGACCTCGATCTCGCGGTCCTGGAAGCGCTTGATGGTCTCCAGCACATAGCGTGCGGAACCTGCTGCGATATCGAGGATGCGCACCGGTCCCGGGCCCTGGTGCGCCGCGATCTGCTCCGCCAGCATCTGCTGCATCTGCAGCTTGCGCAAGCGAATGCCACGCCAGCCCACCGCATCCAGGTAACCGCGGTCCATCATGCCACCGAAACCAAGCTTGCCGCCCGCCTGGTTGCGATACACATAGTCCAGCGATTCGCCCGAATCGAAGCCATGGCGCAGGCCGATGGCCATGCCGTCGCTCAGCGGCCCCATCAGCTTAAGCATATTGCGCTGCAGGCCGAACCACGCCCGCGTCAGCGCATTGCCGGTCTGGTTGTTCAACAACGCCGCATAATGCTGCGCGCCTTGGCCCTCGCGGTCGGCAGCCGCGAAGCGCTCTGGCAAGGCCGGCTTCGCCGCAAAGCATTCGTCGATAAAAGCACGGCTCGACTGCATTGCGACGGAAGTATCTTCCTCGTAGAAGATGGCGTGGCGGCAGCGCTGCAGCCGCACATAGCGCTTCAACGGCGACGACAGGCGCTGGAAGAACTGCTCCTGCGGCGCTTCATGCACAACATAATCCTGGTCGGCGGCCAGCATCAGGATTGGCGTGTCGATGGCGGCGGCGTCATGCACGATGCGCTGCGCCGTGTCGGCAAGCTCCAGCAGGATCTGGGCCGAGATGCTCTTGGCGATCAGCGGGTCTTCATCATAGGCGCGTGCCTGTTCTGCCGAATGCGTCAGCATGGTCGAACGGATATAACTTGTGACGAACAGCTCCGGCTTGAAGCGCCGCGCAAAGCGCAGTCCCGGCTTAGCCAGCGGCACATACAGCTTGATCGCAAAGGCTGCCGCAGCCATGACCAGGCCGCGTATACGCGGCGCATAGTCGTGCACCCAGGTCGCCGCCACGACAGCGCCAACGCTGTTGGCAACCACCAGGACGTCCTCGATGGCAAAGCCGTGCTTGTCGCAGAGGTGCTTTACGAACGTGTCCAGGTCTTCCACCATGGTGGCGAAGCTTGGCGCCGCCCCGCGTTCGCCCGGCGAATAACCGTGGCCGCGTGCGTCGTATGCAAATGCCCAGTCGCCATGGAAGCCGAATTGCTCAACCAGCGTACCGATACGGCCCGAATGCTCATGCCCGCGATGCAGGAAGACCAGCGCGCGCGGTGCCCCGCTGCGGGGCGCCAGCGGCATCCAGCTCCGGTAGAACAGGCGCGTGCCGTCGGCCGCTTCGAATCCCGACTGGCTCTCGCTCCAGGCAAGGCCTCGTTCAATCTTCATTCTTTCTTCCTTATCGATAAATGAGCAACAGGTAAAGCAAGGGTGCCGTCACCACCAGGCTGTCGGCGCGATCCAGCATTCCGCCGTGGCCGGGAATCAGGTTTGAGAAATCCTTGATGCCAAGCTTGCGCTTCGCTGCGGAGAACATCACGTCGCCGGCAAAACCGCCCACCGACAGGAGTATCGCAATCGCGGCCAGCCAGACCGGCTGGCCCAGGCCAAGGTAGCCTCCCAGCGCGAGGGAAAGCAAGACGGAAACCACGACGCCGCCCAGCAGGCCTTGCCAGGTCTTTTGCGGGCTAATCTGCGGAACGATCTTCTGCTTGCCGAACAGCTTGCCGCTGGTGAACTGGGCGATATCGTTCAGGGCCGTCACGATGAACAGGTAAAACAGCCAGGACAAATTCTCCTTCGGACCGAAGGGCAGGTGCACAAAGGCGGGAATGAAGCTGATGCCGAAACAGGTCAGCGCAAACAGAAGCCATGGCAGCGCGGCCAGTTCACGCGAGCGCCACAGGTACGCCGCTGACACGACGCTGGCCAGCGCAAACGCCACCGGCAGGGAAGAAGGAAAGTATGTACCGGCGCCGACTGCGGCCAGCAGGCTCGCGATGGTCGCGCCACGAAATCGGCCTGAGGCCGGTCCAGCGTACGGTGCAAGCTCGCGCGCGGCCAAGCCGCAGATGACGATTGCCAGCAGCGGTGCCCCCACCGGATAAAGAATCAAGCCGCAGCTAACGATGGGGAAGATAAACCACCACGCATTCACCTGGTCGCGCAACTGGCTGGTACGCGAGCCAAGCGCCAATCCCACACCCGTTGAAACCACACCCAGCAGTACATACAGGGCAGCCATTGCGTATCCCAGCTGCGCAGTGAAAATACCATTCATGACTTGCATTCTGCCAACAACTGGCCGATGCACAATCACACATTGTCACGATCGCAAAAAAAAAACCGCCAGGTTTCCCCGGCGGTTCCTGTGCGTCGCTGCGCGGCTTATTCTGCCACGTCGGCACCCACGTTAATGGCAGCATAGGCGCGCTGGACTGCTTTCGCCTCGGCGCTATTGGCGCCGTATAGTTCCTGCGCTGCTGCCAGCACTTTCAAACGAGCGTCTGCGTAATTGGTCGACGACGTGAACTTGGTAGTGTTCGCGCGGAACCAGATGCGGTAAGCCTTGTCGATGCCGATGCCGGTCATGTTCTTCGGCGACTGGGTCAGATATTGCGAGTAGGTGTCGCTGCCCACGGTAGCGCTGGAGCCCATGGCCAGGAAATAGAACATGCGGTTGTTCGGGCCACTGCTGTAGTGCACGTCCAGGCGCTTGATGGTGGACTTCCATGCGTCAGGCGATTTGCCATCCTTGCTTGGCTTGTACATCCAGCGCAGCGGCTGGCCGCTCTTGGAAATTTCCTTGCCCATCATCCAGTCGTTGGCCGATGGGACAGGCAGCGTGGCGTCGGTGCCACCGGCGCGGGCATAGGCTTCCACCGCTTCGCCGGCGATGTCGGACGCGGATTCATTCAGGCCGCCGGACTCGCCGCGGTAGGTCAGGTTCGAAGTCGCGGCAGTGATGCCGTGGCCCATTTCGTGGCCGATCACGTCGATCGAGCCCAGGTTATTGAAGTAGCTGCCGCCATCGCCGATGAACATGCACTTGCAGCTATCGGAATAGTAGGCGTTATCGTAGGCAGTGTTGACGTGCACCGCGATATAGGTCGCGGTGTTGTTGCCGTCCAGCGAAGACCAGTTCAGCACATTCTTGTGCATGTCATAGGTATTCATCAGGCCCCACAGCGCATTCACTGCAGCGGTCTGGCCGTTGGCGTTAGTGGTACTGCCGCCGGCGATGTACTGCTTGCCGTCGCCCCAGATATTGGTGGCGTTGGTGTACACCGCGCCGGCACTGGTGCCATGATTGGCATTGGTGATCGCCATCGCGCCGAAGGTACCGCCGGTGCCGCGGCTGCCGTCGATCATCTTGTACACGCCGCCGGACAGGGTGGTGTTGATAGGCACGTCGCCGTTGTACTGGCTATGGCCAGTACCGACCACGTTTTGCATGGCGCTCCATTGGTCGAGGATGCGGCCATCGCGTGCGCTGACGATGGTGTCATAGAAGGCACCGTGGCTGCGGGTTTTCACGACGTAGGCCAGCTCATAGCTGGCAACAACTTCCTGCACATCGACAGCGTTCAGCTCTGCCTCGGCCTTGTTCTCGGCGCCGGGAGCACGCACCGTTTTCATTACCGGGAAGATGACCAGGTCGGCGGATGGCGGATCGATTTCGGCGCCGCCGGCTGGCACGCTGCGCCTCGCCTTGGCAATAGCTGCTTTGCCGCTAATGGAAGGCTTCACGTCGAACCGCTTGCCCGACAGGCCATGGCGGCGCTCGCCGACCGATTCGCTGACGATATTGCCGCCCTGGTCGGTGACCACAACGGTTTCGGATTCGAAAATGCGTACGCCTTTATAGGTGTGGTTTACGCGGCTGATCGCCCTGCCCTGCTCACCGGGGTGCTGGCTGGCGATGGCGTAGCCATGGTCGGCATCCAGGCCATATTTGCCCCGCTCACCGTTCAGGGTGGAGACCAGGCGTGCTTTCTCCTGGGCGGAGAAGGCGACTGGGCTGGCCATCAAGCTTGGGGCGGCGCTGGCGTGTGCAGCAACCATGGCGATCGCGGTGGCGATCAGGCTTTTGCGAAATTCCATTTATGTCTCCAGTTTCCCGATGAGGTAGGGGGGTTAAGGGAACCTAACACTATCGGGGACCAAAGGCTGAGTCAAAATTTCTACAAATTGAGACATATTTTTGTTGCTTGTCTCGGATACGAC
>DASWTB010000561.1:0-16420 GCA_036402315.1 Pseudoduganella sp. | reverse complement strand
ACCCAGCAGCACGAAATTCTTTTGCATGTTTTTCATCTTTTTTCCCGAAAGACTTAGAATGAACGATCATTCTAACACGGTTTTGAATTCTGACTCACTGGTCAGTAATTCTACGTAAGCGCTAAACGTTGCTGATGAGCGCTATCCTGCCGGCGAGATGATTCCGAAAACTCGCGTCCCGGCCAAACACGTAGAATGTCGCCTTTGAAACGGTGAACAACGCAAACGCGATCAGGCGCTTGGCCTGGTACCGTTCGCGGTCAAGCTCAATAGCGACCTGGTGAAGCGCCTGCATGCTGCTGCCGCCGAACGTGGTCTTGATTTGAACACTGTTGTCGCTGACGCCCTGTCCAAAGGCCTCGACGCCCAGTGAAGCTTGTTTCTTCCCTGCCCTTCCTCCTCGCCTCCTTGCTGGGTGCCTCCCCAGCTTATGCGCAAGAGGTGCAGCCCAGAACTGAAATGGAGCGACGTCACTTACGCCAAGCGCATTAGCAGTGGAAAGCCCTCCTGCGAAAACGCGCGTTTCACTCCGTTCGGTAATGGAGGCCGATTTCAGGCAGGCCGAATCTGCCTTCTGCGGGCTAGCTCCCGATCCAGAGCGTTGGCAAAGTTTTGGCGATCGCCTTGGCTGAACGCGGCAGGTCCGCCGGTGTCGACCCCGGCGCCACGCAGCTCCTCCATGAAGGACCGCATCGTCAGCTGCTGGGCGATGGTCTCCTTGGTGTACCACTCGCCACGTGGATTGAGCGGAAGACCGCCCTTTTCCAACACCTGGGCTGCCAGAGGGATATCGGCAGTTACGACGATGTCGCCAGCGCTGACGCGCTCAACGATTTCGGCATCCGCCGCGTCAGCCCCTGCAGGGACCTGCAGCGCGCGGATGAAGCGCGAGCCGGGCACACGCATCAACTGGTTGGCCACCAGCGTGACAGCGATCTGCGTCCGGTCAGCGACGCGGAACAGGATGTCCTTGATGACAGCGGGACAAGCGTCCGCATCTACCCAAATGTGCATGATGTGCATCGAAAATTGTAAAAAGAATCGAGCATTGTAATCAAGTTGGCCAAACTATATTCTCAAGAAGCCGCTGCAGCTTGGCTGCACGGGCAGAATTTACCATCGCCACATAAGAAATCCTGCCACCGAGGTAGGCCTGGAAGTTCGGATGGTTCTCCCGGTTCTGGGATTCGGGGCCATGGCGCACGCAATTGGTCAGCGTCGCTTTGAGCTTATCGTATTCATCGCGCGCGATATTCGGATGCGAGTTGACGACAATGCCCGTCACTTGCTGCCGCGTTCCTTCGCGCATCAGCCGCGTCTTGCGCGTGTTCACGCGGAAGCCCTCTTCCAGCGCGATTGCCGCAACCTGGACGTGGAAGCGCTCTGCGGCCCGCGCGAGCTCCTCGCCGCCAGAAAACGCCAGGTCGTCAGCATAGCGGCTGTATGAGGCGCCAAGCGAGCGCGCCAGCGAATCAAGCCGGATGTCCAGCCGGTAGGCGCAGAGATTGGCCAGCGCGGGCGAGCACGGCGAACCTTGCGGCAGATGCGGCGATTTCAGGGCTTGGCGCTCGGACCAGGCCAGCGAACCACCGAGCTGCTTGTCGCGGAACAGGCCATGCGGTGCGCGGTTGACGCACATGCGCGCCAGCGTGCCGGCGACGCTTTCCGGGTAGCCCAACTTTTCAAACAGCGCATGGATGCGCGAGTACTGGATGCTCGGGAAGAAGTCCTTCAAATCCATGCGGACAACGGCATGCCCGCCTGCATGCCGTGCAGCGTGCGTGACGCAGGAATGGCCACGCCGGAAGCCGTGCGCAGCCGGATGCGGCGGCACCAGGTCCAGGATCTGGCGCAGGATCTTCTGCTGGATGCGGCGCAGTCGCTCTTTGGGAATCTCGATCAGGCGCAGGCCGCCGCTGCGCTTTGGCACCCAGCGATAATGGTAGTGCTGGAGTTGGGACTGCTCATCGCGCGCGATGCGCCACTGGTCCGAGAACCAGCGCAATGCGCCGACAGGTTCGTTCAGCCATGCTGCCAGGTCGCCGGTGGTTGGGAACTCAGGCAGCGAGAGTGCTTCCAGCCACTGCGGTTTGGGTGGACGAATGGGCTGGTCGAGGCAATAGCGCCGCACCTCCGGTAGTTCGATGAAGGGCGGCCCGCCATCACCGTCTTCGCCATAATCAACCTGGCCTCGGCCGAGAAGCTCCAGCAGGATATCCGCCAACTCATGCCGGCTGAAGTAATGGAAATTCTCGCCAGTCCGCAAAGCGAGCGCCATGCAAACCCCGGACGCCCAAGGCTGCGGTGCGTTAAAAACGCGGTCGCACGCGGCGACCAGGCTTGCCGGGCTGCCATCGGTGGCCAGCATCGTGTCGGCAAGCGCCAGCGCGGTAAGTTTTTCGATATCCATGAATTGAAAGGAGCGGAGAGCCGCCAACGAGTCTCGTGAAGCGTGCGTTGTGTTTGCGCGAAGCGCAAGGCCACTCATGCGGCGAAATGCAGAACATCAAACATCCCGCGGGGTAACCCCGCAGAGGCCGTCCCTGCACGTGGCAAGGACATGCCGGCTTGGCGGTTCCGCCCCGCCGACACAGTAGGTCAATTTTGCCAGAAGGTCAACACGTGACGATTACAGCGTCACTGGAGTTGCGTCGAGCTGGATGTTTTGCAGGAACACCTGCGAATACGCTTCAAAGCCCGAATCGATGCCCAGCAAGATCCACACCGCACCATTTGCATCGGTCGTCACCTTTTGCGGCTTCTCGTTTTTCAGGGTCTTGCTGGCATAGGCCACGGCGGTGCCGCAAGCCTGGCCGTTGGCGATATTGCCGATCACCTGCGCGTCCTTGCCGCCTTCTGCCTGGTTGCCGCGCTCGATGTTCATGCGGATCGCATTATTAGCCGTAACAGCTTTTGGTTCGACGGCCGTAGCCCCTGCATAGACCCACACCGCTTCGCCCGGCGCGCCGCCCACACCCATGCAGCCGGTTTGCGCGTTGCTCGCCAGTTTGAGCGAGAAGTTGATGTTGTAGGTCGTGTTCTTTTCCAGGCCGAAGAACTGCTTCTTCACGAACAGGAACAGGTCGTCGCTGCGGTTGGTGCCGCCGAGAAGATAGCCTTTGCCGGTCAATGGAGCGGGCAGCGCGCGCTGCTCGAATACGACGTTGGTCGGCGCAGTCTCCGGCGTGTAGTCGGAGGAGCTGCCGGTCCAGCCAGTAATGCCATCCTTATCGAAGTCCACCACAGCCGCAACTTGCTTGGGACCTTTGTCAGCATCGTTGCCACCACCGCATGCCACCAGCACGGAGAGCATGGTGATGGAGAGACTGGTTGTCAGGATTGTTTTCATTGATTGACGTCCTTCTCACAAAAGTTTTGGAAAACAAATTGTAAAAAGGACCAAAGGCGCCGAGATGGCGCCTTTGTATGTAGAGGTATGTAGCCCGCCTGGACTATTGACTACATTTTTCTACTTCCAGTCGCCACGGAGTTCTGCTACCTGGCGATACAGCATTTCCGGGCTGACTTCATGCGGTTCCACCGGCTCGCCGACCGCCAGCGAGAGCTGCGAACGGAAGCCTTTGCGGAAGGCGCGCTCCAGCAAGCCGTCCTTGCTGCGGCTAAGCAGGTGGCCCCACAGGCCGCGCAGCGCCATCGGGATGACCGGTACTTTGGTGCGTTCGATGATCTTGCTGATGCCGCCCTTGAATTCGTTCATTTCGCCGGTGCTGGTCAGCTTACCTTCCGGGAAAATGCAAACCAGCTCACCTTCATGCAGCGCTTGCGCGATATCGACGAAGGCTTTCTCCATCAGCCATGGGTCTTCCTTTGCCGGTGCGATCGGGATCGCCTTGGCGGTGCGGAAGATCCAGCCGAAGAACGGCGTCTTGAAGATGCGATGGTCCATTACGAAGCGGATCGGGCGCGGACTGGCTGCCACAATCACAATCGCATCGACGTAGCTGACGTGGTTGCACACCAGGACGGCGCCGCCCTCTTCCGGAATGCGGTCGGCATCGATGGTCTTTACATTGTGCACGGTATGAATCAGGAGCCACGCCAGGAAGCGCATCAGGAACTCAGGCACCAGCGAGAAGATGTATGCCGCCACAATGGCGTTCATGATTGCAGTGGCCAGGAACACTTCTGGAATCGTGAAGCCCTGGCCCAGCAGCAGGATTGCAACCCCGGTTGCCACCACCATGAACAGCGCGTTCATGATGTTCATGCCGGCGATGGTGCGCGACAGGTGTTGCGGGTCGGCGCGCAACTGGATCAGCGCGAACAGCGGGACGATGAAGAAGCCGCCGAATACGCCGATCATCACTACGTCAAAGATGATGCGCCATGCGCCCGGCAGCATGACCATGGCGTAGGCATCCACTTCGCCCGGCGCGCTGTAGCCCTGGCTGGCCAGGTACAGGTCGATGCCGAACACCGACAGGCCGATGGAGCCGAACGGCACCAGGCCGATCTCCACCTTGCGGCCCGAGAGCCTTTCACACAGCAGCGAGCCGGCGCCAATACCCAGCGAGAACATCGTCAGCAGCAGCACGAAGACGCTGTTGTCGCCTTTCAGGTAATCCTTGGCGTAGACCGGGAACTGCGCCAGCACGATCGCGCCGTAGAACCAGAACCAGGAGTTGCCCAGCATGGAGAGGAAGACGGAGCGGTTGCCGGCGGAGAAGCGCAGGTTGCGGATCGATTCGGTGAACGCGTTCCAGTTCACTTTCAGGTTCGGCTGCGGTGCCGGCGTTTTCGGAATGCCATACGCGCTGAACAGGCCGGCCACTGCGAAGAACACTGTCGCTACGGCCAGCCAGGTGATGCCATTCGGCTTGTGGTTGACGATGATCGCGCCGAACACCTGGCCGAGCAGGATGCCGACGAAAGTGCCCATTTCAACAATGCCGTTGCCACCGGTGAGTTCTTCCGGCTTCAGGTGCTGCGGCATGTAGGCGTATTTAACAGGGCCGAACAGGGTCGAGTGCATGCCCATGCCGAAGATGGCGATCAGCAGCAGCGACAGCGTGTGGGAGAACCAGCCGATGGCTGCCAAACCCATGATGCCGATTTCCAGCCACTTGATGAAGCGCGCCAGTTTGCCCTTCTCTATTTTCTCGGCGATCTGGCCGGATGTGGCGGAGAACAGCACATACGGCAGGATGAACAGGCCGGGCACCAGGTTGGTGATCAGCGATGAATCGAGGCTCGTCCAGCTGGCCGCTTCGTACGTCAGCGCGACGATCAGGGCGGTTTTGAACAGGTTGTCGTTAAACGCGCCGAGGAATTGGGTCCAGAAGAACGGCGCAAAACGGCGCTGTTTCAGGAGATCGAACTGGCTGGGATGGCTCATGTTGCGTCACGGGAATAGTGAAAATATCGACAACATACAGCACATTGCGCAAGCTCTCAACCCGACTTGTCAAAGTATCGCAATTTGATACTTCACGACAGCAGCGTCAGGTGCGTAGCAGGCGGCGGTATGCAGGACCGACGGCCAATACTAGCACCACCATCCGGCATACATGAAAGGCCGTGACCACCGGCACTTCAATGTGCAGGGCGCGTGCGGTCAGCGCCATTTCCGCGATCCCTCCCGGCGATGTCGCCAGCAATGCCGTTGCGGGGTGCAGGCCGCCGATCTTCGCCAGCGCCAGCCCGAATAGCGCGGCCAGGCCCAGCGCGGTCACGGTGCAAGCGGCCACCGCTGCCATGAAACGCGGGGCGGTATGCAGGAAACCGGGCGTGAAGCGTGTGCCAAGCGAAAGGCCAATGCAAAGCTGGCCGGTGCGCACCATCCATTCCGGTACGCTGCCGACCGGCACCTGCGCGGCCGCCAGCATCCCTGCGCCCAGCAACGGGCCGAGCACCCAGGCGTTCGGCACGCCGCGCTTCCACAGCAGCCAACCCGCTGCGCAAGTGACGGCAGCGAGCAGGCCGAAGGCCAGCAACGCGCCCACGGCGCCAGGCGGCAGCGCGGTCCACGGCACGCCGGGCATCGATGCCGCAGCCCCAGTGCTCATGCCTGCCACAGCGCCCGCCCCGCCGCGGCCCGCCGCGTCAACGCCAACGCCGACCAACGGCGGCATGCCATGCCCGCTCCAATAGCGCAGCACGAACGGCAGGAAGCTCACGACGAACATAAGGCGCAAGCCCTGAGCCGCAGCCACGTGCTGCGCTACCGCGCCGTGGCGCTCGCCTTGCACCGCCATTTCGGAGGCTCCGCCCAAGGCCATCGAGAAGAACGCCGTAGCAGCGCTGACGTCCGCCAGCCTCTTGAGCAGCCAGGCGCACAAACATCCCAGCGCCAACGCAAATACCACTGCCCCGGCGATGTAGCCGGCCCGCGCCGCCACTACCGCCAGCACTGCGGGCGTGAAGTACAGTCCAAGCACGGTGCCGATCGCCCACTGCCCGGCCACGCGTGCGGGAACCGGACAGCACAGGTCCACGCCCGCAATCCGCAGCGCCGCACTGGCGAACAAGGGTCCAATCAGCCACGGCAACGGCGTATCAAGCCACCTGCAAAAAAAAGCGGCCAGCAAGCCGGTCGCCAAAGCTTGGAGGAAGCAACGGTGACGGATCAGAAGACCCACAGCTTGTCGGCTGGCAGTTGCAACCAGTACTGGCCATCCTGCAGGCGGTATTTGGAGTGGGCACGCACACTGATATCGCCGCGCTTGAACAGGCATTCCCAACGGTCGCCGAGATACATGCAGGTCACCAGCGCAAGCTCCAGCGAGTTTTCGACCTGGGTGCTGCTTACGCGCACTTCTTCAACGCGGATCAACGGAGCGATTGTGTCGCCGCCCAAGCCGCGCGCCGTCGCCTGCAGCCTGGTGCCGGCGACATCGATCACGACCTTGTCGCCATCGCGCGAAACCAGGCTGCCCGGCAAGCGGTTGTTGCTGCCCATGAATTCAGCCGTAAACAAGGTTTCCGGCGTTTCGTACATCGACTGCGGCGTGCCCTGTTGCTCGATCTTGCCGTTATTAAGCAGCAGGATGCGGTCCGAAATCGCCATTGCCTCGTCCTGGTCGTGCGTGACCATCAGTGCCGACAAGCCAAGGCGCACGATCAGTTCGCGCAGGAAGGCGCGCGCCTCTTCGCGCAGTTTCGCATCAAGGTTGGACAGCGGTTCATCCAGCAGGATCACCGGCGGGTTGTACACCAGCGCGCGGGCAATCGCCACGCGCTGCTGCTGGCCACCCGACAACTGGTGCGGGAAGCGCTCGCCCAGGTGGCCCAGGCCCAGCTGCTTCAGCACCTCGCTCACCCGTTTGCCGATTTCTTCTTTGTTCATCTTGCGCAGCTTCAGGCCGTAGGCAACGTTCTCCGCCACAGTCTTGTGCGGCCACAGCGCATAGGACTGGAATACCAGGCCCAGGTTGCGCTGTTCGGCCGGCATTTCAAAGCCTTTGCTGCCGTCGAACACGCGGCGGTCGCCGATGTCGATGGAGCCCAGGCGCGGGCTTTCCAGGCCAGCCACGGCACGCAGCAGCGTGGTCTTGCCGCTGCCCGAAGGCCCCAGCAGCGCAACCACTTCGCCTTTTTGCAGGTGCATCGACACCCCCTTCAGGATCGGGTTGGCGTGGGCGCCGGTGCCGTAGTCCAGGTGCAGGTCTTCGACAGACAGTTCGTTCATTTTGAGGTCTCGTTTCATGATCGTGTTCTCAGTTATGCAGCTTGACGCCGAAGCGCAGCGCGATGCCCAGGCCAATGCCGACCAGGGTGATGTTGATGAAGGACAGTGCCGCCACCAGGTCGGTCGAACCGCCCGCCCACAGCGACACAATCAGCGCGCCAATCACTTCGGTACCCGGCGACAGCAGGTACACGCCTGTCGAATATTCACGTTCGAAGATCAGGAAAATCATCAGCCACGCGCCCAGCAGGCCGTATTTGATCAGCGGCAGGGTCACGTCGCGGGTCACCTGGCCACGGCGGGCGCCGACAGCGCGCGCCGCCTCTTCCAGCTCAGGCCCGACCTGCAGCAGCGCAGTCGAAATCAGGCGCATGCCATAAGCCATCCACACCACCGAGTAAGCCAGCCACACCGCAAAAATGGTGGTGCGCACGCTGCGCAGTGCAGGAATCGCGTTTTCCACCAGCCAGATTGCCAAGCCGTTTTCGGAACCTTTGAGCATGCCTTCGAGCCAGCTAGGCACGAACAGGAACACCCACAGGAAAGCCAGGCCAGCCAGCAGGCCTGGTACGGCACGCGGTACCAGCACACTGTAATCCAGGATGCGGGTCAGCAGGTCCGGCTTGCGGTGCATGGCCAGCGCGATAAAGCTGTAGCAGAAGATCGCCAGGCCGCCGCCGATCACGCCGATCAGAACCGTGTTGATGATGCCGCGGATCAGCGCATGCTGTTCGAAGATGTCGCGGAAGTGCTGCAAGGTCAGCACATCGGCCAGTTTCACGCCCTCGCCCCAGTACTGCACGAAGGAGCGCAGTGCAATGCCGGACAGCGGCATGAACACGGTAACCAGCAGCCAAGCGCCCAGCGCGGCAAATGCCAGCCACTTCCAGCCGCCCAGCGGCAGAGCCTTGCTGCGCGCGCCCTTGCCCTTGATCGACACGTATTTGTTGGCCGATTTCAGCAGCCAGCGCTGCAGCATCACCAGCGGCATGGTCACCGCCACCAGGCACACGGCCACTGCAGCCATCAGGTGGTAGGACGGGGTTCCCAGCTTGTTGGTCAGCTTATACAGGTAGGTCGGCAACACCAGGTGGCCTTCCGGATCGCCCAGCACCAGCACCAGGCCGAACACTTCGAAGCCGAGGAAGAACACCAGCACGCCTGCATACGCCAGCGCCGGCATGATCATCGGCAGCGACACGTTGAACATCACCTGCAGCGGCGAGGCGCCAGCCACGCGGGCCGCTTCTTCCACGTCCGAGCCAAGGCTCTTCAGCGCCGAGGAAGCGTACAGGTAGACGTGCGGCACGTGGGTCAGGCCCGCGATCACCACGATGCTGGTGAAGGAGTACACATTCCATGGGATGAAGCCGATCAGGTCCTTCACCCAGGTTGAGTAGAAACCCACAGGGCCCATCGCCACCACATAGCCAAAGCCCATCACCATTGGCGAGACGAAGATCGGCACCAGCAGCAGCGGGGCAATCCAGCCGCGACCCGGCAGGTCGGTACGCACCATCAGGAAAGCCAGCATGCCGCCCAAAGGCACGGCGATGGCGGCCAGGCCTGTCGCCAACAGCAAGCCATTCTTGAACGCCACTGCAAAGTCCGGGTCATCGAAGATGAAGCGGAAAGCGTCCAGTCCCGCTTCCTTGCCGGGCATGAAGAACGGCGCCGACAGGAAGCTCTGGTAAAAGATCAGGAACAGCGGCAGGAAGATGGCGGTGCAGGTCAGCACTGCCACGATCCCGCGCGGCCAGTTAATGCTGGCGCGCCCTGTTCCCTGCAAAGTCGCGGTTGTCATTTACAACTCCTTATTTCTTGCCGGCGGTTTCTTTCCACTGCTTCAGGAAGGCCATGCGCTTCTGCGGGCCCAGGAACTGCAGCAGGATCGGGTGCACAGGCACTGGCTTGATCTTGTCCTGGCCGATCTGCTTGACCAGGTCGGACGAGGTGGTTTCACCAGTCACGTCGGCGCGGATCGCAAACAGCTTGGATTCGTTGGCGATAATGGTCTGGCCGCGGTGCGACAGGGTGTAGTCCAGCCACAGCTTGGCGGCGTTGACGTTCTTCGCGCCCTTGTTGATGAATATCACGCGCGACATCACCAGGGTATAGTCCTTAGGCAGTTGCACGCCGATCGAAGGGTCGGTCTTGGCGCGCACCAGGGCGTAGGAACCGAGCACGTTGTAGCCGATCAGGTTTTCGCCGGAAGAGATGCGCTCCATCATGGTGCCGGTGGAGGATTGCACCCGCACTTTCGCTTCGCCGAAGGCGTTTTCCAGTTCCAGGAATTTCGGGAATTCCTTTGCATCCTGGCTCATGAACATGAAGCCGACGCCGGATTTTTCGATGTCGTAGGTGGTAACCTTGTCCTTGAACTTCGGCTGCTGGATCAGCTTCACGAAGTCGGTGTGGGTCTGCGGTACTTCTTTCGCATCGACCAGGCGCTTGTTGTAGACGATGGCGGCCGGCTCGAAGGTGGTGCCGTAGGCCTGGTCGTCCCACACTGCCCAGCCAGGAATCTTCGATGCTTCCACCGATTTGTACTTCAGCGCGTAGCCGTCGGAGGCCAGGCGCATCTGCAAGTCCATCGCCGAGGACCACATCACGTCGGCGGTGTTGCCGCCGGCCGCCATCTCGGAGATGAAGCGGTTGTACACCTCGGTCGAATTCATGTCGTTGTATTCGACGGTGATGCCGGGGTACAGGGCGTTGAAGTCGCGGATCAGCGGCTGCGCAGCCTTGCTGTCGGTGGCGCCATACACCACCAGCTTGCCTTCTTTCTTCGCCGCGTCGATCACCTTCTGGTAATCGGCAGGATAGCCGGCAGGGGCTTGTGCGAATGCGGTGCACGCAAACAGTCCGGCAGCGGCGGCCACCATGGTCGTCTTGATCATTTTTGTCTCCTGGAGTTTTAAGGGAAGGTTCAGCGCATCAGGCCTAGCTGGCTGGCGCGTTTTCCGTAGTCTTCTACGGCTTTATGCACATACTCGTTAAGTGCCTGTCCTGTCAGGCTGAAGGGAAAGAAGCCCGCTTCCGTTCGCAGTCTGGCAAATTCCGGCGTGGCCATCACGTGCTCGAAAGTCTTGACCCACTGCTGATAATCGGCATCGCTCACCTTTGGGCCCATCCATAAACCGCGGATCACCGGCCAGACGATGTCGTAGCCCTGCTCGCGCGCAGTCGGCACCGAAGACAGCTTTCCGGGCAGCCGTTCTTCCGACATCACCGCCAGCACGCGGATCGAGTCTCCGGCAAGGTGGACTTCCGAAGCATCGCCCGACATCACCTGCACGTGGTTGGCCTGCATTGCGGTGAACGCTTCGCCGCCGCCTTCCAGCGCCACGAAGCGCAGAACTTTCGGATCCATGCCGGCCTGGCGCACCAGCAGCGCCACCTTCAGCCAGTCCTGGCTGCCGACGGTTCCGCTGACGCCGATCAGCACCTTGGAGGGGTCGCGCTTGAGCGCCGCCACCAGGTCGGTCAGCGACTTGTAGGGTGAATCGGAACGCACGGCGATCATGCCGTAGTCCGCCCCCAGCGCCGCCACCCAGCGCACGTCGTCCGCCTTGACCTTGCCGAATTTGCCCTGCGCGAGGTTCAGCAGCGAACCGCCGGAGAATGCCACCAGCGTATTTGGCGAGGTGCCGCGCTGCGACACCAGCGAATGCCACGCTACAGCACCGATCCCGCCCGGGCGATACACCAGCTTCATGGGCTGGCCGCCCGGCACCGTCGCCAGGCCCTTCTGGGCCAGCTTGCACGTCAGGTCCATCGCACCGCCAGGCTTGGACGGCACAATGCATTCTGCGGCTTGCGCCTGCCCTGCCAGCAGCAGGACAGCAGCGAAGATGGTATGCAGGATCTTCATGGCTTCATTATTATCAGAAGCGGTGCTGGATGCCAACCATTACACCGTGCTGGCTGTCGCCGAAGGCCGCGTCGTCGCGCGACAGGCCGACCAGCTGGTCATGCTTGCCTTTCGTATAACCGACAGTCGCATACAGGTCGGTGCGCTTGGATGCGGCGTAGCGGTAGCGCAGCACATACATGGTCGGATCGGCGTCCTTGCCGGCGGCCAGGTTGCGCTGGTCGACGTGGTAGACGGCGCCGGTGATGGTGACGTTTGGCTGCGGCTTGTAGGCCACGCCGGCCCACAGGGTGTTGCCTTTTACGTCAGCCGTAGCGGCTTTGCCGGAAACCAGCTTGTAGGTACGGCCACCGAGCCAGAACTTGAAATCGCCCGTGGCGTAATAGCCGCCCAGGTGGTAAGCGGTGGTCTCGTCGCGATTGCCGGTGGCGACCACGTTATTGCCGTTGATGCGCTCCGCGGTGAACATGGCGCCCAGCGTTTGGGACTGGTAGCTCACGGCGCCGGCGTACTTGGCGCTGTCGGACGAACTGGCGCCGGCGCCCTGCTGCTCGCCCATGCCGTAGCTGAAGCCATAGTTCCAGTCGCCGGTCTTGCCGGAGTATTTGATCAGGTTATCGAAACCGGTGGTCATGCCGTACTTGCTTGGCAAGGTGGCGCTGCCGCCGGTCGCCCAGGAGTAGTAGGGCGCAAAGCCCATCGGGTCGAAACGGATCACGGTGTCATACACGCTGGTGAAGGAGCGGCCAAGCACCACGCGGCCCCAGCTGCCCTCCAGGCCAACGTTGGCCTGGCGCTTGAACAGGTTGCCGTCCTGTGCGCCGGTGTCCATCAGCAGGCCGCTTTCGAGCTGGAATACCGCTTTCAGGCCGCCGCCCAGGTCTTCACTGCCTTTGAAGCCCCAGCGCGAGGTGTTCATGCCGCCGGAACTGACGCGGGTTACGCTGCCTCCGCCTGCTTTCGCATTGTTGGAAATGTCGACACCCATGTCGAGCAGGCCGTAGACCTGTACATTGGATTGGGCGTGGGCGGAAGTATAGGCGGCAAGCATCATCGCGATGGCCGCTGCCATCGAAGTTCTTTTCACAATCTGTCTCCTGGGTTTATAGTTATTTCAGTCATGCCTTGCTCTGGCACAGTTCAACTATAAAATCGCCAACCTTTCAAACGCCTTTCAGGCGAACGCCATGCGAATACTGTTAGTGGAAGACCACACCGAATTGCAACACTGGCTTTCCAAAGCCCTGCGCGATGCCAACCTTTCTGTCGAATGCGCCGATAACGGCGCCGACGCCGATTCCCTGCTGCTGACCCAGGAATATGCCCTGGTGATCCTCGATTTGACCCTTCCCCGCATGGACGGGCTGGAAGTGCTGAAACGCCTGCGCGCGCGCGGCGGCAAGACGCCTGTATTGATCCTGACTGCGCGCGGCGGCCTGGAAGACCGCGTGCAGGGACTGAACCTGGGCGCCGACGATTACCTTGCCAAGCCTTTCGAGCTGGCCGAACTGGAAGCGCGCGTCAAGGCATTGCTGCGCCGCAGCGCAGGCAATGAGTCGCTGGTTTATGAATGCGGCGCGCTGCGCTTCGATACGGTCAGCCGCATGTTTTCCTATTTCGGCGAGACCTTGCAGCTCACGCCGCGCGAACATGCGGTACTGGAAGCGCTGATCACGAAAGGCGGCAAGCCGGTCGCAAAAGAAAAACTGTTCGACCAGGTGTTCTCGCTGGCCGATGATGCCAACCTCGATGCCATTGAGCTGTACATCCACCGCGTGCGCAAGAAGCTGGACCGCAAGGAACCCGGCGCCGCAGCCATCACCACCTTGCGCGGTATCGGCTACCTGCTGCAGCCGGCCGAAGCGAAAGCCTGATGAAAGCCATGCTCGCCATGGGCAGCCTGCGCGGCCAGTTGCTGCGCTGGCTGCTGCTGCCATTGGTACTGCTGGAAATCATCAACACCATCTCCGTCTACTACAACGCGGTCGACGCGGCCGACATGGCTTACGACCGCTCGCTGCTGGCTTCCACCCGCGCGCTGGCGGAACGCGTATCGATCGAAGATGGCAAGGTCGTGGCTGACGTGCCCTACGTCGCACTGGACAGCTTTGAGACTGACACGTTGGGCCGCATCTACTACAAGGTTACCGGCATCAACGGCGAAACAGTGTCCGGCTACGATGACCTGCCTGCGGTACCGGCCAACGTGCCGCGCTCGGAGAACTACCCTGCCCTGGTGCGCTTCTACCACGCCAACTACAACGGCCAGCCAATCCGCATCGCGGCCCTGCTGCAGCCGGTGTATGACGACAATATGCGCGGCATCGCGCTGATCCAGGTCGGCGAAACGCTCGATGCACGCAAAGGCCTGACGCTCAAGATCCTGTACGACACCATTGTATGGCAGGCCAGCGTGGTGCTGCTGGCCGGCTTGCTGGTGTGGTTCGCGGTCAAGCTGGTGTTGCGGCCATTGATGCAGTTGAAGCAGGAGGTGGAGGCGCGCGACGTGTCCGACCTTTCCGACCTCGATCCCGCACTGGTGCACAAGGAGGTGCGGCCGCTGGTGCAGGCCATGAATGCCTCCACCACGCGCATTGCGGGACTGATCGCCAGCCAGCGGCGTTTTATCGCGGACGCTTCGCACCAGTTGCGTACTCCGCTGACGGTGCTCAAGACCCAGGCCGAACTGGCGCAGCGCGAACTGGAACGGGCTTCAGCCGCTTCGCCGGAGTTGCGCAATATAGTCGCCAGCATGGCCGCCACCACCGACTCCACAGTGCACCTGGCCAACCGCCTGCTGATGCTGGCGCGGATCGAACATAGCGACAGCGGCGAGCCGGTGCCGGTTCCGTTACGCGACACCGTGCAGCAGGTGGCGCTGGAACTGGCCTTGTCCGCCGTGAACCGTGGCATCGACCTCTCGCTTGAAGACGACGGGGAAGCCAGCGTGAACGGCCAGGCTTTGCTGCTGCATGAACTGGTTTCCAACCTGGTCGACAATGCCTTGCACTACACGCCACGCGGTGGCAGCGTGGTGCTGCGTGTGCTGCCCGACGCGGCCCGCGTGGTGCTGGAAGTGGAAGACAGCGGTCCAGGCATTCCACCGGAAGACCGCGACCGCGTGTTCTCCCCCTTCTATCGCGCGGCATCGACCATGCAGGCGAATCCGGGCGGCTCGGGACTGGGGCTGGCGATCGTGCGCGATATCGCCGTGCTGCACCACGCCGAGCTGGAGCTCGACCAGGGCGTCGCCGGCCGCGGCTTGCTGGTGCGCGTCAGGTTCCCGCGCGCCACGCCGCCACCGGCAGCGTGATGGCGATGCGGGTGCCGCATGTGCAGTCCATCGAAAAGCTCCCGCCCAGCGCCTGCACCCGTTCGCGCATGCCCGCCAGGCCGACGCCGGCGGCAGTGCGCGCCGGGTCGAAGCCGGTGCCATCGTCGGCAACCGCGATCCGCAAGGCGTCGCCGTGCCGAACGACTTCCACGCTGGCGGTGCCGGCGCGCGCGTGCTTCACGATATTCGACAGCGCTTCCTGCACGATGCGGTAAGCCGAGATTGCGGCATCCCCGTCCAGCCCACTGAAATCGCCCTCGGTATGCAGCGTGAAACGGCAGGCAGGATGGCTGCTGCCAACCTGGCGCACCATTTCCTCCAACGCGCCTTGCAGGCCGAGCATGTCCAGCATCTCAGGCCGCAGGCGGCGCACCAGTGTCCGGCCGCTGTTGTACAGCCCCAGCGCCAGCCTGGTGATCGCCTGCGCCTTGTCGCGAACCTGCCCCGCCGGTTCGGCCGGCTGCAGCGTGGCAGCCAGGCCGGCAATCTGCTGCGACTCCAAGCGCACCGCAATCAGCGTCGCATTCAATTCATCGTGAATCTCCAGCGCGATGGCCTTGCGCTCATCCTCCACCGCCGTGGTGACACGCTGCAGCAAGCGGCGCTTCTCCGCATCCGCCGCACGCACCGCATGCATGGAAGCCTGCAGCGAAGCGGCAAATCCGCTTGTCATCCGCCACGCCAGCCCCGCGCACACCAGCAGCCCCGCCAACGCCACCGCCAGCTCCAGCTGGAAGCGCGAGCGTGTCTTGCGCAGCATCGCAGTCGGCGACATCCGCACCTGCACATACCCCATCGTGCCCACATTGCGATTGCCGCCGCCCGTCACATACAGCAAGCGCTTATGCACTGCCGCTTCGTAATAGCGCGCCTCCGGCGAGGCATCGCCACGCGCCGTCACGTCCAGCAAAGGCTTGCGCGCCGCATCGAGCAAGGTCACGCGATGGATCGCGCTGTCGGTCTGGAGCATGCCATTGATGGTCGCCCGCAGTTCGTCGAACTGCCCGTGCACCAGGCTGATCTCACTGCTTGCCACCAGCGCGGTGGCCAGCAATTGGCCGCGCTCCGCCAGTTCGGCGCGCACCTCGGACTGGCGCGACTGGTAGTTGTACCAGGTGAGCGTGACGAACAGCGCCAGCACCGGCAGCAAGGTGATCGCCAGCAGCCGCCCGCGCGTGCCGACGCGCCATTTGGCCCGCATCAGGCTTGCAGCACGCCGTGGCGCACCGCCAGGCGGGTGATGTCGGCTGCGCGTTCAACGCCCAGCTTGTCCTTGATGGCCTGGCTGGAGTTGCTGATCGTCTTGCTGGACACGCCAAGCTTTTCAGCGATTTCCGCATTGGTCAGGCCTTCCGCCATCAGCTTGAAGATCTCCAGCGAACGTTCGTCGAGCAGCGCCTGCGGCGATTGCTCGCCCAGCACCGACAGGCTGGCCAGGCGTTCCGCGATGGCGGGCATGAAATACAGCTCGCCCTGTGCGGCACGCTGCACGGCGGTGAAAAGTTCGGCCGGGTCGCAATCCTTGGTGACCAGCGCCCGCGCGCCGATGCGGTAAGCCTCTTTG
>DASWTB010000560.1:0-18786 GCA_036402315.1 Pseudoduganella sp. | reverse complement strand
GGCGCGCATCGGCGCGCAGCACTTCAAAGCGCAGGTTGGCGATGTCGAAGGTATCGCCCTTGTGTGGCATGCGGCCCAGGTGCTTGGCCACCAGGCCGCCGATGGTGTCGACATCCTCGTCGTCCAGGTCGGTATCCAGTTCTTCATTGAACTGTTCCAGCTCGGTCAGCGCCTTGATGCGCCAGCGCGGGCCGATCTTGCCTTCCTTGATGGAGAGGATATTGTCTTCTTCTTCGTCGAAGTCGTATTCGTCTTCGATGTCGCCAACGATCTGCTCCAGCACGTCCTCGATGGTGATCAGGCCGGCCACGCCGGAGTACTCATCGACCACGATGGCCATGTGGTTATGGTTGGCGCGAAAATCGCGCAGCAGCACGTTCAGGCGCTTGGACTCGGGGATGAAGATCGCCGGGCGCAGCATGTCGCGCACGTCGAATTCCTCTTCCGCGTAGTAGCGCAGCAAGTCCTTGGCCAGCAGGATGCCGACCACCTTGTCGCGCTCACCTTCGATGGCGGGGAAGCGCGAGTGGGCCGTTTCCAGCACCAGCGGAATCCATTCCTCGATCGGTTTGGTGATATCGATGACGTCCATCTGCGAGCGCGGGATCATGATGTCGCGCGCGGACAGGTCCGACACCTGGAACACGCCTTCGATCATCGACAGGGCATCGGCGTCGATCAGGTTGCGTTCATGGGCGTCGTGCAGGACTTCAAGCAGCTCCGAGCGGCTCTCGGGCTCAGGGGAAATCAGGGCGGTGAGTCGCTCGAACAGCGACCGGTGTGGTTTAGCGTCATTCCTGACGCTACTAGAGTGCTCTTGCATAATTGGCATGAAAGCCGTTGTTCCGAAGTGCTATAGCATACACTAAACGGCCGAGTCCCGGCCGAAATTATCAGATTGGAAACTCATGCAGATCAGTGCAGTCACCTATGGATCCGACCAGTGCGGCCTCGTGTGCGGTTACCTGTTCGGGCGCGGCCCGCAGCCGGTGCCGATCGAGGCGTCCGAGGCCGAACAGTGGCTGCGCGACCCCGCCAATCCGCCGGGCGAATTCCTCTGGCTGCATTTCAACCTTGCCAACACCGCCAGCGAAAAATGGATGCGCGAACATGCCACGCTGGCCAATGAATATTACGACAGCCTGCACGAAGAGGGCGCGCGCTCGACGCGCATTGAGCAGGCCGACGATACCCTGGTGGCGGTGGTCAACGATGTGCTGCGCGACTTCAGTTTCGAGCCGTCCGATATCTCCAGCGTCTGCCTGAGCGTGGAGCGGCGGCTGGTGGTCAGCGCGCGGCGCAAGCCGCTGCAGGCGGTCGAACGGCTGCGCCAGGCGGTGCGCGGCGGCGAGAACCTGGTGTCGAGCGTGGTGCTGCTGACCCACCTGCTGCGCGACCAGGCGGACGTCTTGACCCGCATCGTGCGCGATGCCACCAGCAAAGTGGACCGGATCGAGGACAACCTCCTGTCGGGCAAGCTGAAATTCAAGCGCGCCGACCTGGGCGCCCTGCGGCGCGTGCTGGTGCGGCTGCAACGCCTGCTGGCGCCGGAACCTGCGGCTTTGTTCCGCCTGCTGCAACGGCCGCCGTCGTGGGCCAGCGAAGCCGATCGCCAGGAGCTGCGCGAGTCGACCGAGGAGTTTGCGGTGGTGCTGAACGATATGGCGGCGCTGCAGGAACGCATCAAGCTGCTCCAGGAAGAGATTGCGGCGCTGGTCAATGAGGCCAATAACCGCAGCCTCTATGTGTTGACCATCGTAACTGTGCTGGCGCTGCCGATCAATATCATTGCCGGCTTGCTGGGGATGAATGTGGGCGGCGTGCCGCTGGCCGACGACAAGGCCGGCTTCTGGATCATTGCCGGCATCGTTGTGCTGTTTACCGTGGTGGCGGGCGCGTGGCTGTTCCGCCAGCGTAACGATTAGCCGGCGTTGCCGCGCTCCCTCAGCCACTGCGTGAACAAGTCCACGCGGGGCGATGCGCGCCGGCGTCCGACTGCATACGAATAAAAGCCGGTGTCGATACTGGCAGGAAGAACGCGCTGCAATGCCCCGCTTGCGATCATCGCCGCGACAAAAGCTTGAGGCACCACCAGCATGCCCAGGCCCTGGATGGCAGCCTGGATCGCCAGCACTGTATTGTCGAACTCAATCGTCGGCGCCAGCGTCTGGGCGTCCAGGCCGTGCTCCTGGCTCCAGCCCGCCCACAGGTCGGGCCTGGAACGTGTGCCGATGCGTGCTACTTTGCCCAGCCAGCGCATGCTGGCGGCTGGACGCGTGCGCAAGGCTGAAGCAAAGTGCGGGCTGGATACCAGTATGCTGCGCTCCGGCATGAAGCGCTGCGATGGCAGGCCGCGCAATTCCGCTGGGTCGCGTCGCAAGAAGACATCGACCGGCGCGGCAGGATTGATGTCGCCGTCGACGGTGCGCACGTCAACCTGGATGTGCGGGTAGCGCTGGCGGAAATCGGCTAGCTGCGGAATCAGCCAGTGCATGGCCAGGGTCACGCTGGTGTCGACCAGGATGGAATGCTGGCCGGTCGAAGCGCCGCCCGGTTCGAGCGCCTGGATAAGGTCCGCCAGTTTGCCGGCAGTCCTCTCGTGCAATTGCCTGCCGGCGGCGGTCAGCGCCGCTGCATTGCCGCTGCTGCGTTCGAACAGCACTTGCTTGAGGTGCTCCTCCAGCGCCTGCACCTGGCGGCTGACGGCGCCCGGCGTCAGGTACAGCGCTTGCGCGGCCTGGCGAAATCCTCCCTCGCGGACGACGGCGCAGAAAACGTGCAGCGCGTGGAGTGGCGGGCGAGCAGGCATTGTTATCGGGTGGAGGTGTTGAGAAATACTTAACGCATCATACCAAAATCTCGTTTGATCGCCAGCCGGGCAGCCGCGCACACTGCCGGGATGCACAATACTTACTGGATTTTTTTTGTCATGGTGGTGTTCACGGTAGCCAGCCCCGGGCCTGGCGTCCTGATGACACTGGATAATGCGATTGCCGGCGGCTGGCGCGCGGCCATGCACGGTGTGCTTGGCCTGGCCATTGGCGCTGCAGTGATGGCAGGGTTGTCAGCGGCAGGCATCGGCCTGTTGGTCCGCTCGTCCCCGCCATTGTTCCTGCTGCTGAAATACTGCGGCGTCGCGTACCTGTTCTACCTGGCTTATAAAGCCTGGCGCCGGGCGCCGGCGCTGCCTGGCGCCAACGGCGCCGATGCCGCGGCGGGGAAAACGCAGCGCGGCGGCGGAGGGCGCGGCCGCCTGCTGCGCGGCGCTTTGCTACAGACCAGCAATCCGAAGGCGCTGCTGTTCTTCCTGTCGGTCTTGCCGCAAGTTGCGGGAGCCGCCGGGCCGGCACAGCAGCAGGTGCCCCTGGCGCTGGCCATCGCCACCTATTGCATGGTGCTGATTGCGATTCACGGCTTGTATGCGGGATTGGCGGCCAGCGCCAGGACGTGGCTCAGCCAACCGGGCAGCGTGCGTGCGCTGTCACGCCTGAGCGCACTGGTGTTCTGCGCCTTCGGCGTGGCGATGCTGGCGCTGAAGATTTAATACGGATCGGCGTAACCGAGGCCGGTGATGATCTCGGTCTCGATGCCTTCCATCTCGGCCGCTTCCTCATCGTCCTCGTGGTCGTAACCCTGGGCGTGCAGCACGCCATGCACGATCAGGTGGGCGGTATGCTCTTCCACGGTTTTCTTCTGCTCGGCCGCTTCACGCTGCAGCACGTCGGTGCACAGGATGATGTCGGCGCGGGTCGGCTCGTCTTCCGCCACTTCCTCCCCTTCGTTGTAAGCGAAGGTCAGCACATTGGTGGCGTAGTCCTTGCCGCGGTAGTCGCGGTTCAGTTCCTGGCCTTCTTCGGCGTCGACGAAACGGATGGTCAGTTCGGCCGGCGCGAACAGGGCCGCCTTGACCCATTTGCGTATCATCGGGCGGGTGATCTCTTCCTGCAGGCGCGGGTCGGCGTATTGGACGGACAGGGTCAGCTTATTTTTTTCGGACATTGCGCACAGCTTTCACGGCGGGTTTCACTGGTTGCAGCAGGGGAGCGATTTCGGCACTGGCTTCCTGCGCATGTTCATAGGCATCGACAATGCGCGCCACCAGCGGATGGCGCACCACGTCAGCGCTGGAGAACTGGCTGAAGGCGATGCCGCGCACATTGCGCAGCACGTGCATGGCGTCGACCAGGCCGGACTTCTGGTGCTTCTGCAGGTCGATCTGGGTCACGTCGCCCGTCACCACGGCCTTGCTGCCAAAGCCGATACGGGTCAGGAACATCTTCATCTGTTCGACGGTGGTGTTCTGCGCCTCGTCCAGGATCACGAAGGCGTGGTTCAGCGTGCGGCCGCGCATATACGCCAGCGGGGCGATCTCGATCACCTGTTTCTCGAACATCTTCTGGGTGCGGTCAAAGCCGAGCAGGTCGTACAGCGCGTCGTACAGCGGGCGCAGATACGGGTCGACTTTCTGCGCCAGGTCGCCCGGCAGGAAGCCCAGGCGCTCGCCCGCTTCCACCGCAGGGCGGGTCAGGATGATGCGCTTGACCGCATCGCGCTCCAGCGCATCGACTGCGCAAGCGACGGCCAGGTAAGTCTTGCCGGTACCGGCAGGGCCGATGCCGAAGCTGATGTCATGGTCAAGAATATTGCGCAGGTAGCGGATCTGGTGCGGCGTACGGCCGCGCAGGTCGTTGCGGCGCGTCTTCAGCACCGGGCTGGTGATGTCGGGCTCGTGGAAGGGCGGCTCTTCGCCAGTCGGGGCGAAATCGTCCGGCGCCTCGCTGGCGCGCTGCTCGACCAGGGCCAGTTGCACTTCTTCCACCGGCACCACCTTGTCGGCGACTTCATAGAAACGCTCGAGGATGGCGACTGCCCGTTCGGCATTGGTGCCGCTGACGATGAACTTCTCGCCGCGGCGGAAAATGGTGACGTCCAGCGCCGCCGAAATCTGGCGCAGGTTTTCATCGAGCGGGCCGCACAGATGGGCCAGGCGCGTGTTGTCCAGTGGTTCTGGAACGAAGTAGTGCGGTTGCACCGGGGTTTTTGTTTTCAAAGTATCGCTTCTCCGCGCAGGGAGTAATCCAGGCTTTCAGTGATGCGCACGCTGACCATCCGGCCAATCAGCGCCTGCGCATTGGCGCCGCCGTCGAAGTGGACGGTGCGGGTGTTGCTGGCGCGGCCCTGCATTTCATTGCCGCCGCGCTTGGACAGGCCTTCCACCAGCACCTGCATGGTCTGGCCGACCATGGCGGCGCTGTGGCGCCTGGTGTTGTCGTCGAACAGCGCCTGCAGGCGTTGCAGGCGGGCCGATTTCACTTCGGCCGGGGTATCGTCGGCCAGGCTGGCGGCCGGAGTGCCGGGGCGCTTGCTGAAGATGAAGCTGAAGCTGTTGTCGAAATCGACGTCCTGCACCAGCTTATACATCGCTTCGAAATCCTCGTCGGTCTCGCCGGGGAAGCCGACGATGAAATCCGACGAAATCACCACGTTCGGGCGCACCGCGCGCACCTTGCGGATGATGGACTTGTATTCCAGCGCCGTGTAGCCGCGCTTCATGGCGCCCAGGATCTTGTCGGAGCCATGCTGGGCCGGCAGGTAGAGCTGGTCGGCCAGCTTCGGGATCTTTGCGTAGCAGTCGATCAGCCGCTGGGTGAATTCCTTCGGGTGGCTGGTGACGAAGCGGATGCGCTCAATGCCCGGAATTTCGGCCACGTATTCGATCAGCATGGCGAAATCGGCCACGCTGCCGTCGGCGGTCTCGCCGCGGAAGGCATTCACGTTCTGGCCAAGCAGCATGACTTCCTTTACGCCCTGCGCAGCCAGGCCGGCGACTTCGGTCAGCACGTCCTCGAAGCGGCGCGACACTTCTTCGCCGCGGGTGTAAGGCACCACGCAATAGGAACAGTATTTGGAGCAGCCCTCCATGATCGAAACGTAGGCGAAAGCGCCTTCCACCCGTGCCGGCGGCAGGTGGTCGAACTTTTCGATTTCGGGGAAGCTGATGTCGATCTGCGGCTTGCCGGTGTGGCGGCGCAGTTCGATCATTTTCGGCAGGCGGTGCAGGGTTTGCGGGCCGAATACCACGTCCACCAGCGGCGCGCGCTTGACGATGGCTTCGCCCTCCTGCGAGGCGACGCAGCCGCCCACGCCAATCACCAGTTCAGGCTTGGCTTGCTTGAGCTTCTTGAAGGTGCCCAGGTCCGAAAACACCTTCTCCTGCGCTTTTTCGCGCACGGAACAGGTGTTGAGGAGGATAACGTCGGCGTCTTCCGGGGATTCGGTGCGTACCAGTCCCTCGGACGCGCCGAGCAGGTCTGCCATCTTATCCGAGTCGTACTCGTTCATCTGGCAGCCGAAGGTTTTGATGAATACTTTTTTCTGCATATCCGCAAGTTTACCGTAAATCGCCAATCGGCCCTTGAAAACAGGCCCCGCGAGCTCTAGAGTTAAAAGAGCAATTTTCTGCGGGAGCTCAGCCATGGCTATCAATGGAATAGGATCGACCACGCCAACCTTCCAGGTCGACAATGCTGCTGCCGAACGCCGGCTGGCCGAACAACGCCAATTGCAGCAAGAGGAGCAGCGCATTCGCGAACAGCAGACCGCCCGCACCGAGCAAATCAACACCCGCCGCGAGGAAACCCGCATCCTCGATCAGGCCCAGTCAGCCGATCTGCAAGACTTCCTCACCCGGCAGGACCTGCTGGCGCAGAATGCCCAGGCCAATCGGCCGACCCCTGGCACCCCGGCGCCGGGCAGCATCATTTCCGTTACGGCTTGAAATATCCGCGTAACACAATTTCCGTGTGGTCTTTCGTGCGACACAGGAATAGTGACTGTGTTGAAATGGCATTGTTGTCAAGATTTTCGGCAAATCATCGCCAAGTCTTGATGTTGAACAAGGTTCGCTTCGCAGCGCAGTAAGAAGATTAGCAAGACTGCAAGGCCCTTTCCTCAACACTCCACTGTCAAGAGAGGATCATCATGGCACATCACGCTCTCGCTTCGCAGGAAAGCTACAACCCGAACCACCTGCTGGACATCCTGCTCGGCAAAATGCAATTGAAGAACGACGCTGCGCTGTCGCGCATGCTGGAAGTTGCACCGCCTGTCATCAGTAAAATCCGTCACCACCGCTTGCCAGTCGGCGCTTCCCTGCTGATTCGCATGCACGAAGTGACCGGCATGAGCATCCGTGAATTGCGTGACTTGATGGGCGACCGCCGCACCAAGTACCGCCTGTCGGATGCGCAAGGCCGCCCGAAACCGGAAGACAAGCCCGTCGGCGCGTCGACCCAGGGCGGCATGCCGCAAGCCAGCGCGCACTGAGCGCACCGGCGCCTTAGGCCAACAGCACCAGCGCAATTTCTTCATATTGCAGTTCCGTTTCGCGGAACAGGTGCAGGAAAGTGTCTTCGCTCAGGTTGAGCGCTTTCCAGGCTATCGGGGAAACGGGCGGCACCAGGTCGTCCGCTTTCTGCACCAGGTCCAGTGCATGCACCACCGCGTCGGCCACGTGCACGATGGCTGCCAGGAAGCCGGCCCCCGGCGTTCCTGGTTCATGGTGCCCGGCAATCGCCAGCCGCATGGTATCTGAGAAATTCCAGTGCTCCGCCAGCGCCAGGCCGGCTTCGACGTGATCGATGCCGAGCACTGCGCGTTCCGCCTCCAGCATATAGCAATCATTCTCCTTCTGGTAGGCGATCACCTCCGCATATAAATCCGGGAAGGTCGACACCAGTACCAGGCGGCCGATATCGTGCAGCAGGCCGGCCGTGAAGGCGTAATCCTGGTTGAAGCGCACGTGGCGCGCCAGCACCTTGGCGCAAGCCGCAGTAGCGATCGAATGGCGCCAGAACATGCTGTGGTCGAAGCCGGGGCACAGCTTGTCGGCGAAGCAGCCGGTAACGGCTGCCGCCGTAATCAGGTTGCGCGTGCTCTGGAAGCCAAGGAAGGTAATCGCTTGCTGGATCGTGGTGACCTTGACCTGGAGCCCGAACAGCGACGAGTTGGCAAGGCGCAGCGTCTTGGCCGTCAGGGCCTGGTCATGCGAGACCTTCTTGGCCAGCACCGCGATATCGGTTTCTTCCTGGTCCACGCTGTTCAGCAGTTCCATCACCACGGCCGGCAGGGAAGGCAGGTCGTCCAGGTTCTTCACCACGTCGTCGTAACTGAGCTGCTCGCTCATACGGCCTCCTTCCCAACCCGGAATTCGGTGACCAGGGTGCGCAGTGCGCTGGCGGCCGAGTCTTCGGCATTGGCCGGATCGTGGCGGCGGAACAGCACCGCAATGCGGGCCAGGTGGGCTTCGCGTTCGGCAGCCGTTTGGGCCGGGTCGGGAGGCGTGTCGTCGACCACGGCCAGCGATTCAATGCCGTGGCCGTGCAAGCGCTCCAGCATGCGTTCGGTCAGCACGGCGCCTGCCGGCAGCAGGACCTGGCCGTGCGTGTCCAGCAGTTCGTCTGAAAGCACCATGCCCGGCTCGACTTTAGCGAGGGGCAGGTGGCGGTAGGTGCCCGTCATTTGGTTCTCCATTGTATGCAAAGCAAATCTTACCTCAGTGATGGAAAGCCATCATCCTTAAAATCTTGCCAAGCAACACTCCATCCCTTACATTGGTGGGAATATGGGGAGGGACTGAATGTTTGGTATCCAAGGCCGGCTGACTGCACTGTTCGTGGTGATCGTCACCGTTGTGCTGGGCATTTCCGGTACTTACGCGCAATACAGCCTGGGCCACGAACTGGAAGTGGCCAACCAGCGCCTGCGCGAAGGCGTGCTGACCCGTTTGCAAACCAGCCTGCCCTCCGCCCTGTGGGACCTCGACAAGGCCAAGGTCGATAACATCGTGGCAGCCGAGATGCTGCCGCCGGAACTGGTAGCGATCCGGGTCTACGATACCTCGGTCGGCCTGTTCTCCGGCAAGCGCCGCAAGGAAGACGGCAGCATCGTCCCCATCGAATCCGAGACCACCGTGCCCGGTGCGCCGGTGGTGGCCGACCTGGCGTACCGCGACGCCGGGGCCGCCGGCAGTGCTTTGAAGCCTGTGATCGTCGGCCGCGTGGTGGTCAATTTCAGCCGCGCCCAGATCGATGCCACGCTGGCCGCCGAAGTGCGGCGCAAGGTGGTGGAAGTACTGACGCTGGACCTGATCCTGGTGGTGGCGCTGGCGCTGTCCCTGCGCATCGTGTTCGATCCGTTGAAGAAGCTGCGCGACGGCTTGTTCGAGCTGGCCACGCGCGGTTCCGACGAAGTGGAAGAGCTGCCGGAAAAGCGCAGCGATGAACTGGGCGATGTGATCCGCGGCTTCAACGCCATCCAGCGCAAGGTTAAGTCGATCATCAAGCGAACGCGGGAAGCGGAGGACCTGGCGCGCCGCTCGGCGCAGGAAACGGCGCAGGCGCTGGACGACCTGCAGCGTACCCAGGAATCGCTGCTGCAGGCCGAGCGCCTGGCCTCCCTTGGCTCGCTGGTGGCCGGCGTGGCGCATGAGATCAACACCCCGGTCGGCATTGCCCTGACCAGCGCCTCGGTACTGATGGATGCCACGACAGCGGTCGACGAGTCGATGAAAGCCGGCCAGGTGAGGAAGTCGGAGATCCAGAAGTACATCGACACCGCCGGTGAGAGCGCGCGCCTGATCATGAACAATGCCTACCGTGCGGCGCACCTGATCCATAGCTTCAAGCAGATCGCAGTCGACCAGGTCAGCGAAGCGCGCCGCCGCTTCGAATTGAAGGAATACATCGGCGAGGTGGTGTCCAGCCTGCAGCCAAAGCTGAAGAAAACCCGCATCGTGGTGGCGATCAACTGCCCCGACGACATCATGCTGGACAGCTACCCCGGCGCCCTGGCCCAGGTCATCACCAATCTCACGCTGAACTGCGTGGAACATGCGTTCGAACCTGATGGCGCAGGCAATATCGATATCAACGTCATTCCCGACGGCGACACCATCGAGATGCAGGTGGTCGACAACGGCAAGGGCATCGCGCCCGATATGCTGGACAAGGTGTTCGATCCCTTCGTCACCACCCGGCGCGGGCAGGGTGGCACCGGCCTTGGCCTCAACATCGTGTTCAACCTGATCGTCAAGCAGTTTGGCGGCACCATTTCGGTGTCGAGCACGCTGGGCAAGGGCGCCAGTTTCGTGTTGCGCATCCCACGCGTGACGCCAGGCGGCGAGAACGAAGACAAGCATCCGGATGCCCCGCTGCATGCCCCCATCGTGAGCTGAGCGCCGTCCCAGCCACATCTGCCGCATACTGAAGCTATGCAGGGGGAAACGTTATGGATAAGCAGCGCTTGATCGCCTTGCTGCGCGGCATTAACGTCGGACGCGCAAAACGCGTTGCGATGGCCGATTTGCGCAAGGTCTTGAGCGATATGGGTTATAGCGATGTGCGCACACTGCTCAACAGCGGAAATGTGGTATTCGACTGCATCGCGGCCGATGCCGCCGATTGTGCGGCGCGCATCGAAGAGGCGCTGGTGCTCAAGCTCGGCGTACCCGCCAAAGTCACCGTGATCGAGGCCGCCCAGTTGGCCGAGATCGTCATGGAAAACAGCCTGCAGGACGTGGCCAGCGATCATTCGCGCCTGCTGGTGGCTGTCCTCAACAAACCCGATGAAGACCGCGGCAAGCTGGAGCCGCTGGCGCGGCAGAGCTGGCAACCGGAGGCGTTCGCGCTGGGCCGCCACGCAGCCTATATCTGGTGCCCGGACGGGGTCCTGGCCAGCCGCGCCGCCGCCGCCATGGGCAAGGCGCTCGGTGATGCGGTCACCTCGCGCAACTGGAGCACCATCAGCAAATTGCACGCGATGGCAAATAATTAGTTGTCGGCTGGCGCCGTGTGCGACTAAAATCGCTTGTCAACTATTTTGCCAGATGAGCAATGAGAATTAACGATTCGATAAGAGGTGCCGTGATACTCGGCGCCGTGGTGCTGGCCCTGGTCATTGGCGGCTTCGCTGTGGCCGACAATGGCTGGCAAAAGGTCAGTTGCATTGGCCGCGCCATTGTCGGTGGTGTCGCATGGAGCAATATTCACAGCGTTTGCGGTTTATGACTGGCGCGCGCGCCGCTCGGTCACCGATTCATTTCCCACTCCCCAGCTATCGGTCTCCACTTCGTCGATGATGACGAAGGTGGTGGCCGGGTCCTTGTCCAGCACTTCCTGCAGCATTTTGGTGGTGCGGACGATCAGTTCCTTCTTCTGTTCCTTGGTCGGGCCGCCTTGTTCGCGGGTGACCCTGATGTTCACGTAGGGCATGTCGTTCTCCTTGTTTACCAGTTGCCGGCCGCAGCGCCGTCGTCGACGGTCAGCACATGGCCGGAGATGAAAGTCGAATCGGTCAGGTAGAGCACCGCGTCGGCGATGTCTTCCGCCGTACCCATCTTGTGGGTCGGCACCAGGCCTTTCAGGAATTCCTGGGTGCCGGCATCCGGGCTATGCAGCGGGGTGCTGATGATGCCCGGCGCCACCGCATTCACCTTGATGTTCTTGCTGGCCACCTCCAGCGCCAAGGCGCGGGTTGCCATGTTCAGGCCGCCCTTGATCAGCACCGGCAGCAGGGCTGTCGCCTTGGCCGGCGTGACGCCCAGGCTGGCGGTGATATTGACGATATGGCCGCCGCCATTGGCTTCCATATGGCGCACCGCTTCCTGGGCCGGGAACAGGAAGCCCTTCAGGTTGGTTGCCACCAGGGCGTCGGTTTCGGCTTCGGTGTAGTCGACCGTTGGCTTGGCGATGAAGATGCCGGCATTGTTCACCAGGATGTCGACTTTGCCGAAGCGTGCTGCAGCTTTCTCGAACAAATCCCTGGCCGTGGCAGGCGAGGCGATATCGCCGGCTACCGGCAGGAAGTTGGCAGGGTTGCCCAGTTGGGCCACTGCGGTTTGCAGGCGATCCATGGTGCGGGCGTTGCCAACCACCTTGTAGCCGCGTGCCAGGTAAGCCTTGGCGATGGCGAAACCGAGGCCGCTGGATGCGCCGGTGATGATTGCTGTCTTAGTCATTTGGAACTCCTTGAGTTGGGTTACGGTGAGTCCACTATACTTATGACGTAAGGGTAGATAAATACGGGTTCCAGTAATTGACTTGATACATGGGGTAATAAATGCAGCGCCATTTCGATGATATGCAGTTGGGCAGCATCGAGCTGTTCGTGCTGGCCGGGGAGCAGGGGAGTTTCACTGCGGCGGCGGCACTGGCGGGCGTGACGCCGGCGGCGGTAAGCCGTTCGATCTCGCGGCTGGAGGAGCGCCTCGGCGTGCGCCTGTTCGTGCGCACTACGCGCCAGATCCGCCTGACCGACGGCGGCAAGGTGTACTTCGAGCAGTGCCGGCAAGCGCTGTCGCAACTGGTGGAGGCGGAACGCGAAGTGACAGGGCAGCAGGCTACGCCGTCCGGCAAGCTGCGCATCAGCGTGCCGACGCCTTATGCACATTACCGTTTGCTGGAGCGGGTGGCGGCGTTCCGCCTGCAGTTCCCCGAGGTGCAGGTCGAAGTCCATGTCAGCAACCGCAACATCGATTTCGCGGAGGAGGGATACGACCTGGCTGTGCGCGGCCGGGCGCCGCAGGATTCGACCCTGATCGCGCGCAAGCTGGAAGATGCGGCGCTGGTGCTGGTGGCATCGCCGGCTTACCTGAAGTTGCGCGGAAAGCCCAAGTCGCTGGAGGAGCTGGCAGGGCATGACTGCATCCAGTTCGTACTGCCAAGCACGGGGCGGCTGATCCCCTGGCAGTTCATGCGCGACGGCGAGGAGATTGAGCTGGCGGGCAGCGACGCCATCGTGTGCGCGGAAGACTTCCTCGGCATGGGGACGCTGGCCGTGCATGGCGGCGGCATTGCGCAGACCTATCGCTTTGCCGTGGAGCGCGAACTGGCCAGCGGGGCGCTGGTCGAATTGCTGCCGCGGCACGGCGGCTGCTCGCGGCCGTTCTACCTGATCTACCCGCACGCGCGCCACCTGTCGTTGCGGGTGCGCAGCTTCGTCGATTTCGTCCTGCGCTAGCCTTCGTGCTGGCGCTGGCGGAAGGCCGCCACCTTGTTGCGGTTGCCGCACAGCGCCATGCTGCACCAGCGGCGGCGATGCGATTTGGTACGGTCCAGGAACCACAGCGTGCAGGCGTGGTCTTCGCATTTGCGCACCAGGGTGAAGTCGGCCGTGGCAAGCAACTGCGCCGCCGCTTCGGCCAGCGGCGCCAAGAGCTGCTGCGGCGTGCGGGCGGCGTAGCGGGCCTGCATCGACAGACCGTCCCCACTTTCTTCCACCAGCACCATGTGGCGCTCGGCATGCGACAGCGCCGCATTCAACGCTGCCACTTCGACCCGCTTGCCAGCCTTGCGCGCCGCCACTGCCATGCGGACGGTCTCGCGCAGGGCGCGCGCGGCCGCCAGCAGTTCGCCTGGCTTGCCGGGGGCGGTAGATTCCGCTGCCAGTTGTCCGGCTGCCGCCAGCCACGCCATGACATCGGCATCGGCATGCCAGGTTTCTTCCCCCCGCACGACGGTATTCATCAAGTCCAGCGCCGGATGGTCGCCATAGAAATCAAGCATTTTCCTGTCCTCCTGAATTTTCATTGTAACCATCAAAATAACGCTTGACAAGTTACGTGGTGCGCGCAATCTAGTAACCATCAAAACAAACTTTAAGAGGTTATCCATGAACCGCACCATCGAAGCCGACGGCGTCAACATCTTCTACCGCGAAGCAGGTGCCCCGGATGCGCCGGCCATCCTCCTGATGCACGGTTTCCCCACCAGCTCCCACATGTTCCGCAACCTGATCCCGTTGCTGGCGACCAAATACCGCGTCATTGCCCCCGACCTGCCGGGCTTCGGCTTCACCGAGGTGCCAGCCGAACGCCATTACGCATACACCTTCGACAACCTGGCCCGCACCATGGAGGCCTTCCTGCAAGCCATCAAGCTGGATAAATTTGCGCTGTATGTGTTCGACTACGGCGCCCCGGTCGGCCTGCGGCTGGCGGCCGCCAAACCGGAACGCATCACTGCCCTGATTTCGCAGAACGGCAATGCCTACCTGGAAGGCTTGAGCGATGGCTGGACCCCAATGCGCAAACACTGGGCCGACCCGAACGAAGAAAACACCAACGTGATGCGCGGCTTCCTGACGCCGGAAGCAACCCAATGGCAGTACATCCACGGTGTCGCCGATCCCGCCAGCGTGGCGCCGGAGTCATATACCCTGGACTCGGCCCTGATGGCGCGCCCGGGCAATATCGGCATCCAGCTCGAACTGTTCTACGACTACCGCAAAAACCTCGAGCTGTACCCGGTATTCCAGGAGTTCTTCCGCAAAGCGCAGGTCCCGACGCTGGCGATCTGGGGGAAAAACGACCCGTTCTTCACCCCGCCGGGCGCGGAGGCTTATCGTCGCGATAACCCGAACGCCATCGTGCAACTGCTCGACACCGGCCATTTCGCATTGGAGACCCACGCTGATGTGATCGGCAAAGCCATCCACGCCCTGTTAGACTAGACGCTTTCGAGGATAGCCTGACAACGCATCGATGAAGCAAACAACCATCGCACTGCTGCTGGCCGGCCTGGCTTTGGCCGGCTGCGGCAGCAAACAAGCCGTGACCTACACGGCGCCCTCCACCGCCTCCAACCCGCAAGTGCTCTTGCTCGGCGAGGTGCATGACAACAAGGAAGGCCACAAGCTGCGCTATGAGGAGCTGCGCCGGCGGGTGGAAGCCGGCTGGCGCCCCGCGATCGCGATGGAGCAGTTCGACCGCGAATCGCAAGGCTTGTTGGACGAGGCGCAAAAGGGCTGCCTCGATGCTTCCTGCGTGATCAACGTCATGAGCAAAAAAGGCTGGGACTGGCAGCTTTACCATCCCGTCATCCAGCTCGCACTAAGCAACCACCTGCCGCTGATAGGCGTCAACCTGTCGCGCGCCGACGCATCCAAAGTGGTGCGCGACGGCGTCGCCTCCAGCTTTGATGCCGCCACCGTTGCCGCCTACAAGCTGAAAGACCCGCTGCCTCCCGACCTGCGGCGGGGCCAGGAAAAGGCCATCCAGGAAGGCCATTGCAATATGGCGCCAGACATGATGTTGCCCGGTATGGTCAACGCCCAGGTGGCGCGCGATATCTGGATGGCCAAGCTGATTCGCCAGCAGCAGCCACGCGACGTGGTCCTTATCGCCGGCAACGGCCACGTGCGCAAGGATATCGGCGTGCCGCGCTGGCTGAATGCCATTGAACCCAAGCTGAACGTCCGCACCATCGGCTTTATCGAACCGGATGGAGTGCAGGGCAGCTATGACGAAATCCGCAAGGTCGCTGCGCAAAAGCGCACAGACCCTTGCGCCAAATTCAAGTAAACTTCCGGCCCTGCCGACCCAATAATCCAAGGAGCAAAGAATGCAGATCGCAGGTGAAATGTTGATCGGACAAGCCGCCATCAAAGGCAGCGCAGGCCAGATGAAGGCCACCGACCCGGCCCGCAATATCGAAATCGAGCCAGCATTTGGCATGGCCACCCCGGCCGACCTGCAGCGCGCCTGCGAACTGGCAGCGCAAGCATTCGATTCCTACCGCGAAACCACGCTGGAAATGCGCGCGCAATTCCTGGAACAGGTGGCGCAGAATATCCTCAACCTCGGCCCGCAGCTGATCGAACGCGCCATGCAGGAATCCGGCCTGCCGCAAGCCCGCCTGGAAGGTGAGCGCGGCCGCACCGTCAACCAGCTGCGCCTGTTCGCCAAGGTGGTGCGCGATGGCCTGTTCCTGGGCGCAACTCTGGATTCCGCGCTGCCGGAACGCGTGCCGCCACGCTCCGACCTGCGCATGCGCAAGATTGGCGTGGGCCCGGTCGCCGTATTCGGCGCCTCCAACTTCCCGCTGGCGTTCTCGGTTGCCGGCGGCGATACCGCTTCCGCACTGGCAGCCGGCTGCCCGGTGGTCGTGAAGGCGCATCCGGCGCACCTTGGCACCTCCGAACTGGTGGGCAAGGCGATCCAGAAAGCCGTGGCCGATTGCGGCCTGCATGAAGGCGTGTTCTCGCTGGTGATCGGCGACGTGCAGATCGGCGCCGACCTGGTGGCCCATCCAGCCATCAAGGCAGTCGGCTTCACCGGTTCGCGCGGCGGCGGTTTGGCGCTGGTGCGCATCGCCCAGGCCCGCAAGGAGCCGATTCCCGTGTACGCCGAAATGGCATCGATCAATCCAGTATTCCTGCTGCCGGGCGCACTGAAAACCGGCGCCGCGCGCATCGCACAAGCCTTTGCCGATTCGCTGACCATGGGCTCCGGCCAGTTCTGCACCAACCCAGGCCTGCTGATCGCACTGGAAGGTCCTGAGCTGAACGAGTTTGCGGCTGCTGCTGCGGTGGCGGTGCAAGCCAAGCCGTCGACCACCATGCTGACCCCTGGCATCCACAAGTCGTACCAAGCCGGCGTGGGCAAGCTCTCCGCGCTGGACAAGGTGGAACTGCTGGCGCAAGGCGGCGCAGGCAGCACCGCCTGCGCGGCGCAACCGCACCTGTACAGCACCGACGTCGACACCTTCCTGTCCACGCCGGCGCTGGAAGACGAAAACTTCGGCCCCAGCTCGGTGCTGGTACGCTGCCGCGACGCGGCCGACTTGCGCCGCATCGCCGAACACGTTGAGGGGCAACTGACCTCCACCGTGCATGCCACCGCCGACGACCGCGAGATCGCTGCCGGCCTGCTGCCAACGCTGGAGCGCAAGGCCGGCCGCATCCTGTTCAATGGCTTCCCGACTGGTGTGGAAGTGGCGCACGCCATGGTGCACGGCGGCCCGTTCCCGTCGACCTCCGACCCGCGCAGCACCTCGGTTGGCGCCACCGCGATCGATCGTTTCCTGCGTCCGGTGTGCTACCAGGACGCGCCGGAATGGGCGCTGCCATCGACGCTGGCCAACAACAACCCGCAAAAAGTGCCGCGCGTGGTCGACGGCAAGATCCAGCCGGGCGCATAAGCCCGCAGCATCGTGGTAAGGTGGGCGGCATGATGGAAACTGTGTACAAGACAGAGCAGCCCACCCGGGCCGACATTGATGCGCTCACCGGACCGGCAGTGCTGGAATTCGGCACCAACTGGTGCGGCTATTGCCGCGGCGCCCAGCCCGCCATCGCCGAGGCGTACCGCGAGTACGCCAACATCCCTCATTTCAAAGTGGAAGACGGTCCCGGCCGAATCCTGGGCCGCTCCTTCCGCATCAAACTTTGGCCGACCGTGATCTTCCTAAAGGATGGCAAGGAAGTCGCCCGCGTCGTGCGCCCCGAAGACGCTGACGAGCTGCGCGAAGGCTTCGGCCAGATCGCTGGCGCCTGAGCCGGCAGCAGCGCTCCTTTCCGATTTCAACGCTTGACACCGGCCCAAAAAGCGATTTAACTATTAACAAATTAGTTAATTCTGCAAATATGGAACTCGATAAGGTCTTTGAAGCACTGGCGTCGAAACCGCGCCGCCAGATCCTTGCCTACCTGTCCGAAATGGAGTTGTCCACGTCCGACCTGGCGGAACGGTTCGGCATCAGCGCGCCGGCGATTTCACGGCACTTGTCAGTGCTGGAAAATGCTGGCCTGGTCAGCAGCGAAAGGCGAGGGCAGTTCGTGTTCTACAAACTGAACGGGGATAACCTGGTGAACACCTTGACCGGCTACGCGCTGGAGGTCTGTCCGGTTGGGCGCCCGCTCAAACGCGAGTCTCGGGCGATGGCTGCGGCAAAAAAAGGAGGCCGGCATGAGAAGGATTCGTAACGTCATAAGGAATCATCGCGTCGCAAGCGAAGAGCTGGCGTCGGTATGCGCTGGCCAGGTGCGCTATTCGCCGGCGAAGTCGCTTTGGCTGGCGGCGATGTGGGGCGGCGCGCTCTATGGCGCGCTTGCCTACCCGCTGTTGCCGGCGATGGCTTTGTTCGCCATCGCCACGGCCGTTGTGTTGCTGTTCGGGCACTCGCTGGGAAGCCATCGCAAGCTGATTCACAACAGCTTTGCCTGCCCCAAATGGCTGGAATACCTGCTGGTCTGGCTGGGCGTACAAGTTGGCCTGGCGGGGCCGATCGGGTTGCTGCGCCAGCACGAACTGCGCGATTACGCGCAGCGCCAATCCGACTGCCACCCCTACCTGCGGCACGGCGCAGGGTTCTGGCGCGACGCCTGGTGGCAGTTGCACTGCGACCTGGTGCTGGACAACCCGCCCGCGATCAATATTGAACGGGGCATTGCCGACGACGCGTTCTACCGGTTCCTGGCACGCACCTGGATGCTGCAGCAGTTGCCGCTGGCCGTGCTGTTCTATGGTTGGGGCGGCTGGGCCTTCGTATGCTGGGGCGTGTGCGCGCGCATCGTTGCCGGCGTGACCGGCCACTGGCTGATCGGCTATTTCGCCCATAACCACGGCGAGATGTCGTATGAGGTGGACGGCGCCGCGGTCCAGGGGCGCAACATCCGCTGGACTTCGCTGCTGACGATGGGCGAGAGCTGGCATAACAATCACCACGCCTTCCCGCATTCGGCGCGGCTTGGGCTGGCAGAAGGGGAGTGGGATCCGGGGTGGTGGGCCCTGCGCGGCCTGGAGCATTTTGGCCTGGTGAGGGATCTGCAATTGCCGGACCGGCTGGAAAACAAAAATGGCCTGGACCGTTGCCGGTTCAGGCCATTCATTGTGAGTCTTTGGTGGTGACCGGGCCTGGCATGGACAAGGACCAGCAAGGTTATGATGCCTTCTTCAAGATTCCCTAATGGCGATTTTCCCCATTTACCCCGGCAGTAATCCAGAGATCA
>DASWTB010000559.1:0-14220 GCA_036402315.1 Pseudoduganella sp. | reverse complement strand
GATTGCGGCATGAATTTCCAGCTGTTCGCGCAACGACAGGTTCTGCAAGGCGTCGCTCGCAAGCAGATTGGCGAGCTTGGTATTAGGCTGCACGTTTGCATGGCGCACGAATGAAGCCCATAAAGCAGAGGCTTGCGCCGCGAAATTGATCGTCTTTTCAGGGCGAGAGGCAGGAAGGTGGGCTATGGGTACTTCCAGCTCGGTTGCCTCCTGCCCGCCCTCCAGTGACGCCACTAGAGGCGGTGTTTGGGCAACAGCAGGCGTAGCCGGGCGGGCTGTCGGGCGCGCGGTGGCCACAGCTTCCACTTCCGCCTGCGCGGGTTCTACAACGATATAGCCCGCATCGGCGCCTCGCAACGCCCAATCATAGGCCGCGCGCAGCTCCTGGAATGCCTCGGCATCGTCTTCGGGGCGTCGTGCTTTCAAGCGCGCCGCATAGGCGCGCTTGATTGCTTTCTGGTCGGCCGTCGCTTCAATGCCAAGGACGTCCCACGGGTTGTGGCGCTGGGTCATGGCAGCGGGTGATCCAGGGAAATGCGGCCGAGCAGGTCCTTGAAGGCGGTGCGCGCCTGGTTTACCTGCTTAGGGTCCTGCGTTTCCAGCGCATTCTGGAAGGCGGTAATCTGGTGAGCGATGAAGTGCCGCAATTCGCCCAGCGACTGTTCATACAAGCGGTCGGCTTGCGCGATCAGCAGGCGGTTCTCGCTTTGCTCTCGCGGGTGGATTTTCAGCGTTGCCAGTTCGCGGAATCGGTCTTCGATTTCCCGAGGCGTCATGACGCCCGCGTTGTCGCTAATTACGGCGCGATGGCGCTCTTGAGTGCCATGCACGGTCACTTCGGCTTCCAGCACACCGCTGACGTCGTAAGTGAAGCGGATATCGAGCGATACGTCGCCCGCACGTTTGCGCTCCACAGGAACTTTCAGGTTCCCGAGGAAGATATTGTCGGACACCATCCGCGCCTCGCCCTGGTACACATGGACGTCGACTACCTGTTGGTAATCGAAGATAGTCGAGACGGTTTCTACCCGCGATGCCGGAACCGGCGTATTGCGTTCGATGATCGGCAGGTAATGGCCGTTGCTATGGCGGCCCTGGGCAATTTGCTGCGACACCGCAACGCCCATGGAATATGGCGCAACATCTGTCATGACAACCTCGTCGAGGGCACCGTCGCGCATCTTCAGGCCGGCTTGCACTGCGGCGCCCAAAGCCACTACTTCGTCAGGATCGAGTTGGGTCGCTGGAAAGCGCCCGAACATTCGCGCAACCATCTTGCGCACGATTGGCATGCGGGTCGCTCCGCCGGCCAGTACAACGGTTTCCAACTCGGAAGCGCGGATTGAAGCGTCGCGTAGCGCGCGTTCCACAGGCGTGCGCAAGCGGGTGAGCAGCGGTTCGCAGATGGACTGCAAGAGCACTTCGTCGAACTCCAGAGTGAACACCTTGCCTTCATGGCGCAACTCCATGTTGGCGCGGTCCTGGCTGGACAGAGCGCGCTTGACTCGTTCGGCCTCGTTACGCAAGCGCCGGCTGGCTGAAGCATCCAGTGCTGCGCCGAGCAGTACCTTGGTGATTCCGCTGCGCGCCATGAATGCGTTGACCATCACTTCTACAAAGTCCTCGCCGCCCAGGAAGTTGTCGCCGGTGGAGGCGCGTACCTCCATTACGCCTTCGAACATTTCCAGGATCGAGACATCGAAGGTGCCTCCGCCTAGGTCGAACACCAGGAATTTGGATTCCTGTTCCTTGTCCTGGATGCCGTAGGCCAGCGCCGCGGCGGTTGGCTCGTTCAACAGGCGTTCCACTTTCAAGCCCGCCAACTGACCGGCGGCGCGGGTCGCCTTGCGTTGCGCGTCGCTGAAATAGGCGGGCACAGTGATGATCGCTTCTTCGACCTTGTGGCCGAGGAGGGCTTCGGCATCTTCCTTGAGCGCGCGCAGCACCATCGACGACAGTTCTTCCGGACGGAACTCCTTGTCGCCAAGGCGGATGCGCTTGTCGCTACCCATATAGCGCTTGAAAACAGACGCTGTCAAGTGCGGGTGCGTCTGCAGGCGCTCGCGGGCAGCTTTGCCGACCAGGATGGTGCCATCGTCATCCAGTCCGACGCAGGACGGCGTGAGGTTGTCACCCAGCGCGTTCGGGATGATGTGCGGCTTGCCGTCGCGCCAGATGGCGACCAGGCTGTTGGTGGTGCCAAGGTCGATACCGATGATCATTTAGATATCCGCTTCCACTTCGTTGCCGTGTTCTTCAATCCACGCGCGGCGGGCGGCGGCCTCGCCTTTGCCCATCAGCATATTGAAGCGCGAGGACGAGTAGCTGTGGTCGAAATCGCCCAGCGACACTGGCAGCAGGCGGCGCGTGTCCGGATTCATGGTGGTTTCCCACAGCTGCTCGGCATTCATCTCGCCCAGGCCCTTGAAGCGGGAAATGGTCCAGGACCCTTCTTTCAGGCCATCCTTGCGCAGCTTGTCCTCAATGGCCACCAGTTCGCCGTCGTCCAGCGCGTACAGCTTCTGGATTGGCTTCTTGCCGCGCGCCGGCGCGTCAACGCGGTACAGCGGCGGACGCGCCACGCAGATGTGGCCTTTGTCGATCAGGGCAGGGAAGTGGCGGAAGAACAGGGTAAGCAGCAGCACCTGGATGTGGGAACCGTCGACGTCCGCATCGGAGAGGATGCAGATTTTGCCGTAACGCAGGCCGCTCAGGTCCGGCGAATCGCCATGGTTGTGCGGATCGACGCCGATCGCTACCGCGATGTCGTGGATTTCGTTGTTGGCATACAGGCGATCGCGGTCGGTTTCCCAGGAGTTCAGCACCTTGCCGCGCAGCGGCAGGATCGCCTGGAATTCCTTGTCGCGGCCCATCTTGGCCGAACCGCCCGCCGAGTCACCCTCGACCAGGAACAATTCGGTGCGGGTCATTTCATCCGATTCGCAATCGGTCAGCTTGCCCGGCAACACGGCCACACCGGAGGATTTCTTCTTCTCGACTTTCTGGGCCGAACGCAGGCGCGATTGCGCTTGCTTGATCACCAGCTCCGCCAGTTTCTTGCCGAAGTCGATATGCTGGTTCAGCCACAGTTCCAGCGCAGGCTTGGAGAAGGTGGCCACCAGTCGCACTGCATCGCGCGAATTCAGGCGCTCCTTGATCTGGCCCTGGAATTGCGGGTCCAGCACCTTGGCCGACAGCACGAAGGAAGCGCGTGCAAACACGTCTTCCGGCAGCAGTTTCACGCCCTTCGGCAGCAGCGAGTGCAGCTCAACGAAGTTCTTCATCGCGCCGAACAGGCCTTCGCGCAGGCCGGATTCATGGGTACCGCCGTTCGGGGTCGGGATCAGGTTGACGTAAGATTCGCGCACTACTGCGCCTTCCTCGGTCCATGCCACCACCCAGGAAGCGCCTTCGCCTTCGGCAAAGCCTTCCGCGTCAGGGGTAGCGAACTGCTCGCCCTCGAACAGCGGGATCAGGGTCTCGCCGCCGGAGGTGGTTTGCGCCAGTTGTTCATTCAGGTAGCCGCGCAGGCCGTCCTTGTACATCCAGGTCTGCTCGTCGCCGGTCTTGGCGTTCTTCAGGGTGACGGACACGCCAGGCAGCAGCACGGCCTTGGAACGCAGCAGGCGTTGCAGCTCGACCTGCGAGATCAGCGGCGAGTCGAAATACTTCGCATCCGGCCAGGCAGTAACGCGGGTACCGGACTTCTTGCCGTCCTTCGGCGCCGGCTGGGAGCTCAGTGGCTCAACCAGGTCGCCATGTTCGAAGGCGATCTGGTGGAAACCGTTGCCGGCGTCGTCTTTTCGCCACACGGCGATTTCCAGGCGCTTCGACAGCGCGTTGGTGACCGAAACGCCGACGCCGTGCAGGCCGCCCGAGAAGGCGTAAGCGCCGCCCGAGCCTTTATCGAACTTGCCGCCCGCGTGCAGGCGGGTGAAGACGATTTCCACCGTCGGCACGTTTTCTTCAGGATGCAAGCCGACCGGAATGCCGCGACCATCGTCTTCGACGGTGATGGAACCGTCGGCATTCTGCGTGACGATAATATTTTTGCAATGGCCGCCCAGTGCTTCATCGGAGGCATTGTCGATCACCTCCTGGATGATGTGCAGCGGGTTCTCGGTGCGGGTATACATGCCCGGGCGCTGCTTGACGGGTTCCAGTCCTTTGAGGACGCGGATAGATGATTCGCTGTAGTCGGAAACTGGTTTTTTAGTGGCCATACGTGTTATTGGTAATGCAAAGTGCTGTGATTATATACAGTATTTTCCGGTTTGACGGATCGCATGCTTGCGCATTCTATCCGCTACGGCCGGTGGCGCAAGGGAACGCGGCGGTAAAATGGGTTTTATGACCACAGATCGGCGCCCGTTCGCAGTCAGGCTGGTTGGCTTCCCACCGGAAGCCGAGCGCGCGCTCGCCCATGGCCTGGCACGGGCGCCAGCCGACGGACCGTCGTATTTCTGCCTGTCCGAAGACAGCCTGCAGGACCCCGATATCTACCTGGCCAACGGCGCCGAATTAAAAGCGCTGGCTGCCATTGCATCGTTGGCCGCAGGCGACATCCGGCCGGCGCTGGTGCTGGGCGCGACCGGCGTGCTCCTGCCTTACCCGAACCTGAACTTGCCAGTGCAATGGGCCGCCATGTATGCCGAGTTGGCGCGCCTGGTCGAGCGCCGCGCCGACGTGCTGGCCGGGCTGTCGGCGTCCGTCCACTCCCTGGTACCCGAACGCCGGCGCCGCGAACGGCTTGACCTGGACCTGACCGACCCCACCGTCTATAAGAAGATGCGCAAGCCGCGGCGCGAAGGTGCGGTGCTGTGCGTGGATGCCAACGCCAATTTCAGCGAGCAGCTGGGCAAGTCGCTGAAACAGTTCGGCACCCCGGTGCTATGGGCGGTGGACGGAGTGGCCGCGCTGGCGCTTTGCCGCCAGCAGCCGGTCGCCGTGGTGCTGATCGACTTCGCAGCCCCGATCGTCGACCACTACCTGCTGTGCGCCCAACTGCGTAGCCTGGAGTCGCAACCCGAAGTGGTGTTCCTGGTGCAGTCCGCACACGACTACGACCTCACCCGCGGTCGCGCCGCCGGTTCCGCCGGCATGCTGGACAAACCGCTGGCCGAGCACCAGGTGCAGGCCATGCTGCGCAAATTCATGCGACTGTAGGAATGTCCACTTCGGGGGCAGGAACAGAAGTGGACATTTTTACGCGGTGTTGATTGGCTAGCGCCTTCTATTTAGACCGTTTTTACGCGCTGGCCGATACGCTTTCGTCACCTTCTTTTTTGACGAAAGTGGACGTATGAAGAATGCATTTTTCCTTGCTGCTGCCATGCTGGCGGCACCTGCCTTTGCCGATGACTTGAGTTTCAACGCTGCGCTGACCAGCGATTACCGTTATCGCGGCATCTCGCAAACGCGCTTGCAGCCCGCGCTCCAGGCTGGGGCGGATTTCGCCAGCGCCGCAACTGGCTGGTACGTGGGCGTCTGGGCCTCGGCCATCAACTGGACGCGCGATGCGGGCGGCGCCGGCCGCGTGGAGCTGGACATTTACGGCGGTAAGCGCGGCCAACTGACGGCAGGCATCAGCTACGACGCCGGCCTGCTGACCTACGTTTACAAGGGCCGAATCCCGGGCCTCGACAATCCCGACACGACGGAACTCTACGGCCAGCTTGGCTACGGCCCGGCCACGTTGAAATATTCGCACGCCGTGACCAGCCTGTTCGGCTTCGCCGACAGCAGGAACTCCGGCTACCTGGACCTGAGCGCGAACTTCGATGCGGGCGCCGGCTACACCGTCAACCTGCACGCCGGCCACCAGCGCGTGAAGAATAACGGCGCCGCCGATTACAGCGACTGGAAACTGGGCGTGACGAAGGACCTCGGCTTCGCCAGCGTCCAGTTGGCTGCCGTCGGCACCAATGCCAGCAAGACCGCCTACGCTTCGCCGGCCAACGGCAAGTTCCTGGGCAAGAACGCGCTGCAGCTCACAGCCAGCCGGATCTTCTGATTTTTACACCTTGTTTACACCGGCTTGCCGAGTCTTTACACCGATTTTAGGCGCGGCTCGATAAGCTGGTTCACACACAAACAAGACCTTTTCGGGGAACGTAATGGACATCGTCTTTATCGGCGCAATCGTCGCCTTTTTCGTGCTGGTTGTCGCCATGGCAGCCGGTTGCGACAAGCTGGGAGGCCAGCAATGAACATCTTTTATCTGATCGGCTCCGTTGCCACCGCAGGCTTGCTGGTCTACCTGCTGGTGGCATTGCTGAATGCGGAGGACCTGTAACATGACCACCCAATCCTTCCTGCTGCTGGCAGTTTTCCTGCTGGTGCTGGTCGCCGCAGCGTGGCCGCTGGGCGGCTTGCTGGCGCGCGTGGCCGATGGCCGCAAGATCCCGGGCCTGGGCTGGCTGGCGGCGCTCGAAAAGCTGCTGTACCGCGCTGCCGGCGTTCCCGCTGACGAAACGCAGCGCGGCATGGGGTGGAAAGCCTATGCCGTCGCGCTGCTGGTCTTCAATCTTGTCGGCGCCCTGTTCGTCTACGCGGTGCAGCGCATGCAGGCATGGCTGCCGCTGAATCCCCAAGGCCTGCCGGGCGTCAGCCCGGACTCTTCGTTCAACACCGCAGTCAGCTTCGTGGCCAACACCAACTGGCAGGGCTATGCTGGCGAGCAGACCATGAGCTATTTGAGCCAGATGTTGGCGCTGGCTGGCCAGAACTTCTTCTCGGCCGCCACCGGCATTGCCGTGGCTTTTGCCCTGATCCGTGGCTTTGCCGCGCGCTCGGCCAGATCGATCGGCAATTTCTGGGTCGACCTGACCCGCATCATGCTGTACGTGCTGCTGCCCTTGTCTTTCCTGTTTGCGGTATTCCTGGTCGGCCAGGGCGTGATCCAGAATTTCTCCGCCTATAAGGAAGTGGCCCTGGTGGAGCCGCTGACCTACAGCGTACCGGGCGCCACGCCCGAGGCGCCTGCGCAAACGCTGGCCGCAACCACGCAGACCATCGCCATGGGCCCGGTCGCTTCGCAGGAAGCGATCAAGATGCTGGGCACCAATGGCGGCGGCTTCTTCAACGCCAACTCGGCGCACCCGTATGAGAACCCGACTGCACTGTCGAATTTCGGCGAAATGCTGGCCATCTTCCTGATCCCCGCCGCGCTGTGCTTTGCCTTTGGGCGCATGGTGGGCGACCGCCGCCAGGGCTGGGCCGTGCTCGGGGCAATGACCATCATGTTCGTGGTCGCTGCCATTGGCATCACTGCGGCGGAACAGGCTGCGCAACCGGCGCTGCAAGCACTGGGCATCGACCAGTCGGCAACGGCCCGGCAAGCGGGCGGCAATATGGAAGGCAAGGAGACCCGCTTCGGCATTGCCGCTACGGGTCTGTTCGCGACTGTGACCACGGCCGCATCTTGCGGCGCAGTGAACGGCATGCATGATTCCTTTACCCCGCTGGGCGGCGCCGGCCCGATGCTGCAGATGCAGCTCGGCGAGGTGGTATTCGGCGGCGTCGGCTCCGGCCTGTACGGCATGCTGATATTCGCCATCATGGCCGTGTTCATTGCGGGCCTGATGATCGGCCGCACGCCGGAATACCTGGGCAAGAAGATCCAGTCCTATGAAATGAAAATGACCTCGATCGCCATCCTGGTCACGCCAACCCTGGTGCTGGTTGGTACCGCCATCGCCGTCATGCTCGACGTGGGCAAAGCCGGCGTCGCCAATCCGGGTGCGCATGGCTTCTCCGAGATCCTGTATGCCTTCAGCTCGGCCGCCAATAACAACGGCAGCGCTTTCGCAGGGCTTTCTGCCAATACGCCGTTCTACAACACGATGCTGGCCATTGCCATGTGGTTCGGCCGCTTCGCCATGATCGTGCCGGTGCTGGCTATCGCAGGTTCGCTGGCGTCCAAGCAGCGCCTGCAGGCCAACTCGGGAACCATGCCAACCCATGGCCCCATGTTCGTGTTCCTGCTGGTGGCCGTGGTGCTTCTGGTAGGCGTGCTGAATTATGTTCCTTCGCTGGCCCTTGGCCCGGTGATCGAACACCTGCAACTGTATAAGTAAGGAGTGCACATCATGCCGCAATCCCAGGCGATTCCTGTCGCTCAACCAGGCAAACGTCTCAAGCTGCTCGAATCGCAGCTCGTAGTACCGGCCATTGCCGATGCGTTCCGCAAGCTGAGTCCTTCGGTCCAACTGCGCAGCCCCGTAATGTTCGTCGTGTATATCGGCAGCATCATTACCACGCTGCTGTACATCCAGTCGCTGAACGGCACAGGGGAGGCCAGTTCCGGCTTTATCCTGGCGACCGCGGTCTGGCTCTGGTTCACGGTGCTGTTCGCGAACTTCGCTGAAGCATTGGCCGAAGGCCGCAGCAAGGCGCAGGCAGCTTCGCTGCGCAGCCTGAAACAGAGCGTGACATCGAAGCGCTTGTCCGCGCCCAAGCATGGCACGGCATGGCTGCCATGCCCGGCCACCGACCTGCGCAAGGGTAATTACGTGCTGGTCGAAGCGGGCGACGTGATCCCGATCGATGGCACCGTGATCGAGGGCGTGGCCTCTGTGGACGAAAGCGCCATTACCGGCGAATCGGCGCCGGTGATCCGCGAGTCGGGGGGCGACTTTTCCTCCGTTACCGGCGGCACTCGTGTGCTGTCCGACTGGCTGGTGGTGCAGGTCACCGCCAACCCGGGCGAAACTTTCCTCGACCGTATGATCGCAATGGTGGAGGGGGCCAAGCGCAAGAAAACGCCGAACGAAATCGCGCTGACCATCCTGCTGGTGGCGCTGACCATCGTGTTCCTGATCGTGACCGCGACCTTGCTGCCCGTCTCCTTGTTCTCGGTGGAAGCCGCGCAGGCAGGTTCGCCGATTACCATCACCGTGCTGATTGCATTGCTGGTGTGCCTGATCCCGACCACGATTGGCGGCCTGCTGTCGGCCATCGGTGTGGCCGGAATGAGCCGCATGATGCAGGCCAATGTGATCGCCACTTCGGGCCGCGCGGTAGAAGCGGCGGGTGACGTTGATGTTCTGTTGCTGGACAAGACCGGCACCATCACCCTCGGCAACCGCCAGGCCTCGGCCTTCTTCGCTGCCCCAGGCGTGACCGAGCGCGAACTGGCGGACGTGGCGCAACTGGCTTCGCTGGCTGACGAAACGCCGGAGGGCCGCAGCATCGTGGTGCTGGCCAAGCAGAAGTTCAATATCCGCGAACGCGAACTGTCGCCGTTGCACGCCGTTTTCATTCCATTTTCGGCCAGCACCCGCATGAGTGGCGTGGACCTGGAAGGCCGCGAAGTGCGCAAGGGTTCTGCCGACGCTGTCCGCAAGCATGTGGAGGCGGCTGGCCAGCACTGGCCTGCCGAAGTGGCGCGCACTGTGGAAGACGTGTCGCGCCGCGGCAGCACGCCGCTGGTGGTGGCCGACAATGGCCGCGTGGTGGGCGTGGTGGAGCTGAAGGATATCGTCAAGGGCGGCATCAAGGAGCGTTTTGCGGAATTGCGCCGCATGGGCATCAAGACCGTGATGATCACGGGCGACAACAAGCTGACCGCCGCCGCGATTGCCGCCGAAGCGGGCGTGGATGACTTCCTGGCCGAGGCAACGCCTGAGGATAAGTTGAAACTTATCCGCAGCTACCAGGCCGACGGCCGCCTGGTTGCCATGACCGGCGATGGCACCAACGACGCTCCGGCGCTGGCCCAGGCCGACGTGGCCGTGGCCATGAGCTCCGGCACCCAAGCCGCGAAAGAGGCGGGCAATATGGTGGACCTGGATTCTAATCCGACCAAGCTGCTGGAAATCGTGGAAATCGGCAAGCAGATGCTGATGACGCGCGGCTCGCTGACCACCTTCTCGATCTCGAACGATATCGCCAAGTACTTTGCGATCATCCCGGCCGCCTTTGTGGGCACTTACCCGCAGCTGAAGGCGCTGGACATCATGCACCTGGCCAGCCCGAATTCGGCCATCATGTCCGCGGTGATCTTCAATGCGCTGATCATCGTGTTCCTGATCCCGCTGGCCCTGAAGGGCGTGCGTTACCGCGCCATTGGCGCCACTGCACTGCTGCGCCGCAACCTGCTGGTATACGGACTGGGTGGCCTGGTGCTGCCGTTCATCGGCATCAAGCTGATCGACATGCTGCTGGCCGCGTTCAACCTCGTTTAAGCTGGAGAACAAGATGATGTCAACTATTCGTCCCGCGCTGGTGCTGTTTGGCGCCCTGACCCTGGCCTGCGGCGTGGTTTACCCGCTGGCCGTAACCAGTGTCGGCGCAACCCTGTTCCCGAGCCGGGCCGCCGGCTCCATTCTGGAAGTGGATGGCAAGCCAGTTGGCTCGGCCCTGATCGGCCAGCAATTCACCTCGCCGAAGTACTTTTGGGGCCGACCATCGGCCACCGGCCCGATGCCGTACAACGCCAGCGGCTCCAGCGGCTCCAACCAGGGACCGCTGAACCCGGCCTACACCGACGCGGTACGCGCCCGCGTCGAAGCGCTGAGGGCGGCTGACCCGGGTAATGCGGCGCCGATCCCGGTCGACCTGGTGACTGCTTCCGGCAGCGGCCTCGATCCGGAAATCAGCCTGGCGGCAGCCGAATACCAGGGCAGGCGCGTGGCGGCCGAGCGCCGCATCGCGCCGGAACAGGTACAGGCCCTGATTGCCGAGCATGCATCCGGTACGGTCATGGGCATCTTCGGCGAGCCGCGCGTAAACGTCCTGGCGCTGAATCTGGCGCTGGACGGAAAAACGCCGCATACTCGCTGATATGATTCCACTCGACGACGACCGGCCGGACCCCGATGCGCTGCTGGCGCACATGCAGGCGCAGGAGCGCAAGGCAGCACGCGGCAAGCTGCGCATCTATTTCGGGGCCTCGGCCGGCGTCGGCAAGACCTACGCCATGCTGTCGGCTGCGCGCAAGCTGCAGGCGGCGGGGCAGCAGGTGCTGGTCGGCGTCATCGAGACCCATGGCCGCAGCGAGACGGCCGCGCTGGTGGAGGGCCTGCCACTGCTGCCGCTGCGCGCGGTTGCCTATCGCGGTAAGACCCTCAATGAATTCGACATCGACGGCGCGTTGGCCCAGCGCCCGCCGCTGATCCTGATCGACGAACTGGCACATTCGAACGCCCCCGGCTCGCGCCATCCCAAGCGCTGGCAGGACGTGGAGGAATTGCTGGAAGCCGGCATCGACGTCTTCAGCACCGTCAACGTGCAGCATCTGGAAAGCCTGAACGACGTGGTGGGCGGCATCACCGGCATCCAGGTCAACGAGACCGTGCCCGATACCGTGTTCGACGCCGCTGACGAGGTGGTATTGGTCGACGTCCCCGCCGACGAACTGCTGGCGCGCCTGAAGGGCGGCAAGGTCTATCACGCCCAGCAGGCCGAGCGCGCGGCGCAGAATTTCTTCCGCAAGGGGAACCTGATCGCGCTGCGCGAGCTGGCGCTGCGCCGCACCGCCGATCGCATCGAAGACGATGTGCGCGCCTACCGCGTCGAACAGTCGATCGACACCATCTGGAAAACCGGCGCCTCGGTACTGGCCCTGGTCGGCCCGCGCCCTGGCTGCGAGCAGGTGGTGCGCAGCGCGGCACGCCTGGCAGGCCAGCTTGGCACCGAATGGCATGCCATCTACGTCGAAACGCCTTCGCTGCAGCGCCTGTCCACCGCGCAACGCGAACGCATCCTGAAAACCCTGAAGCTGGCGCAGGACCTGGGCGCCACCACCGCCGTGCTGTCCGGCAGCGACATCGCCGCCACCGCCGTGGAATACGCGCGCGACCACAACCTGTCCAAGATCACCATGGGCCGGGCGCACCGTACCTGGCCATGGCGCCGTTCGCACATCCGCAGCCTGGCTGCCCACGCGCCCGACATCGACCTGATCGAAGTCGCCGTCAGCGAGCGGGCAGCCACGCCCAGGCCGGAAGCTGCAGTCGATGCCGAGGAAGATGCCCAGCGCCTGAAGTCGCGCCTGGCCGGCTATGCCGTGGCCGCCGGCTTCAGCCTTGGCATGGCGCTGCTGGCGACGCCGCTGCTGCCATACTTCGACCTGGCCAATATCGCCATGCTGTTCCTGCTGGTTGTGCTGCTGGTCGCGGTGCGTTACGGCCGTGCGCCCTCCGTGCTGGCCACTTGCGTCAGCGTGGCTTGCTTCGATTTCTTCTTCGTTCCGCCGCGCTTCACCTTTGCCATTTCGGACCTGCAGTACCTGATCACCTTCGCCGTCATGCTGGCGGTGGGCCTGATCACCGGCCACCTGACCGCCGGCTTGCGCTTCCAGGCACGCGTCGCCTCCCACCGCGAAGCGCGAGCGCGTGCGCTGTATGAATTCGCGCGCGAACTGTCCGGCGCCCTGCAGACCGAGCAGATTTTCGAGACTACCGCCCGCTTCGTGCAAGGCACATTCCGCGCCAAGGCCACCCTGCTGGTGCCCGATGCGGAAGGGCGGCTGCACCTGCCGCCCGCTGTCGCGGCGCCTGCAGCGCTCGACCAGGGCGTGGCGCAATGGGCCTTCGATCATGCCGAAAGCGCAGGCCTTGGCACGGACACGCTGCCCGCCAGCCCGCTGTTCTACATGCCACTGGTGGCGCCGATGCGCACGCGCGGCGTGCTGGCGATCGAACCGGCGCAGCGGCGCTGGATCCTGATCCCCGAACAGCGGCAGCACCTGGACACCTTCGCCGCACTGGCCGCGATTGCGCTCGAACGGGTGCACTACATCGAGGTGGCGCAGGAAGCGCTGGTCAACATGGAGTCCGAACGCCTGCGCAACTCGCTGCTGGCCGCCTTGTCGCACGACCTGCGCACGCCATTGACGTCGCTGGTCGGCCTGTCCGAATCGCTGGCGCAATCGCGCCCGCCGCTGGCGCAGCAGCAGCTCGAAGCCGCGCATTCCCTGCACGCCGAGGCGCTGCGCATGAGCGCCCTGGTAGCCAACCTGCTGGACATGGCGCGCATCGAAAGCGGCGAGTTGAAAATCAACCTGCAATGGCAGCCGCTGGAGGAAGTGGTGGGCAGCGCGCTGCGCCACAGCGGCTTGCAGCTGAAGGAACACAAGGTCAGCACGCAGTTGGCGCTGGAGTTGCCGCTGCTGCGCTTCGACGCGGTGCTGGTCGAGCGCGTGCTGTGCAACCTGCTGGAGAATGCCGCCAAGTACACGCCGCCCGGATCGTCCATTGTGATCTACGCCGTACAGCGCGGCGAATTCGTGCGAGTGATGGTGTACGATAACGGCCCGGGCTTGCCGCGCGGCCGCGAGGAAGCGATCTTCGAAAAATTCACGCGCGGCGAGAAGGAATCGTCGAAACCCGGCGTCGGCCTTGGCCTGGCGATCTGCCGCGCCATCGTTGGAGCGCATGGCGGCACCATCGCCGCCGACAAGTCGCCGCTGGGCGGCGCCGCCATCGTCTTCACGCTGCCGGTCGGCACGCCGCCGCAAGTGCCCGAGATTGAGGAAACATGAACATGCGACAGACAGACGTCGCCCCGACAGCTTTGCTGGTGGAAGACGAGCCGCAGATCCGCCGCTTCGTGCGGGCCGCGCTGGAAGAGGAGGGCTGGCAGGTCCACGAATCGGCCACCATGCAGCGCGGCCTGATCGACGCCGGCACGCGCCGGCCCGACGTCGTGATTCTCGACCTGGGGCTGCCGGATGGCGACGGCACCGACTTCATCGCCGACCTGCGCAAATGGTCCACTGTACCGGTGATCGTGCTGTCGGCGCGGGTCAACGAAGCGGACAAGATCAAGGCGCTGGACGCCGGCGCCGACGACTATCTGGGCAAGCCTTTCGGCACCGGCGAATTGCTGGCCCGCGTACGCGCCACCTTGCGCCGCCAGCGGCAACCGCAAGCCGACAGCGCCGGCCAGGTGCAATTCGGGGAGGTGGCAGTGGATTTGCCGAACCGCCGCGTTACCAAGCGCGGTGAGCATGTGCACCTGACGCCGACTGAATACCGCCTTTTATCGGTGCTGGTCGCCAACGCCGGCCGCGTCATGACTGCGCCGCAGCTGCTGCGCGCAGTCTGGGGCCCCGCCCAGTCCGACAACAGCCACTACCTGCGCATCTACATGGGGCACCTGCGCCACAAGCTGGAAGACGACCCCGCCCAGCCGCAATACCTGTTGACCGAAACCGCCGTCGGCTACCGCCTCCAACTAACTTGAAAGTCGGGGTCAGCTCCGGCAATCTGCCAC
>DASWTB010000558.1:0-13627 GCA_036402315.1 Pseudoduganella sp. | reverse complement strand
GATCAATTCTCCCACCAGCGTGATCAATTGGCCAAGGCGCTCGGCATCGACACGGATGGTGCGGCTTTCGTGTGGCCGGACGGAAGCCGCACCGCTTGCAGGCTCCGCTTGCGCCGCAGTCCCCGACGGCGGCAGCTCCGCCGGCATTACGGTGCCAAGCGCGCTGGCCTGCAAGACCTCCGCGATGGCGGCGCCATGCTGCGGCAGCACGTTGGCCAGGCGCTGGAAGTCGTCATTGCTGCTGCCGGGCGGCAGCAGGCGCAAAGTGCATTCATCGTGCAGGAATTCGAACACCTTGCTGATATCTTCCGCGTCGGCCGCCGTCTCCAGCACAATCTCGAAACCGAGGTAGCAGCTTTGCGGGTCCATTTGCTCCGGCGGCGGCAGGCCACTATCGACCGTGGCCAACGCCACGATTCGGCCAAGGCGCCCAAGGTAGGCGATAAAAGAAGCCGGGTCCATGCCCTGCCGGAAAACGTCGCGGCCAAATTCCAGCGATACCAGCCAGCAGCCGCTCGCGCCGTCGGCGGCGTCGGCGCCAAACAGCGGCTGCATCGGCATGGCTTCCAGCGGCAGCACCGGGGCGAGGTAGGCATGCAGCGCATCCAGTTGCGGGCGGCACCGCTCGCCGAGTTCACCGCGGCCGCCACGTTCGACATCACGTACCATCGCGCCAATCTGGTCGGCGCATTCCAGCAGCAGCGCCACCAGGTCGTCATCGAGCGGCAGCACATTGTTGCGCACCTCATCCAGCACGCTTTCGACCGCATGGGTGAACAGCACGATGAAGTCCAGCCCGAACAATCCCGCCGTGCCCTTGATGGTGTGGGCCGAACGAAAAATGGCATGGACGGCTTGCTCGCGCGCGGCAGGTTCGCCGAGCTTCAACAGGCCGGCTTCCATCTCGGCCAGCAATTCCCCCGCCTCGGTGACAAACGCCTGCAAGCCTTCGTCCAGGTCCATGGGGAATGCCTTCCTATTGAATGCGCAGCAGCTCGAACAGCGAAGCGACGGCCGGGCTGTGCGCGACCAGCCGCAACTCCTTCTGGCTGTCCTGCGCGGCGCGGCGCACCATCAGCAAGAGCTGGGCGCCGGCGGTGTCGATGTCGGTGACGCCCGCCAGGTCCACTTCCAGCGCCTGTGACTGGGCAAGACGTGCCAGGAGCACGTCTTTCATTTCCTGCACGCGCCGGATCGTGAGGTCGCCTTCAATGAAGAGCAGCGCCGGCGGCTGGATGCGCTGTGAGCTCATGCACCAATCGTATGCCCATGACCGGTGACTGGCAAGCTCGGTGTACGGAGTTGCCCTGCGTCACTATTCCTGCAATTGCCGGACGCGCCGCGCGGGGTCGGCGGCGATGGCGGCCGCGGTAAATGGCAGCAAAGGCAGGCGTTTTTCCGCGTATAGCGGCAACTGGTCGGCATAGTGTGCCGAACGCGGATCGGTGGACTGGCCGTAGACCAGCAGCCCGCGCGCCTGCGGCCCGTCCTCGTCGAAGCTGACCAGGTGGATGTAGCTGGTACCCCAGGTAACGCGCTCGTAGCCGGATGTCCCCAGCCCGCCGGCCATGTGGATCGAGTTGTAACTGCCATCGATATCGCCAATCGCGCCGTGGATGGGGAAGCGTTGGCCGTTGCGCGGCTCCACCTGGAACTCGGCCAGGCGCCCGTCAAAGGGCACGCCAAGCTGCTGCAGGCGCAAGGATGCATCCTTGAGCGCGGCCAGCATGGCCGGAATTGCTGCCGGCGCCACGCCCCGCGGCGAATGCAGGGGATCGGCGGCGTCAAATGCCAGCGACCATATTCCAGGCAACGTGGCGGCGCTGTTCCAGAATTCGCGGAACAGCACTGCGCCGCGGCTATCCAGCTCCGACTTGCGGTCCCATTTCGCCAACGCTGTGCAAGCCTTCAGCAGCAAGGCGTCGCTACTGGCCATGCAGGCCGGGAGCAGTTCCGGCAACACCAGTTCCGCCGCCAGCACGCGGTTGGCGAACATCAGCGCCTGCAGGTCTTGCGGCCCCACGCGGGCGCGCTGCGCCAGCATTTCCTCTATTCCGATAAAGCCGCTGCGAGTGCGCAGGTGCTGTGCCACGCCTACCGGGCCGTACAAGGGTGAATATCCAAGCGGCGTTGGCCCGACCAGCAGTTGCCGCGCATTCGTGATCCAGTAACCATCGTTGGAATTTGCAACGTAGTCTTGGCGCAGCATGCTGGGCGCATTGGCGCCGCCGAAAATGCCATCCGGTGTGCCATCGTCATCGTGGCCCCAGGCGCAGGAGGAGCGCGAGCCATCGAACATGAGCAAATTCGCCAGCAGCAGGCAGTCGTTGCCGAATTTGTCGGCCCCCTGGTGCGGCACCACGCTGGCATCGGCGTACAGGGCGCCGCCGTTGCGATCCGCCGCCACCGTGTTCACCCAGGGCAGCCCGACCAGCCGTTCAAGCTGCCTTTTCAGCTCCTGCACGCTGCTGGAGCGGCCGATGGCAAGCCACTGCTCCATCGACCGCGTGTTGTTGCGGTTTGGGTCGCCCAGCACCAGCAAACCGCCCTGCCCTTGCGGGCTGCCCGGCACCGCCATCACGGCGCCAAGCTTGCTGAAGTAGAAGGCCTTGCGCTTTTCCAGCAAGCTGCCGTCCTGCTGCAGCACTTCGATGGTCGCCGTGCGGGTCTCCAGCCATAGCGGGGTCCCGTCGACCATATAGCGCATCGGGTCGGACGCGTCGCGCGGCAGGCGGAACGTCGTAAAGTGCACGGCCTTGGTCACGGTATGCGTCCAGGCCAGATCCTTGTTGAAGCCAATGACCACCAGCGGCAAGCCGCCAAGGCTGACGCCCATCGCATCGTAGCTGCCCGGCACCGTGACATGCAGTTGGTAGAAGCGGTCGGTACTGGTCCAGGGATAGTGCGGATTCCCGAGCAGGATGCCGCGGCCGTTGCTGCTGGCTTCCTTGCCGATTGCCAGTGCGTTGCTGGCCATTGCGCCCTGGGTAGGCATGACAAAAGGCTCACTGGAAGGCCGTGCCTCCACCGGGCCTTGATGCAGCGCCAGCGTACGGTTGCCGCTCACGTCGCGCGCGGCCGCCACGATTTCTGCGGCGAACACCTCGCCGGTGGCGTGCAGCGCCTTTTCCGCGATCAACAGCATCACATCGTCGAAGCCGATCGGCTTGACCCAGGGTGCGTTGCGGCAGGCCTCGGGCAAGCTTGCACGATGGTCGCGCAGGTAGCGGTTGTAGCCGGCGGCATAACCCTGCAGCAACTGCCGGATTTCGCTGGAACCGGCGGCATAGCCTGCCCGCAGCTTCTCGACATCCAGGTAGCCTTTGAAAAAGAAGTCACTGTCCTCGTTGCGCAGGTCCATGAAGTCGAGGGCTGCGCCATACTCGCCGTTGAGGGGTTTGGTGGCGCGCGCCTCCCCGCCAAAGTAGCGCGATCGTTCGCCGCGCACCGTCAGGAAGCTGTCGGCCAGCATGCAGACATTGTCCTCCGCGAACGAATAGGCCAGGCCATAACCGACACCGGCAAAATCCCTGGCCTGGATATGCGCGACGCCATAACTGGTACGGGTGACTTCCGCGGCGAATTGCGGTGCCGGTGTTTTGCCGTTACTGCCCTTGCCACTGCAGGCAGTCAGGAATATGGCCGCACATGCGGCCAGCAGTTGCGCTTTCATGGTCTACCTCCCCTGAAGAAAACTGCACGCTTCCATGATGTGCGCTGCATTTCTGCGACAGTTGAGACAAATCAAATCGGTACACAATCGTGCGAATCCAATAATCTGCTAAGATTTTTGACAAATGCACCCGCCCCGGGTGCATTTTTTTTTTTGCGCAAAGGAGCGAACATGAAGAGATTCACCCCAGTCGTACTGGCCGCAGGACTCTTTACAGCCAGCGCAGCAAACGCAGCACCTCAAACCTGGATCACCCTCGGCGATGCCGCTTACGCCAAATTGCAAGCCGCCGCGCCGCAGGCGGTCGCCAAAGCCAGCAAGCAAGGCCAGGGGAAGGAGAAAGTCCACCTCGTGCAGGTGGACGAAGAAACCATGCTGAAGCTGTCGGCAGCAATCCATAAGGAATTGAAACGCTGCGGCGGCTTCATCGCCCATGCAAGCGAAGAGGAAGGCCGGCAAGCGCTGGCCAAGGCCAATGCTGTGCAGCCGCAGGCCCTCGCGACGACCCGCCCAAGCTACACGATCGACAACCAGTCGACCGTCAACGCCATCTTGCCGACCTTGCAGGCGTCCAATATCGCGCAGACCATCACCGATATGTCGAACTTCGCCAACCGCTACTACCGCACCACCAATGGCGCCAATGCAGCCAGCTGGCTGGCGCAGAAGTGGACTGCGATGGCGGCCGGCCGCAGCGACATCAGCGTGACCCAGTTCACGCACTCGGGCTACAACCAGAAGTCCGTCATCATGACCATCAACGGCACCGATAATGGTTCCGAAGTGATAGTCATGGGCGGCCACCTGGATTCGATCAATATGAGCGGCAACGGCGAAACTTCACGCTCGCCCGGCGCCGACGACGACGCATCGGGTGTTGCCAGCCTGACCGAAGCGGCACGGGCGATGATCGCTTCCGGCTACAAGCCGCGCCGCACCATCAAGATCATGGGCTATGCGGCGGAGGAAGCCGGCCTGCTCGGCTCGAAGGATATTGCGTCCAGCTTCAAGGCCAACAACATCAATGTTGTCGGCGTGCTGCAGCTGGACATGACCAACTACCGCGGCTCCAGCAAGGACGTCTGGATCTACACCGACTATACCGACAGCCCGCAGAACACCTTCCTCAGCTCCCTGCTGTCTGCCTATATGCCGGCGGCCACTATCGGCTACAGTTCTTGCGGCTACGGCTGCTCGGACCACGCCTCCTGGCATAACCAGGGCTTCCCGGCATCGTTCCCGTTCGAAGCGCAGATGGGCCAGGACAACCCCTACATCCATACCGCCAACGACACGCTGGCCAACTCCGACACCCAGGCCAACCACGCGCTGAAGTTTGCGCAACTGGCCGCCGCGTACGCCGTGGAGCTGGGCAGCGACGGGCCTGTCATCGTCAAGCCGGATACGGTGGAGACATTCACCGGCAGCCTGACGCTGAACCAGAAGAAGACCTTCGGCCCGTTCAAGGCCGGCGTGGGCACCTTCAAGGCCGAGACCACCGGCACCGGCGACATCGACCTGTATGTGCGCAAGGGCTCCGTGCCGACCACCAGCAGCTACAGCTGCAAGTCGGACGGTTCCACCGCGACCGAGACCTGCAGCACCAGCCTGACCGCCAACGGCGATGTCTACGTCATGCTGAACGGCTACACCGCAGGCTCCTACAACCTGAAGGTGACCTACCGTCCGCAGTGATCAGCGCAAGCTGACCGTCTGGCGTTTCCAGGCCGGGTCCTGCCACTTGTAGAAGGTGGACAGCGATTCCGGTCTGTCGGCGCTGCGTTCTGTCGCCAGGGTGGCCACGTCCAGCAGCTCGAAGCTGCGGCGGAACTTGCCTTCGGCACGTACTTCCCGCGCCGCCAGCATCTTGGCGGTGCCGGGCACCCAGCCCGCGAATTCCGCGTAGCCGATGTCCGGATCGCTGGAAGCCGGCGGCAGCACGTCCACCACCCAACTGTCACCCTGGCGGCGGAACAGCCACATCTCGCGCCAGCCATCGAGCGGCTGCACCGCCAGCGCCAGTGCCGTCCCCTGCGGGTGCGCTCGCGCGGAAGCCATCCACGCCACGCCCCAGGTGCAGCGGGTCGCGAGCTGCTTGCCCCCGCCCTGCAGGCTGACGCAGGTTTCGCCCGGCCGGCCAGGGGCAGCGCTCACTGCCAGCTGGGGCGTTGCCTTGCCTGGAGCGGACGCCGGCGCCGCTTCCAGCGCCCAGCGCACGGCGCCGACCCGCACACCCGCTTCCGCATAGGCGGCATTGTCCTCGTCCGCCAGCTCCGATTTGCTGACTGCCGCCAGCGCTTGTTCCGCGCGCCCGGCCGCCTGCGACGCATCCTCTCCCTTGCGCGCACGCTGGAAGGCCACGCTCGACCAGACCGCCGCGCGCCGCATATGGATGCGATTTTTCATGTGCTCCGGCAGGCGTGCCAGGTCCACCGTGTCGAGCAGGTCGGCGCGCCAGCGGTCATGCCCGGCGCGCTGCACGACGCCCAGCGCCGGGTCGATGCAGGCGCCATTGCTCAAGGCCAGCGCGGCCCGGTAACGCTGCTCGGCGCTTGCCGCAACGGCCAGCACGCGGCGGAAAGCGTCGCCGTCGTAGCACACCCGCACCTTGCCATCGTTCTCGTAGCTGCGCATCGCCACACCATAGCTGGCCACCACTTCAAGATGGGCCGCCAACGCCGTCTCGGCCTGCGGCGCCAGCTTCGATGAAGCACGCGCCGCCAAACGCTCGGCCATGCTGCCGATCGCGTCGAACGGCTCGGCATCGATCGCCTGCGGCGCCGCGGCCTTCAGGTAGGCGGCGCCGTAGCTGATGCCCAGCGCTTCGGCGCCCGGCGTATCGCGCAGGAAGCGCAGCACCGCCAGCAGTTCCGGCGCGGCGGCAGGCTGCAAGTCGACCTGGCGCACGCGTGTCGCACGCACATAACCTGCCCGCTCGCGGCGGTGGTCATACACCTGCAGGAAATCGCCGCGGGTGCCGCGCACTTCCAGCGCGTCGCCTAGCCACAACACGGCCTGCGCTTGGGCGGATTCACGCGGCGCCGCACGCAGCGGGAGCTGGTCCTGGGCAACGATGGCCAGGGCCACGGTGGCGGCAAGCATCGAAACGGCCATGGTTACTCCCCAGCGGTGGCAGCGATGCGTTCGGTGTGCGCCGTCTTCGGAGCGCCAACCAGGGTCGAGCCAATGAAACCGCCATCAGCCGGCGGCGGCGCGATGATGACCGACACCTTGTCCGACAGCTTGTCGGCCATGGTTTTCTGGATCAGCAGCGGGTGCTTGCTCAACAGCTCGCCGTCGCGTTCCATCTGGGCGCTGGCAATCTTGCCCACCAGTTCCTGGCGGTAGGCTTCAGCGTCAGCCAGCTTGCGGCGCGAATCGGCCTCGCCGGCAGCTTCGATGATGCGGGCCTGGGCGTTGCCTTCCGAGGTCTTGATGCGGGCAGTCTTTTCCGCTTCCGCCTCCAGCTCGCGCTGCTTTACCTGCTTTTCCTTGAAGGGCAGTACATGGCGCATGGCTTCTTCCTGCGCCTTGGCGGCGATCACCTGCTCAGAGGCAGCGGCTTCGGCGGCCTTTTCGCGGGCGACCTTTTCAGCTTCGGCTTCCAGTGCGGTCTGGCGTACCTGCTTTTCCTTCAGTTCCAGGGTGTAGCGCATTTTTTCGGACGCCAGCTCTTCGGCCAGCAGCTTTTCCATGCCGGCCTTGAAATCTTCCGGCAGCACGACCTTGCCGATGGTGACGCTGCGCAGCACAAGGCCATCGGCGGCCAGCTTGGGCTTCAGCTCAGCCTCGATGGCCTGCTGGATCTCGGCACGCTTGGAAGAGAAGATTTCGCGCACGGTGTAGCGCGTCAGGATCTTGTAGATCACGCCCTCCACATCGGGCGCCACGACATCGCGGGCGATATCGGCCGGCAGCTTGGGCGCGAACTGGGCCAGGCGCGCCTGGTCCAGTCCATAGCGCACCGACATATCCAGGCCAAGCGACAGGCCTTCACCGGACTGGAACGGCGTTTCGCCGGCAGCAGCTGGACGGTAGGTCTGGTCGCGCAGCGACAGCAGGCGCAGTTCATGGATGCCCGGCAGGTCCAGCGCCAGGCCTTCACGCACAATCGAAGTCTCGCCGGTCAGGTGGTTGGTGCGCACCGCCACTTCGCCGCGGCCAACCGTGCGCATTGGAGGGAACTGGTACAAGCCGTAGGCGGCGGCGCCGGTCACGGCGAGCAGCACGACGCTTTTGCGGGCGCCGGAAGGGAAATGGATGCTGCTGGCAGCACGGCCGAGCGTCGAGCGAATCGCCTGCAGCATCGTACTGATCCGGTTGTTCATGATTGGTTGCCTTTCTGGTTGGTTGGCCCGGCACAGCGCCGGTACAGCCATCTTCCGGCTGGACGCCGCGAACGTTCAATGCTGCCGCCCGCCCACTCCCTTCCGGCCTGTGAAGAAAAATTCACGCCGGCGGCCCGCCTTTTGGGTAATACTTCCAGCATGACCCGTGTAGCCATCATTGAAGACGACCTCCCCACCAGCAACCAGCTCGCCGGCTGGATCGCCGCAGCGCGCCCCGGCATCCAGGTCGACCAGTGGTTCAATCGCGACGATGCCGAGGCGGCCATCGCCCGCGAGCACTACGACTTGGTGGTGCTGGACATTGAACTGGGCCGCGAACGCCATGCCGGCGTGGCGATCATCAACGCCATCAACAAGCGCCATGCAACGCCGGTGCTGGTAGTGTCGGCCATGCCTGCAGCCATCTACCGCTCGATCATGAAAGCGCTGGACGCCTGGGACTACCTGCAAAAGACCACCTTCGAAGAAGCTGACTTCATCGATACCTTCCTGGAAATCCTGCGTGCAGCCAAGGACAGCAAGCCCGCCGCCCCGGCCAGCGAGCTGGCCATGGACCCGCTGCGCCAGCGCACACCCACCTGGCGCGGCCAGCGCATCAACCTGCCGTTGACGGCGCAGCGCATCCTGGCTGCCTTGTTCGAGCGGCGCGGCCAGGTGGTGTCCTATGAAGACCTGTTCGAAGTAGTGAAAAGCGGCCGCAACCGCGACAACATCCGCAAGCACGTGAGCACCATCCGCGACGCCTTCCGCGAAATCGATCCCGGCTTCGAGTGCATCGAAAACATTCCGATGCGCGGTTTCCGCTGGACCGACCAGGCATGAATCCCTTTTCCCTGCTGACGCCTTACCGCCTGCGCATCGTCTTGCGCATGGCCTTTCCATTGCTCGCCATTGCGACAGTGGCGCTGGCAGTGTCCGTGCTGCAGCAGGAAAAGCAGCTCAGCTACCAGGCCTACGAGCATTCCTTCCACAAAACGCGCGAACAGATCGCTGCCACGCTGCGCCATCCGACCGGGCAGCTCGCCCTGCTGAACCCCGCCGCCGGACGCAATCCCGGCCTGCACCCGGTTCTGCTGCCTTATCCAGCGCTCGATTTCGACGACCAGGCCAAGGTCCAGCAAGCCATCGCCATGGCCGGCTGCGCAGCCCAGTACGGCGACAAAGGCACGCTGTGCGTCGGCATCGGCAGCAACCCATGGGCGGGCGGCTTTGTCTACGTGGCCGGGACTTTCAACAGCCCGCTGCTGGCAGCGCACCCCTTGCGCGAGGAGTCGATCGACCAGGCCCATCGCGTCGATGTGAAAGTGAGCCTGCGCGGCCAGCAATACCACTGGATTGCGCCGTTCGAGCAAACCGGCGACCCGGCCAATGGCGGCATACGGGGCCGACTGACCGGCTACACCGCCGCCGACGCGGGCAAACCGCACGCCCGCCCGGTCAAGGACTTTCGCGGCTGGATCTGGCAAAGCCCGGTATGCGCCCCGAATGGAGCGCCGGACTGCGTGCACAGCTCCTTCTTCTCGGTGCGGCTGCCGGTTGGCGTGCTGCAGGACGCCCTGTTCGCCAAGACCCGGCCGGCCTGGCCACCGGAAGACCTGGCAAACATCAATGTGAGCGTTGCTGTGCTGCCGCCGGGCGATGGTCCTGCGCTGTTCGACACGGCGCGCGACCAGCCTACGCCCCTGTTCTCGCTGCACGACCTGCGATCGCTGCTGCTGCCTGGCGAAACCCTGCGCATCAGCACCGGCCAGGGCCGGGAAGTCCTGACGCTGTCGGAGGCCAGCAGCAACAGCGACCAAAGCTGGCATGCCCTGCTTACCCTTGTGCGCCACCTGCCGGTCGACACCTCCGTCAAGGCGCTGCAAACGCGGACCAGCGTTCCAACACCGCTTGGCAATTTCGAGATTGAACTGAGCGGCGACGCTCGCAGCGTCAGCGATACCTTGAGCGTGGTGGCTACCCGTGTGTCCTGGTTCGTGGGCGCCATCCTGGGGGCCTTGCTTGTCGCCTGGCTGGTGGTGGAAGCGGGCATCATCCGCCCCATCAGCATCCTGACCAAACGCGCCGACAAGGTCGCCCGCTCAGTCAAGACCGCCGGCGCGCTCGACGAATTCGACCTGTCGGACCTGCGCGGCCGCGACGAACTTGGTGTGCTGGCGAACTGCCTGCACGACCTGTTGCGGCGCGTGCGCGAGGATGTGGAGAAGGAAGCGATTCGCGCCGAGCAGGAACGCGATATGTGGCACGCGGTCGGCCACGAGATCATGTCGCCGCTGCAATCGTTGATGGCACTGCACAGCGGCGAACATGACCCAAGCGGGCGCTATATCCACCGCATGCAGCAGGCGGTGCGCGTGCTGTATGGACAGGCATCTCCCAGCGAGGCCTTCCAGTCCACTACCCTGCAAATGGAAACCGTAGACCTGGATGCCTTCCTGGGCGATGTGGCTGCCAACGCGCCCTGCGTCGGCATAGCAGACGTACGCTATGAAGGAGGGACACCGGCCCTGGTTCGCGCCGATCCCTATTCGCTGGAAGACGTGGTGGCGCACATCCTGAACAACGCCAACCGCCACCGCACCCGCGGTACGCCCATCACCATGACGCTCAGCACGGACGGGCGCACCGTGAGCCTCGCCATCCGCAACGAAGGCGAGTCGATCGAGCCGGCGCTGATCGACAAGGTATTTGAATACGGCGTATCCGGCCAGGAACAAGACAGCAACCGCGGCCAGGGCCTGTTCGTCGTGAAGACTTATATGGCCAAGATGGGCGGCACTGTGGCAGTCCGGAACATAACCGGCGGTGTCGAATTCACACTGACGCTACATGGGAGCATAATCTAGCGGTGGAATGATGAGTTAAGGGGAGCCTCCCCATGAAAGTCCTCCTATTTGGCGCTGTGCTGGCCTGCGCGGCTGCGGCGGCCCAGGATACGCTGGAATTGCCAACTGTGCAGGTCTTTGGCCAGGGCCAGACACGCCAGGTGCAAAACATTACGCGCGACGATCTGGCTGCCGCCCTGCCCGGTGCCAGCCCGCTCAAGACACTCGCAAGGCTGCCTGGCGTCAGCTTCCAGTCGTCCGATGCCTTCGGCTCCTACGAGTGGTCGACCCGCATCGGCCTGCGTGGCTTCAGCCAAGGGCAGCTTGGGTTTACGCTGGATGGCATTCCGCTTGGCAATATGAGCTACGGGAACAACAACGGTTTGCATATCAGCCGCGCCATCACGCCGGAAAACCTGCGCCAGGTGGAATTGGCACAAGGCTCGGGAGCTGTCGGCACTGCATCGACCAGCAACCTTGGCGGCACCGTGCAATTCTTTTCCGCCGATCCGGCCGGCCAGCCCGGCGCCAGCGTAGCGCAAACCATGGGCAGCAACCATACCGTGCGCACCCTGCTGCGCGCCGATACGGGCAAGGGCCTGTATGTCAGCGCCGCACGCCAGCACGCGGAAAAATGGAAAGGAGTGGGGCCGCAAGACCTCAAGCAATTCAACGCCAAATTCGTCCATGCGGCCGGCCCGTTCACCCTCAGCGCCTTCTACAACTACGCCGACCGCTCGGAGACCGACTACCAGGACCTGTCGCTGGAGATGCAAAGGCGCTTGGGCTGGATGTGGGACAACTATGCGCCGGACTGGAACCTTGCGGTGCTGGCGGCGCGCGGCATATTCAGCGGCGCCGTCAACAACCTTGACGATGCCTACTATCTGGCGCGCGGCTTGCGCAAGGACCACCTGGCATATGCCACCCTGCACTTCGCGCCGGAGCAGGGAATCTGGCAAGGCAATGCAGCTGTCTACTATCATCGCAACCGCGGCCAGGGCCATTGGTATACACCATACACGCCAACCTCCGATACCGACCCAGTATCAATCCGCACCACGGAATACGGCATCAACCGCCACGGAGTCATTATCGGAGCTACCCGCAGCGCAGGGCGGCACACGATCAACGCCGGCTTCTGGTTCGAGCACAATATCCACGACCTGGCGCGCCGCTTCTATGCAGCGACTGGACCGCAAGACACCAACTACTTCCTGACTGATCCAATCCTCACCGGCTTCGTCCAGCGCTTCAAAGTGCAGACGGCACAGGTCCATCTGCAGGACAGCATGCGCCTGCTGGATAACCGCCTGACCCTCAATGGCGGAATCAAGCATCCGCGCGTTACGATTGATGCACGAAGCTTGAACTCCGCACGCGCCGCCGGCCACCTGAAGGCCGGGAAAGGCTTGCTTCCCCAGCTGGGCGCCAACTACGAAATCAGCCGGGATATTGATCTCTTCGGATCAGTGGCGCGCAATATGCGGGCTTTTGAAGCGGGCGTCTACGGCCAATTCTCGCAAAACCAGGAAGCCTTCGACCTTGGCGCCGGCAAGCTGCGGCCGGAGACTTCCGTCACCGGCGACCTGGGAGTGCGTTTCCAGCACGGCAAAGTGGCTGGATCGCTGGCCATTTACAGCGCCAGCTTCCATGACCGGCTGCTGAGCGTCGCCACGTGCGCCGGGGTGGTGGGCTGCCCGAATACCGTGGTCAATGTTGGCCGCGTCGCCACGCACGGTGCCGAACTGGCAGTGAACTGGTCGCCGTTCCGGTACTGGAGCTGGTTCAACGCCGCAACGCTGAACGATGCCCGCTATCGCTCGGACTATACCGACAAGGGTAAGCTGGTAGCTGTGAAAGGCAAGACCGTCGTCGACTCACCGCGCCTGATGTGGCATAGCGAAGCGGCCTATGATAACAAGAAGTGGTTTGCGCGCTTGGCAGGGAAATTCACCGGCGCCCGCTATTACAGCTTCAGCAATGATGGGAAGGCGCCATGCTATACGGTGTGGAATCTCTCGGGCGGATACCGCTGGTCCAACTGGTCCCTGCGGGTTCAAGTGGAGAACCTTTTCGATAAACGCTATTTTGGCACCGTAGGTTCGAACCAGTTTGTAGCATCGGATCCTGCAGGAACGTTCGCGACCATGCTGACCGGTGCGCCGCGGGAGATTTTTGTCAGCATCAACGGGGGGTTTTGATATGCGGCAGCTGGCGATGGCCGTAGCACTTGGCGTTACGGGAAATGCCTTTGCAGCCATCAGCCATATCGCCATTTGCGAAGATGAAAACGAGTGGCCGCCGTATGTGTACCGTCAGCGCGGTGCTGATGGCACGCCGGGCAAGCTGACTGGCTATGCGGTGGACGTGATCAGCGAGATCCTGGCGCGCAACAAGATAAGCTACAGCTTCGATCTGATCCCGTGGCCGCGCTGCCAGGCAGTCGCCACTTTGGGCAAGGAATACCAGATGGTGCTCAACCTGTCCTACAATCCCGAGCGGCAGCGCAACTTCCTGTTGACGCGCGCATACTACTCCACCACGACGTTTTACTACTATTCGCGGCGCCACCATTCCGCTGGCCTGAAAATCGCCGGCCTTGGCGACCTGCGCAAGCAACGGGTTTGCGGCATCCATGGCTACAACTACGTGAACTATGGCCTTCCACCTGGCGAAGTAGACCAGGGCGCACGTGACTTTTCAACGCTGATCGCCAAGCTACACGCGGGACGGTGCACCCTGTTCCTGGAAAAGCAGGAAGTGATGGCGGGTTTTGC
>DASWTB010000557.1:0-22133 GCA_036402315.1 Pseudoduganella sp. | reverse complement strand
GAGGCGCGATCGAATTGGCCATGCTGCGGCATATTCGATTTCAGCGCCGACAAATAAGCCTGCCAAGCCCCTTCCTGGGCCGCGGTGATCTTCAGCGTATCGTGCAGGCGCTTGGCATGCGCGTCCATGTGCTCCTGCATTTTAACCGGGTCGAATTTGGTCGCCGCATATTGATGCTGGGGAGTCTCTTCTGCCACGGCCGGCAATGCTGCCGCACCAAAACCCATAACTGCTGCGCCGATGACGAATGCTTTATGCAAGGTTTTCATCACTAATCCCTTCACAAATAAATTTATGAAAATGTGCACTCGCACTGCACATGAAAGCATCTTCCCGTTCTCCTGTGTCGGGCAAGTGTCCCGGAGCAAGGACTTTGTATCCAGTTGTTGCGACAATGGTTTTTTAATGGCAACATTATCTATATACTAATTCCATCAGGAGTAAATCAATGCGAAGTAATTGGATTGCGTGCTTGTCTGCGGCCGGGCTGCTGGGAGCTTGCGGCGGAGGCGGCGGTAGCACTGAGTCGAGCACCGGCGCCGGAACCCAACTGACGCCTGGCCCGACAACCTATATTGCTGCCAAAGCGACTGCTGGCGACTACTACACCTTCAAGGTCGATAACCAGCACGGCACCGCCGGCTCGTCCTACACGAGCTACTCTACAAAGTTAGTCAGCAGTGTCGTAGCCGACGGCGCCAGCTCAGCCAAGCTCCTTCTGGATGAGCCATCGACAATCGCGCCTGGTAAGTTCGATTCAAACACCTACCCTGCTGACTACGACAGCCTGGGGCGCTGGATCAGTACCCAAATGAGCTGTACGCAGACTGCCTCGCCGCCGTTTTACGAAGTCGCTCCTATGAAGGTCTCAGTTGGAATGAGCTGGGAGCATAAAGGAACGGTTACCAATAGCTGCGATGGTTGGAAGTACAACCTTGAAGCCAAGGATAGTGCGCTTGCAATGGAGTCTGTAACGGTGGCGGCCGGAACCTTCAATGCCATCAAGGTCTCCAGGACTTCCAGCCAGTCGCTGCCCGACGCAAAGCTGGACATCGAGCGCACTTGCTGGTGGGAGCCGGAGCTGGGAGTCGAAGTGAAATGTGTGAGTAATGAAGCCACAACCAACTTTAAACTCGGCACAACGAACACCGTTAAGCGCACCCGTGAAATGCTGGGCTACTACAACCAGAAGCTCCAGCGCAAGGCCGACTCGGCGACCCGCTTCGTTGGCATCTGGCGAGGAATCTATTCGGGTGTAGTGGGCGCGCCAGGGCATCTGAAGGTTGAATGTGTCGTCACGGTTGATCCGGATGGAAATATCGCGGGCTCTTGTGGAGGTCTGGTGATTTCCTTTGATCTCAAAGGCAAAGTGAGCGCCGATGGAACGCTTGCCTTCACCGTGCAGCAATATCCGGACATGTCATTCACGGGTAAATTCGACAGCATCCAGCAAATGAGTGGTAACTGGAGTATTCCCAACAGCTCCAGCGGCGCCTGGTCCATGAGCCAGATGTAATCCCTGCCTTATGAGTTTGTAACGCATTGTGTACTCCGGATTGGTATACACATGGCGATACAAACTCATTCCCCTGCCTAGTCGTATCAAGGGATAATTGTAGGCATGGAAAATGCCGCCACTATCCTCATCGTCGACGACGACCGCGATATCCGCACCCTGTTGCAGGATTACCTGGAAACCAACGGTTACCGCACCCATGGCGCCAGCGACGGCGCGGCCATGTGGAAGCTGCTCGACAACACCAAGCCCGACCTGATCGTGCTGGACCTGAACCTGCCCGGCGAAGACGGCCTGACCCTGTGCCGCAAGCTGCGCGCCCATTCGACCCTGCCGGTCATCATGCTGACGGCGCGCAGCGAACCGCTGGACCGCATCCTCGGCCTGGAAATGGGCGCCGACGATTACTTGCCCAAGCCCTTCGAGCCACGCGAGCTGCTGGCCCGCATCCGCAGCGTGCTGCGCCGGAGCAGCAATGCCGCCGCCAGCGGCGTCGATAAAGCCAGCCGCATCCGCTTCTCGAACTGGGTGCTGGACCTGACCGCGCGCCACCTGGTCAATCCGCAGGGCACGGTGATCATGCTGTCCGGCGCGGAATTCCGCCTGCTCAAGGTTTTCCTCGAGCACCCGAACCGTGTGCTGAACCGCGACCAGCTGCTGAACCTGACCCAGGGCCGCGACGCGGACCCGTTCGACCGCTCGATCGACATCCAGATCAGCCGCCTGCGCCAGAAGCTGGGTGAAGACGCGCGCCTGCCTCAGATCATCAAGACGGTACGCAATGGCGGCTATGTATTGGCGGGTACGGTGGCCGTGGAGCCAGACTGATGAAAGCGTTTTTCAGGGGCATGACGGGCCGGGTCTTCCTGGTCCTGATGCTGGGCATCATTGCCTCTGCCGCGCTGACCCAATACCTCGCCGTCAATGAACGCCAGCGCACGCTGCAGCGCTACCGCGATTTCTTCGCCCTTGAACGCGCCGAGCAGATCATTTCGACTGCCGTCGTGGTGCTGCCGGAATCGCGCAACCAATACCTGCGCGTGGCCAGCATGGGCGCCATCAAGCTCGAAGTATTGAACGACCTGGCCGGCATCAATCCCGAACTGAGCGAGTTTGGCGCCACCCTGGCCAACCGCCTCGGCAAGGAATACACCCTGCAATCGCTGCTTGAGCGCCCCGATGCCTGCGAGCGCCCAACGCCTGCTTATACCGCGTTCTCCGTGTTTGGCGCCGGCACCGGCACCTGGCGCGGCACCTGCGAATCGCTGGCGGTCACCATGCCTGACGGCCAGCACCTGAAATTGTCCATCCTGCCGCCGCGCCAGCCGGCGCCGACAGGCAAAAATGAATATGCCGCATTTGTTCCATTCCTGCTCAGCATTGCCGTGCTGGCCTACCTGGTGGCCCGCATGACGATGGGGCCGCTGAAGAAACTGGCCGTGGCCGCCAAAAACCTGGGCCACGACATCAACCACGCGCCGATCACGCTGGGCGGCGCGACTGAAATCCGCACCGCGTCGGCCGCCTTCAATGCCATGCAGGCGCGCATCCGCCAGCACATTGCCCAGCGCACCGAAATGCTGGCCGCGATTACGCACGACTTGCAGACCCCGCTGACCCGCATGCGCCTGCGCCTGGAGAAGGTGCAGGACCCTGATCTGCAGGGCAAGCTGCTGGAAGACCTGTCGGCCATGCAGCAGATGGTCAAGGAAGGACTGGACCTGGCGCGCAGCATGGACGCCACCGAAGCGATGCAGCGCGTCGACCTCGACGCCCTGCTGGACAGCGTGTGCGCGGATGCGGTCGACGCCGGCCAGGAGGTTGACCTGAAAGGCCGTGCCGGCATGGACTTGATGGGCCGTCCGCTCGACATCCGCCGCTGCCTGGTGAACCTGATCGATAACGCCGTCAAGTACGGCCAGCGCGCCCATGTAACGGTCGAGCGCGAAGCCGGCGCCTCGCGCGTGCGCATCCGCGACGAAGGACCGGGCATTCCGCCCGGCCAGCTGGCGCAGGTGTTCGAACCGTTCTACCGTCTTGAAACCTCGCGCAACCGTTCTTCCGGCGGCACCGGCCTCGGCCTGACGATTGCGCGCAATATCGCTGAACAGCATGGCGCCAGCCTGAGCCTGGCCAACCACCCGGGCGGTGGCTTGGAAGCCACCCTCGTGTTCCCTGAATTTTATGCAGGAAAGTAGTTAGACCTCTCATGAAGAAGAAAACTTTGGCAATAGTGGTAGGCCTGGCCGTGGCAATCGGCGGCGGCGCCTGGTTTGCGAACAAGGGCCCTGCCGAGCAGGGCGCTGCGCAAGCGCAAGGCAATGGCGGCGTGGGCAAAGGCAAAGGCGAGCAAGGCCCGACCACGGTCAATGTGGTGGCGCCGCTGCGCCAGGATGTGCCGGTCGCGCTGTCGGCCAACGGCACCGTGAGCCCGATTTCAACGGTCGACCTGCACCCGCAAACCACCAGCACCATCGTCAAGGTGCATGTGAAGGAAGGCCAGTTCGTGAAGCAGGGCGAGCTGATGTTCTCGCTTGACGCCCGCACCGAAGCGGCCAACGTCGAGAAAGCCGATGCGCAGGTGGCGAAAGACCGTGCCACGCTGGCCGACCTGGAACGCCAGTACAAGCGCGCGCAGGAATTGCATGCCCAGAACTTCCTGGCCCAGAGCGCCGTCGATACCCTGAAGAGCCAGGTGGAGTCGAGCCGCGCCACGCTGGAAGCCGATGTCGCCGTGGCCCGCGCCAGCAAGGTCGACCAGAGCTTCACGCAGATCCGCTCGCCGCTGACCGGCCGCGTGGGCGCCATCAACGTCTATCCGGGCAGCCTGGTGCAGCTCAGCACTTCGCTGACCACGGTGACCCAGCTCAACCCGATCAATGTCGCCTTCACCGTGCCGGAATCTAGCCTGGCGGCCCTGCTCGATGCGCAACGCGCCGGCAAGGTGGCGGTGCAGGCCTTCCAGAACAATTCGGACAAGCCGGTCAACGGCCAGCTCAGCTTTGTCGACAATACCGTCGACCCGGTGGCCGGCGTGATCCGCGTCAAGGCCGTGTTCGACAATGCCGACACCCGCCTGTGGCCGGGCCAGTACGTCAACACCCGGCTGACTGTCGCCACGCTCAAAGACGCCCTGGTGGTGCCGCAGAACGCTATTATTACCAACACCAAAGGCACCTTCGTGTACGCTGTTGCGCCCGACCAGACGGCCAAGGTGGTCAACGTGCAACGCATCCATGGCTTCGGCGCACTGGCCGCGGTCACCGGCCTGAATGGCGATGAGCAGATCATCGTCGAAGGCAAGCAGAACCTGCGTCCCGGCGGCAAAGTGCGTATCGCCGAACCCGCGGTGGCGCAGAACGGCAAGGGCCACAAGAAAGGCAAGTCCGAATGAACCTTTCCGAGCTGAGTATCCGGCGCCCCATCATGGTGGTGCTGCTCTCGCTGAGCCTGATCCTGGCGGGTGTGCTGGCCTATGCCCACATTCCCGTCGCCGCACTGCCGAGCTACAACACCCCGGTCATCAACGTCAGCGCCGACCTGCCCGGCGCGTCGCCGGAAACCATGGCATCGTCGGTTGCGCTGCCGCTGGAAAAACAATTCTCGACCATCGGCGGGCTGGCGATGATCACCTCCACCAGCACGCTGGGCAATACCTCGCTGACGCTGGAGTTCGATCCTTCGATCAACGTCAACGAAGCCGCCGTGGACGTGCAGGCGGCGCTGCTGCGCGCCCAGCGTTCGCTGCCGCAGGAAATGACCGATCTGCCGTCCTACCGCAAGGTCAATCCGGCCGATGCGCCGGTGCTGTTCGCCACCATGACTTCGCCTTCGCTGAGCCTGTCCGAGCTCAACGATTACGCGGAAAACCTGGTGGCGCCCAACCTGTCCACCTTGCCTGGCGTGGCCCAGGTCTCGGTCAACGGCCAGAAGCGCTTTGCGGTGCGCGTGCGCGCCAAGCCGGACTTATTGAACTCGCGCAACCTGACGCTCGACGAGCTGCAGGCTGCCATCAAAGCTGCCAACGCCAACACCCCGCTCGGCACCATTGACGGACCGAGCCAGACCCTGACCATCCAGGGCAATGCGCAGCTGATGCGCGCCGCCGATTTTGCCGACCTGATCATTGCCACCCGCAACGGCCAGCCGGTACGCCTGAAGGAAGTGGCGACGGTGGAAGACAGCTACCAGTCGATCAAGGCCGCCGGCAGCTATAACGGCGAACGCGCCATCGTGCTGCTGGTGCAACGCCAGCCCGACGCCAACACGGTGCAGGTGGTCGATGCGGTGCGCAAGCTGCTGCCGCGCTTCCGCGCCCAGTTGCCGGAATCGGTTTCGATCAACCTGGTCAACGACCGCTCGGTTTCGATCCGTGAAGCGATCCACGACGTGAACCTGACGCTGGCGCTGACCGTGGTGCTGGTGGTGCTGGTGATCTTCCTGTTCCTGCGCCGCCTGGCGGCCACCTTCATCCCGGCCGTCACCATGCCGATCTCGCTGCTTGGCGCGTTGTCGCTGCTGTATGCGCTGGGCTACAGCCTGGACAACGTGTCCCTGCTTGGCATCACGCTGGCGGTGGGCCTGGTGGTCGACGATGCGATCGTGGTGCTGGAGAACATCGTGCGCCATATCGAGCTGGGCAAGAAGCCCTTGCAGGCGGCCCTGATTGGCTCCAGGGAGATGGGCTTCACCATCGTCTCGATTTCGATCTCGCTGGTGGCAGTGTTCATACCGATCTTCTTCATGCCGGGCGTGATGGGGCTGATGTTCCATGAATTCGCGGTGGTGGTTGGCCTGTCCGTGCTGGTGTCGGCGATCGTGTCGCTGACCCTGGTGCCGATGCTGGCCTCGCGCTTCATGCCGGCCGATTCGCATGAGACGTCGGGCGACGATACCTTCATCGGCCGCCACTTCGAGCGCGCCTTCCATGCCACCCGCGACGCGTATGCGCGCACGCTTGACCTGGCGTTGCACCACCGCTTCGTGGTGCTGGGCATTGCACTGGGCACTTTCGCGCTGACGGCCTGGCTGTACATCGCGATCCCCAAAGGCTTCTTCCCCGAGGAAGACCTGGGCCAGATCCGCGTCAATACCGAAGCGGCCGAAGACATCTCCACCTCCGCCATGCTGGAACTGCAGGAGAAGGTGGCCGCGGCAATCCAGGCCGATCCGAACGTCAAGGACGTGACTTCGTTTACCGGTGGCGGCAATACCGGCCGCATGTTCCTGGTGCTGAAGCCGCGTTCGGAGCGCAAGAAAATGCCCGAGGTGCTCGACAGCTTGCGCAAGGCAACGAAAAAGATCGCCGGCATCCAGGTTTACCTGAGCCCGGTACAGAACCTGCAGCTCGGCGGCCGTCCGTCGAAGAGCCGCTACCAGTACACGCTGCAATCGGTCAGCCCGGATGCGCTGAATGACTGGGCCGGCAAGTTCCTCGACCAGATGCGCGCCGATACCGATTTCCGCGATGTGACCAGCGATTCCCAGAACAAGGGCTTGCAGGCGCAACTGAAGATCGACCGCGACAAGGCCAATATGCTGGGCGTCAAGCTGGCTGATGTGCGTACCGCGCTGTACCTGGCCTTCGGCGAGCGCCAGGTGTCGACCATCTATTCTTCGGCCGCCAGCTATTTCGTGATCCTGGAAGCCGCCACCGAAGACCGCCAGTTCGACGATTCGCTGACCAAGCTGTCGGTGCGCAACAGCAGCGGCCAGCTGGTGCAGCTGTCGAGCTTTGCCAGCGTCGAACGCACGGTGGGCCCGACCTCGGTCAACCACCAGGGCCAGCTGCAGGCGATCACGATTTCCTTCAACCTGGCGCCGGACGTCCCGCTTGGCAATGCCACGGCCAAGATTGAGAAGATGGGCATGCAGATGGGCTTGCCAGCCTCGATCATCACCAGCTACGGCGGCGATGCGGCCGTGTTCCAGGACTCGCAAAGCAGCCAGCTGATCCTGATCGTGGCGGCGCTGGGCGTGATCTACGTGCTGCTGGGCGTGCTGTACGAAAGCTATATCCACCCCCTGACCATCCTGGCCGGCCTGCCGTCGGCGGCGGTCGGCGCACTGCTGACGCTGTGGATCTTCAAGATGGACCTGACCATGATCGCCATCATCGGCATCCTGATGCTGATCGGTATCGTGAAGAAGAACGCGATCATGATGATCGACTTCGCCCTGGTGGCGCAGCGGGAAGAGGGCAAGGCGCCGATGGATGCGATCCGCGAGGCCTGCATCCTGCGCTTCCGCCCGATCATGATGACCACGCTGGCGGCCATGATGGGCGCCTTGCCGATTGCGCTGGGCCTGGGCGCCGGCGCCGAACTGCGCCAGCCGCTGGGCCTGGCCGTGATCGGCGGCCTGCTGTTCTCACAGGTGATCACTTTGTACATTACCCCGGTGATCTACCTGTTCCTGGATAAATACTCCGGCAGCGGCCCGATGAAGGATGGGGACATCGATGACGGTTCTGCATCGGAAGCCGCGCAGCCGGTCGAGCTGAGGGCCGTCAAAGCGGCCAAACACTGATAATATGCGGGGCGGCGCTTACAACCTGTAACATTCGTCAAGGGCGAAAATCGGTAAGCTTCCACCCCAGCATCTTCAGTAAAAGCCAATATCTTGCACCAGTACACCCATTCCCACGCCGAACTCGCGGCCCATGACGGGCATACTTGCCCGACCTGCGGCCAGCCATGGCCGCAGGACAAGGTGCTCGAATATGGTGCGAGCAAGCCGAATCGCTGGGGTATCGCCTTCACCATCGGCCTGCACTTGCTGGTGGTGCTGATCTATTTCATCAAGCCCAAGGAAAAGATCGACATTTCGCCACCGTCCAAGGCGGGCGAGATGGTCTACATCACCCCGGGCAAGCCGGCGCCGCAGCCCAAGCCCAAGCCCAAGTCGCAGCCGAAGGCCAAGCCATCCAAGGAAACGCCGCGCGCGGCGCGCGCCTACCTGCCGCCGAACAAGAACGCGATCACCGAGGTCATCAAGCCGCAGGAAAAGATTGTGCCGCCCGAGCAGGCCAAGCTGACGCCGGTACCCGACACCGTGCCCGACATGGCTGCCCTGATCGAGCAGCGCCGCCGCGCGCGCCAGGGTCCGGATTCGCAGCAGCCGGCGCAGGAAGAGGATGCCGGCGCCACCGGCAAGGCGCGCGCCCTGGCCAATATCATGGGCGCCCAGGGCCGCAATGCGAATGGCGAGCGCAACGATACTGGCGGCGTGTTCCAGATCGTCAACCAGACCTTCAATGGCGCCGATATCAAGTTCCGTGGCTTCAGCACCAACTTCAAGCGCACCTGGCAGCAGCAGGTCCACGTCGACCAGGGCTCGGAAAAAGATATCGAAACGGCAATCGTCAAGAAGATGATCGAGATGATCCGCAAGGAGAAGCCGGGCGACTTCATCTGGGAATCGCACCGCCTCGGCCGCAACGTGCCGATGAGCGCCCGCAAGGAGGACGAGAAGGAACTGCAAGCCTTCCTGCTGCTGGAGTTCTGGCCGAATTATGGCAAAGTGCGATAAGGCAACAACGTTGCAAAAATTCTTGAAAGTGGCAGGGTTCTTGCCGCTATAATCGCCGAATTTGCCGACTGGAGCCGGAGCTTTCGCCGCGATGAACATCACCCTGATTTCCTTTGTTGTGCTGTACCTGCTGGGCACCCTGGCCCTCGGCGCATGGGCCGGTACCCGCATCAAGAATACGACCGACTTCGCGGTGGCCGGCCGCAGCCTGCCCCTGGTCATGGTGATCACGACCACGTTCGCGACCTGGTTTGGCGCGGAAACCGTGATGGGCATCCCTGCCAAGTTCGTGCAGGGCGGCCTGAACGCCATCGTGGAAGACCCGTTCGGCGCCGGTACCTGCCTGATCCTGGTCGGCATGTTCTTCGCGGCCCGGCTGTACAAGCTCAACCTGCTGACCATCGGCGATTTCTATCGCCAGCGCTACGGCAAGGGTATCGAAGTGTTCTGCTCGATTGCCATCATCATTTCCTACCTCGGCTGGGTGGCGGCACAGATCACTGCCCTGGGCCTGGTATTCACCGTGCTGACCAACGGCGCCATGTCGGAAACCACGGGCATGATCGTTGGCACCATGGCCGTGTTGATTTATGTGGTGATTGGCGGCTTCCTGGCCGTGGCATGGACCGACTTCATCCAGATGATCGTGCTGGTGGTGGGCCTGTCCATCATCGCCATCTTCTCGGCCGACCTGGCCGGCGGCACCGGCAAGGTGTTTGCGATGGCGAGCGAAAAGGAACTGTGGAATTTCCTGCCGCCGGCCGGCTTCACCGACATCGCTTTCTTCGTGGGCGCCGCCGTGACCATGATGCTGGGCTCGATTCCACAGCAGGACGTGTTCCAGCGCGTGATGTCGGCCAAAGACGCGCCGACCGCCCGCACCGGCGCCGTAATCGGCGGCGCCAGCTATATTGTGTTCGCTGCCGTACCGATGTTCATCGTGGCCTGCGCCGTGATCGTGATGGGCGAGGGCGGCCTGGAAATGGCCAAGAACGATTACCAGCGCCTGTTGCCGACCTTCGTGCTGACCAAGATGCCGCTGGTGATGCAAATCCTGTTCTTTGGCGCGCTGCTGTCGGCGATCAAGTCGACCTCGTCGGCGACCTTGCTGGCGCCATCGACCAGCTTTACCGAGAATATCCTGAAGAACCTGCGCCCCGGCATGTCCGACAAGCAGCAGTTGTTCGCGATGCGCGCCACCATCGTGGTGTTCGCTGCGACTGTGCTGGCGTACGCCATCGCCATGAAGGGCACCTCGATCTACGAACTGGTGTCGACCGCTTACCAGGTGACGCTGGTGGCCGCCTTCGTGCCGCTGCTGATGGGCTTGTACTGGAAGCGCGCCACCACGCAGGGCGCCATCCTGTCGGTCGCTTTCGGCATTGCCACCTGGGTCCTGTTCTTCCCGCAGATCGGCGGCGAAGAGCTGGCGGCCAGCTTCCCTGGCCAGCTGGCTGGCTTGCTGGCGGCTTTCGCCGGCATGGCCGTCGGCTCGCTGGCGCCGCAAGTGCTGAAGAACCGCCACGACAGCGCACACCACATGCCTGCCTGAAAAATGGGGACGTACCCCATTTAATTGAAAAGGGCCGCTGTGAGCGGCCCTTGCTTTTACAGCCCCTTAAGCTTGCGTGCGATATCAAGCGCGAAGTAGGTCAGCACACCGTCGGCGCCGGCGCGCTTGAACGCCATCATCGATTCCATCATCACCTTGTCGTGATCGAGCCAGCCGTTCAGCGCGGCGGCCTTCAGCATCGCGTACTCGCCCGACACCTGGTAGGCGTAGGTCGGCACCTTGAACTCATCCTTCACGCGGCGCACGATGTCCAGGTAAGGCATGCCTGGCTTGACCATCACCATGTCAGCGCCTTCGGCGATGTCCAGCGCTACTTCGCGCAGGGCTTCGTCGGTGTTGGCCGGGTCCATCTGGTAGGTGAACTTGTCGGCCTTGCCCAGCGCCGCTGCCGAACCGACCGCATCGCGGAACGGGCCGTAGAAGGCGGAAGCGTATTTCGCCGAGTAGGCCATGATGCGGGTGTGGATCAGGCCCTTGTCTTCCAGCGCCCGGCGCATCACGCCGATACGGCCATCCATCATGTCGGACGGGCCGACGATGTCGACACCGGCTTCGGCCTGGGTCAGTGCCTGGCGCACCAGCATCTCGGTGGTTTCGTCGTTCAGGATCGAGCCCTTCTCGTCGACGGTGCCGTCCTGGCCGTGGCTGGTGTAAGGGTCCAGCGCCACATCGGTCATGATGCCCAGCTCAGGGAAATTCTTCTTCAGCTCGCGCACCGCGCGCGGGATCAGGCCTTCCGGATTGGTGGCTTCCACGCCGTCAGTGGTTTTCAGCGACGGGTCGATATTCGGGAACAGCGACAGCACAGGAATGCCCAGCTTCACGCACTCTTCGGCCACCTTCAGCAGATTGTCGATCGAGATGCGGTCCACACCGGGCATGGTGGTCACCGGATCGCGGCGGTTGGCGCCTTCCACCACGAAGACCGGGTAGATCAGGTCGTCCACGGTGACGGTGTTCTCGCGCATCAGGGCGCGCGAGAACGGATCGCGGCGCATGCGGCGCATGCGGATGGCTGGAAAATCAGGAGTGATCATTCTTCGCTTTCGTCAGGAGTGGGCGCTTGGCCGTCATCGGCGAGGCCGGCCAGCTCTTCGATCTTGGCCGTCGCTTCCTCGATGCCGATGCGCTTCAGCGCGGAAAACAGTTGCACGGTAAAGGGGAAACCTTCGCCGTCTTCATCGACGTAGCTGTCGAGCTTGGCTTTCGCCTGGCGCAGCACGTTGATCGATTCATTGCGGTTCAGCTTGTCGGCCTTGGTCAGGATGCAGTGAATCGGCTTGCCGGTCGGGGCGAACCATTCGATCATTTGCTGGTCCAGGTCGGTGAACGGGCGGCGCGCATCCATCATCAGCACCAGGGCCGCCAGCTGCTCGCGCTGCTGCACATAGTCGCCCAGCAGGCGCTGCCAGTGGTTCTTGGCGTCGCCCGACACTTCCGCATAGCCGTAGCCCGGCAAGTCGGCGATCAGGCACTGGATTTCATCCATCTTGACCGGGTCGTGGCGGTGCATCGCAACGTGGGCGCCGCCGACCGAAAAGAAGTTGATGTGCTGGGTGCGGCCAGGGGTTTTCGAGGCGAAAGCCAGCCCTTTCTGGTTGCACAGGATATTGATCGCGGTCGATTTGCCAGCATTGGAACGGCCCGCGAAGGCGATCTCTGGCACCGTCGTGCGCGGCAGGTCGCGCAGATGGTTAACGGTAGTGAAAAAACGGGCTTGCCAGAGTTTGGACATGGGGAAAGCAACAAAAAGAGGGCAAAAATGCAGGAAAGCTATTGTACAATAAGGGGTTACGAATTGTTGCCATGCTATATTTGCCCAATTCTTATACTACTAATTATTTACTTCTGTCCCAAGGTGTCTGAATGAATCGTGCGTTTTCGCCATTTGTAAAATCCTTGTTCGTCGCAATGTTGGCAGTAAGCGGTGTGGCCTCTGCCAGTGAAGCACATGCTCCGGCAGCTAAAGTTGATCCAGCCAAAGGCGCAACCCTGTACGCTGAAGGTGACAACGCGCGCGGCATTCCAGCCTGCGTTTCCTGCCATGGCGCCAAGGGGGCATCGACCATCACCATCAACCCTAAACTGGGCGGACAGGGCGAGGCCTACGTTTACAAGCAGCTGGTGGCCTTCAGCGGCGATGCACGTCCAGGCACCGTGATGACTGCTTTCGCCAAGGCACTGACCGACGAAGAGAAGAAGAATATCGCCGCCTACCTGGCCACCGAGCCAGGCAAGGCCGGCGCAGCCAAGAACAAGGACACCGTAGAACTGGGCAAGAAGATCTACCGCGGCGGCATCGCTGATAACCGCGTGCCGGCCTGTGCTTCCTGCCACGGCCCAGCCGGTGGCGGCATGCCAGCCATGTACCCACGCGTGGCCGGCCAGCATCAGGACTACACCGCTGCGACCCTGAAGGCCTTCAAGGCCGGCACCCGCAAGTCCAGCCCTGAAATGCAGACCATCGCTTACCGCATGTCCGACAAGGAAATCGAAGCGGTTGCCGACTACATGGCCGGCTTGAAGTAATTGCAATGCGCCGCCCAATGCAGGGCGGTTCTGGACATGAAAAGGGCGGCCGCGCAAGCAGGCTGCCCTTTTTTTGCGTATCCCCCTGACTTTTTCCCTGAGCAGCAATGAGCGACACCCCAAGCACTTCCGGAATCCAGCTTCGCAACCGGCGCGGCCCACTGGCAGAGACGGTCGAGCTGCTGTCCTCGATGCGCTTTGCCATTGCGCTGTTCGTGGTGATCATCTTCGCCGCGATCATCGGCACCATCGTGCAGCAAAGCCAGCCGATGCCGAACTACATCAACCAGTTTGGTCCGTTCTGGTTCGAAGTGTTCAACAAGCTGGGGCTGTACGCGATTTACTCGTCGTGGTGGTTTGTGTCGATGTGCGGTTTGCTGGTTGTCTCGACCACGCTGTGCATCGTACACAATACGCCGAAGATGCTGAAGGATATGCGTAGCTGGCGTGAGAAAGTACGCGAAGCTTCGCTCAATAATTTCCATCACAAGACGCATTGGCAGTCGCCGCTGTCGCGCGAGCAGCTTGCCGGCCAGACCGCCCAGCGCCTGGGCCATGCCGGCTATGGCACCAAGGTCATCGAAAAAGACGGCGCCATCCTGGTCTCGGCCAAACGCGGCGCCGGCAACAAGTTCGGTTACATCTTCGCCCATAGCTCCATCGTCATCATCCTGATTGGCGGCATGCTCGATTCCGACCTGCCGATCCGCTTCCAGCAATGGGTGCTGGGCAAGACCGCCTTCGGCGGCACCGGCCTGATTGCCGATATCCCGGCCCAGCATCGGCTTGGCGTACACAACCCGACCTACCGCGGCAATATCGCGCTGCCGGAAGGCACGGCTGGCAATACCGCCATCCTGTCGCGCCCGGACGGCGTACTGATCCAGGAACTGCCGTTCACCATCCAGCTCAAGAAATTCGATATCGACTTCTACAGCACCGGCATGCCGAAGCTGTTTGCCAGCCACGTGACGGTGCGCTCGAACGATACCGGCAAGACCGTCGATGCCGTGGTCGAGGTGAACAAGCCGCTGATCTTTGAAGGCGTTGCGATCTACCAGTCGTCGTTCGAAGATGGCGGCAGCAAGCTGAAGCTCCTCGGCCACCCGATGAAGGGGACCGATACCACCACCTTCGCCCTGAATGGCGAAGTCAATGGCACTACCAAGCTGAACGACGAATACACGGTGGAATGGAGCGACTTCCGCCCCTTCAACGTGGAAAACATCAGCGGCCAGGATGCGCGTGCCGTCACCAAGGGCGAGAACCTGAACGAGTCCTTCTCGCGCAGCCTCGACAAGCAACTCGGCTCGGCCGCCAAGACTGCCCACAACAAGGACTTGAAGAACGTCGGCCCTTCGGTGCAGTACAAGTTGCGCGACAAGACCGGCCAGGCGCGCGAATACCAGAACTACATGCAGCCGGTGACCATTGAAGGCGATACCGTCTTCCTGGCCGGCGTGCGCGCCAACCCCTCCGACCCGTTCAGCTTCCTGCGCATCCCCGCCGACGACGAGCACAGCGTGCGTGAGTGGATGCGCTTGCGCGCCGCCCTGCAGGATCCTGCGCTGCGCCAGAAGGCTGCCGCCAATTATGCGGCGAAGGCCATGCCGCAATCGAAGGCCGGCGATGCCCTGCGCGGGCAGCTTGAGGCCTCGGCACTGAAAGGCCTGGAAATCTTTGCCGGCGACGCTAACGGCGCCGGCTTCTTTGCCATCAGCCGCTTCCTGGAGAAGGTGCCGCAGGCAGAACAGACCAAGGCTGCCGAGATCTTCCTGAAGATCCTGAATGGCTCGATGTGGGAACTGTGGCAAGCCGCCCGCGCCAAGGACGGAAAGCCAGCCGCCGCGATGGATGAAGCCCACGGCCGCTTCCTGCAACTGGCCACCAATGCCTTGTCGGACAGCTTCTTCTACGGCGCGCCGGTGTACCTGCAGCTCGACGAGTTCACCCAGGTGAAGGCTTCGGTGTTCCAGGTCACCCGTTCGCCGGGCAAGACGGTGGTGTACATCGGCTGCCTGCTGCTGGTGCTGGGCGTGTTCGCGATGTTCTATATCCGCGAGCGCCGCGTCTGGGTCTGGATCAAGGATGGAGAAGCTGGTGCCGAGGCCGTGATGGCCATGAGCACCCAGCGCAAGACGCTGGATTTCGAGAAGGAATTTAAAGAACTCAAGGAAAAACTTCCGCAATCGGCGTAAGCTGTTGCCAAGTTTTGGAGAATCGCAAATGGAAGCTACACAAACCTACACCCAGCAACCCGGCTATTTCAAGCGCCTGAACGCGTTTGACTGGCTGTTTGCCCTGGCACTTTGCGCGGGCGCGCTGTACGCCTTCAACCGCTTCGGCGCCTATATGGACGTCTATGAGAAGGCCATCCTGCTGGCGTCGGCCCCGGCCTTTGCCGCGCTGGGCTGGTACTGGAAACCGCTGCGCTGGCTGATGCCGCTGACCTTTGCGCTGGCGCTATGGGCGGTCAGCCTGTACGGCGGCGACCTGCTGGCGGCCGACAAGCGCTTCTTCCTCAAGTACATGCTGTCGAGCCAGTCGGCCATCCTGTGGATGAGCACCATGTTCGTCCTGTCCACCCTGTTCTACTGGGGTGGCCTGGTGGCACGTTCGGACTTCGGCGGCGCGATCGGCTCCCGCCTGTGCTGGGCCGGCATTGTGCTGGGCGTGACCGGCATGCTGGTGCGCTGGTACGAGTCCTACCTGATCGGCACTGACGTCGGCCACATCCCGATCTCGAACCTGTATGAAGTCTTCATCCTCTTCTCGCTGATCACCGCGATGTTCTACCTGTACTACGAAGCGCACTACAAGACCCGCGCCCTCGGGCCGTTTGTACTGCTGGTGATCTCGGCTGCTGTCGCTTTCCTGCTGTGGTACACCGTCGCGCGCGGCGCATCGGAGATCCAGCCGCTGGTGCCGGCCCTGCAAAGCTGGTGGATGAAGATCCACGTGCCGGCCAACTTCATCGGCTATGGCACGTTTGCGCTGGCCGCCATGGTGGCCTCGGCCTACCTGCTGAAATCGCACGGCATGCTGGTGGACCGCCTGCCGTCGCTGGAAGTGCTGGATGACGTGATGTACAAGGCGATTTCGATCGGTTTCGCCTTCTTCACCATCGCCACCATTCTCGGCGCCCTGTGGGCGGCTGAGGCCTGGGGCGGCTACTGGTCCTGGGACCCGAAGGAAACCTGGGCCCTGATTGTCTGGCTGAACTATGCAGCCTGGCTGCACATGCGCCTGATGTCCGGCCTGCGCGGCCGCGTGGCCGCATGGTGGGCTTTGGTCGGCCTGCTGGTCACCACTTTCGCCTTCCTGGGCGTGAACATGTTCCTCTCCGGCCTGCATTCCTACGGAAAGTTGTAAACTGACGTTATCAGGCCAGGAGGACAGAATGCGATCCAATGGAAATAAGAAGCCGGCTGCTGCAACGGGCTGGACAGTGGTGACGAAAGCCAAGGAGCCGCCCGAGGTAAAGTCGGTGCGCGTTGTTAAATCTGCGCCTCGAACCGGTTCCGTTTCCGTGGCTGTTGTGAAGCGCGCAGTTGCCACTACACTTGCGGCGAAAAAATAGGGCGCGAATGGGGACAAAGAATAATTACAACGATAACGTCTTTATCAACTGCCCATTCGACGAAGAATACAAGTCGCTCCAAAATGCGATGGTGTTTGCCATATTCGACTGTGGATTCGTGCCACGTTGCGCGTTGGAAGAGAATGATGGCGCGGACATCCGTTTGGACAAGATTAAGAGACTGATCCAATCTTCGCGATATGGCATCCACGACATCTCCCGGACTGAGCTGGATGCAAGCAATGGTCTTCCGCGATTCAACATGCCCCTTGAGCTGGGCTTATTCTTAGGCGCGCGGCAGTATGGTGACGACGATCAGAAAAAGAAGAGCATTCTGATCTTGGATACTGAGCGCTTCCGATACCAGAAGTTCGTCTCAGATATAGCAGGACAGGACATTCGAGCGCATCAGGGCGATGAGCGTGTGCTGATCCGACACATTCGAGATTGGCTAAACGGCACATCTCGTCGGAAGACAATACCTGGCGGGACAGCTATTGCGCAAAGATTCGGTCAATTCTTGGGGGATTTACCGTCCATGTGCGACGAGGCGCAGTTGACGCCGGAAGAACTAACGTTTAACGATTATTGCGTTTTCGTGTCGGAGTGGCTGAAGGCGCGTGGTTAGCTTTAATATCGGCTTCAGCAAACTGGTGTAAGGTTTAGCTATTACCTTGCACCAGTCCTGGAGCTGACCATGCTGATCCTTCCTTCCGAAATCACGCCGCGCGAAGTATTCGAGTCGCGCCGCAAATTCATCAAGCTGGCAGCCGCAGGCGCCATTCTCGGGCCTGAACTGGCCCTCGCGCAGGGCGGCGCCAAGCTGGCCGCCCGTCCGAATCCCGCCTTCGCGGTGATGGAGAAGCAGACGTCCCGCAAGGACGCCACCAGCTACAACAACTTCTACGAGTTCGGCACCGACAAGTCGGACCCGGCGGAAAATGCGCACACGCTGCGCACGCGTCCTTGGACGGTGCAGATCGAAGGCGAGGTGAAAAAGCCGATGACGCTCGATATCGACAGCCTGCTCAAGCTGGCGCCGCTGGAAGAGCGTATCTATCGCCTGCGCTGCGTGGAAGGCTGGTCGATGGTGATCCCGTGGATCGGCTACTCCTTCTCAGAATTGATCAAGAAGGTCGAACCGACCGGCAATGCCAAGTTCGTCGAATTCATCACCCTGGCCGACCACCAGCAAATGCCGGGCGTGCGCAGCCGCGTACTCGATTGGCCCTACGTCGAAGGCTTGCGCATCGACGAAGCCAACCACCCGCTGGCGCTGCTCACGCTGGGCATGTATGGCGAGGTGCTGCCGAACCAGAACGGTGCACCGGTGCGCATGGTGGTGCCGTGGAAGTACGGCTTCAAGTCCGCCAAGTCGATCGTGAAGATCCGCTTCGTGCGCGACATGCCGCGCACGTCCTGGAACAAATCGGCGCCAAACGAATACGGCTTCTACTCGAACGTGAATCCGGAAGTAGACCACCCGCGCTGGTCGCAGGCGTCCGAGCGCCGCATCGGCGAGGACGGGTTCTTCACCAGGAAGCGCAAGACGCTGATGTTCAACGGCTACCCCGAAGTGGCATCGCTGTACACCGGCATGGACCTGAAGAAGTTCTACTGATGGCCTTTACTCCTACACCGCGCCAGCTAACGGCAATCAAGAGCGTCGCCTTCGTGCTGGCGCTGGTGCCATTCTTCGCGCTGGTCTATCTCGTCGCGACGGACCAGCTGGTCGAACCGCTGCAATACATCACGCGCAATACCGGCTCGTGGACCTTGTACTTCCTTTGCATCACGCTGGCCGTCACGCCGCTGCGCCGCTTATCGGGCTGGAACTGGCTGCTCAAGCTGCGCCGCATGATGGGTTTGTACGCGTTCTTCTATGCGCTGCTGCACTTCACCACCTTCCTATGGTTTGATCACTTCTTCGACGTGCAGGAGATGTTGAAGGACGTCGCCAAACGGCCGTTCATCACCGTCGGCTTCACCGCCTTCGTGCTGCTGGTGCCGCTGGCCGTCACCAGCACCAATGGCATGGTGCGCCGCCTCGGCGGCAAGCGCTGGCAGCTGCTGCATAAGCTGGTGTACGTAATCGCGCCGCTCGGCATCGTGCACTTCTGGTGGATGCGGGCCGGCAAGCATGACTTCAACAAGCCGATCCTGTTTGGCCTGATCGTACTGGTGCTGCTCGGGATTCGGGTCTGGTGGGCACGCAGCAAGGCGGCAGCAACTTCTGCCGCCGTCGCGCCGCGCCGCTAGGAATTGGTTTGGGGCGGCGCTGCTTGCCGCCCCGGCGGGATTACTTGATTACCGATTCCAGCGCGAACAGGTCGGCTGGATTTTCACGCTGGCGCACGACGTGGACCTTGTCGCCGTCGACGATCAGCTCCACGGCGCGGCCGCGGGTGTTGTAGTTGGAGGCCATGGTCATGCCATAGGCGCCGGCAGTTTTCATCACCAGCAGGTCGCCGGCTTCGACGTTCAGCTCGCGGTCGCGGGCCAGCCAGTCGCCGGATTCGCAGATCGGGCCGACCACGTCGAACATGGCGGCGCCAGCTTCGTTGCGCACCACCGGCTGCATGTCCATCCACGCCTGGTACATCGCAGGACGCGCCATATCGTTCATGGCCGCGTCGACGATGCAGAAGTTCTTCTCTTCGCCGTGCTTGATGAATTCCACGCGAGTCAGCAACACACCGGCATTGCCGACGATGGAGCGGCCCGGTTCGAAGATCACCTTGATCGGTGCGCCGCCGTGCTTCTCGGCGCGCCAGGCGTCGATGCGCTTGAACAGGCGCGCCAGGTAGTCGCCGACCGGCACCGGTGCGCCGTCGCCGTAGTCGATGCCCAGGCCGCCGCCGATGTCCAGGTGGTGCAGGTGGATGCCTTCCGCGCCCAGCGCGTCGATCAGTTCAATCAGTTTGTCCAGCGCTTCCAGCAGCGGCGCGTCATCCAGCAACTGCGAGCCGATGTGGCAGTCGATGCCCGACACGTCCAGGTGCGGCAGCTTGGCGGCGGTGCGGTAGGTTTCCAGCGCATCGTCGAAGGCCACGCCGAACTTGTTGGCTTTCAGGCCGGTGGCAATGTAGGGGTGGGTCTTGGCGTCCACGTTCGGATTCACGCGCAGCGAGATGCGCGCTTTCTTGCCCATGCTGCCTGCCACTTCGTTCAGGCGGTGCAGCTCGGGGATCGATTCGACGTTGAAGCACAGGATGTCGTGTTCGAGCGCCAGGCGCATTTCGTCCACGCTCTTGCCGACGCCGGAGAAGATCACTTTCTTGGGGGCGCCGCCAGCGGCGATCACGCGCAGCAGTTCGCCGCCCGACACGATGTCGAAGCCGGCGCCGCGGCGCGCCAGCAGGTCGAGGATGGCGAGGTTGGAGTTGGCCTTCATCGCGTAGCACACCAGTGCGTCGCGGCCGGCGCAGGCATTGGCGTAGGAGTCGAAGTTCTCGGTGAGCTGGGATTTGGAGTAGACGTAGGCTGGGGTGCCGTAGCTTTCCGCGATGGCGTTCAGCGCAACGCCTTCGGCGTGCAATACGCTGTTCTGGTATTCGAAGTGGGACATAAGCTTACTGTTGGGATGCTGGTGGTGTGGACGGAACCGGAGCCGCCGGTGGCGCCACGCCCGGTTTCGCCTCGGTGGCGGGCTTGGCGGGTCGCTTTGGCATGTAGAGGGGGCCGGTTTGGCCGCATCCGGCCAACAGGGCTGCCATTGTAAGGACAGCAAGTGCGATTGGGGACTTCACGATTAAAATAGGGGCTTGATAGGAATCTTGGAGTGTAGCATGACCGAATCGGAATTTTTGGACCTGGCCGAAGCGACCCTGGATGCGATCGAGGCTTCGCTGGACCGCCTGTGCGAGCAGGATATGGTGGACGTGGAGTGCAGCCGCAGCGGGAATGTGCTGGAGATCGAGTTCGTGGGGAACGGGTCGAAGGTGATCATCAACTCGCAGGCGCCGATGCAGGAGCTGTGGGTGGCGGCGCGCTCGGGCGGCTTCCACTATCGCCAGGTGGATGGCAAGTGGGTGGATACGCGCCGCGGTACGGAGCTGTTTGCGGCGCTGTCGGAGATTGTGACGGAGCAGGGTGGGGCGCCGGTGGTCGTGGCGCCCTGAAACCGGTAAACCAGTGTCTGACCCGCAGGGTCAGACACTGCTACGCAGCTGCCGGTTTCAGAACAGCTCGTTCTTGACGGCGTCCTTCTGCTTCTCTTCCGCCGGCGTGCCGCGCGTCGCACCTTCCAGGCTGTCGATCCCCACGCCCGGCGGATTCTCCGCATAGTAGTACTCGCCATCCTGGGCAATGATGCCCTGCGGAATCGGCCTTTCCTCGATCGGAATATTCTTCAGCGCCTTGCCCATGTAGCTGATCCAGATCGGCAGGGCCAGGCCGCCGCCGGTTTCCTTGTTGCCGAGGTTCTTGGGCTGGTCAAAGCCGATCCAGGCGATGCCCACCAGCTTGGCCTGGTAGCCGGCAAACCAGGCGTCGATCGAATCGTTGGTGGTGCCGGTCTTGCCCGCGATGTCGGGGCGCTTCAGCGACAGGGCGCGGGTTGCGGTACCGAAGCGCACCACGTCCTTCATCATCGAATCCATCAGGAAGGCGTTGCGTTCGTCGATCACGCGGTTCTTTTCGTCGCCTGCCTTGTCGGGATTGGCCTGCGACAGTACCTTGCCGTTCGAGTCGGTGACCTTGGCGATCAGGTAGGGCGAGATCTTGTAGCCGCCGTTGGCAAACACCGCATAGGCGCCCGCCATCTGCATCGGCGTCACGCCGCCGGCGCCCAGGGCCAGCGTCAGGTAGGGCGGATTGCGCTCGGCGTCGAAGCCGAAGCGGGTGGTGTATTCCTGGCCGTATTTGGCGCCGATGCGGTGCAGGATGCGGATCGAAACCATGTTCTTCGACTTGGTCAGGCCGCGGCGCATGGTCATCGGGCCTTCATACTTGCCGTCGTAGTTCTTCGGCTCCCAGGCCTGGCCGCCGGTCTGGCCGGCGTCGAACGAGATCGGCGCATCGTTGATCAGGGTGGCCGGCGACAGGCCGCGCTCGAGCGAGGCGGAGTAGATGAAGGGCTTGAACGAGGAGCCCGGCTGGCGCCAGGCCTGGGTTACGTGGTTGAACTTGTTGCGGTTGTAGTCGAAGCCGCCCACCATGGCCTTGATCGCGCCATCCTCGGTGCTGGCCGAAATGAAGGCCGATTCCACTTCCGGCATCTGCGTGATCTGCCAGTCCTTCCCTTCCTGCATGACGCGGATCACGGCGCCGCGGCGGATGCGCCTGTTGGGCGGGTTCTTGTCCGACAGCCAGTTCTTGCCCATGGCCAGGCCGGGGCCGCTGATGCTGATTTCCTCGCCCGAGGCGGTGACGGCCAGCACCTTGTCGGCGCTGGCGCTGAGCAC
>DASWTB010000556.1:0-14977 GCA_036402315.1 Pseudoduganella sp. | reverse complement strand
GGAAGCCAACCGCCACTTCATGGACCTGGTGGACGCCATGGAAGCAGCCCTGGCGCAAGGCCAGCTGCACATTGCTGCCGAGCACGACAAGGCCCTCAAGGACAGCAGGACCGGGCGCCTGACGCCCGCCCAGGCCGAACGCCTGGCCCATGCGCGGGCCGACCTGAAGCGCCTGGGCGACTGGGCGCGCTGGGGCGGCAACGTTTCGCGCGAGGAACTGGTGCACGCCGTGGAGCAGTTGCCCAGCGAAGGCCTGGGCATGAGCGAACTGGCCAAGAAGGTCGGCAGCATGCGCGAGCGCTGGAAAGCGCTGGACGGCGTCTCCGGCGCCGCGCCCAAGTCGCTGTGGGAAAAATTCGACGCCGCCTGTACCGCCGCCTACGCCCCGGCCGCCGCCCACTTCAAGCACCTGGCCGACGAACGCCACGCCAATGCGGCAAAAGCGCAACAACTGGTTGACGAAGCGAACGCCCTGATCGCCAGGGACATGGCGCAACTGGAAGCGGCCGGCGGCGCCCAGGTTGACCGCGAAGAATCCGCCTCCGGCAACCTGCCGCATACCCACGACTGGCGCACGCTGGCCTCGTCCACGCAACGCCTGCGCCAGGCCTGGAGCCGTCTCGGCACCATCGACCGCAAGGACAAGAAGCGCCTGGACGCCGCCTTCAGCAAGGCGATGGACGCGCTGATGGCGCCCCTCGACGCGCAGCGCAAGATCGAAGTGGCGCGCCGCGAGCAGTTGATCGAGGAAGTCGGCAAACTGAATCCACTGGACCGCCACACCATCGACACGCTGCGCCGCCTGCAAGAGTCCTGGCAAGGCCACGCCCGTGCCTTGCCGCTGGAGCGCAAGACCGAACAGGCACTGTGGCAGAAATTCCGTGCCGCCTGCGACCAGATTTTCGCCAAGCGCAAGGAGCATGCCCACGCTGCCGACCACGAACGAAAGGCCCACCTGCACGCGCGCGAAGCGATTTGCGCAGGGCTGGAGTCGGCCACCTTCGAGGGCGATGACAAGGCCGTGCTGGCCGCCATCGGCAAGGCCTTGAAGGATGCCGCCGCTGCATGGCATGCGTCGGGCGTGGTGCCGCGCGCCAGCGAACAGAAGATCGACCAGCGCTACCGCGCTGCCGTCGGCGCCCTGCAATCGCAGGCGGATGCGATCCGCAAGCGTGCCGGCGCGGCACAAGCCAACGCCTTGCGCGAAAAGCTGCGTCTTGTGCAGGCGCTGGAAAGCGCGCTGGCCGAGTCCGGCGAGATCGACAACGCCGACTGGAACAGCCGCTGGCAAGCTCTGGCGGCCCTGCCGGCCGAGCAGGAGCGTACCCTGCGCACGCGCTTCGACGCTGCCCTGAAAGCAGCCGGGGAGGGCGCCGCCGCGCGCGCCGCCTACGCCGGTGAACTGGAAACCAACCGTCAACGCCTGCTGTCCGAAGTGCTGCGCCTCGAAATCTTGGCCGGTGTCGACAGCGGCGCCGAATTTGCGAAAGACCGATTGAAAATGCAGGTAGAAGTATTGCAGTCCTCCCTCAAGTCCGGCCAGAAGCCGGCCAGCCACGCCGCCCAGTTCCTTGCCCTGTGTGCCATGCCAGCCTTGGTGGACGCACGCACTGCCAGCCGCATCGAGCAGTTGTTCCGCAAGCTTGGTGCGGAGGGCAAATGAACGAAGTCAGGATCCAGGAAGAGGACTTCGACCTGTCGCAAGAAGTGGCGCAACTGCGCGCCGGCAACGCCAAGGTAGGCGGTATAGTCACTTTCGTTGGCACGGTGCGCGACTTGAACGAGGGGGCCACTGTCGCAGAAATGGAGCTCGAGCATTACCCGGGCATGACCGAGCAGTCGATCCAGGCCATCATCGAACAGGCCAAGGCCCGCTGGCCGATCTATGGCGCACTGGTGATTCATCGCGTCGGGCCGCTCAAGCCCATGGACCAGATCGTCCTGGTGGCGGTGACCTCGCCGCACCGGGGCGAGGCATTTTCGGCTTGTGAATTTATCATCGATTATTTGAAGACCGAGGCGCCATTCTGGAAGAAGGAACAGACGCCCGAGGGCGCCCGCTGGGTCGATGCCCGCACGAGCGACGACGATGCGTTAAAGAAGTGGTCTTGAAATGCAACAACGCATCCTCATGTTGTCCTTGACAATTCATCAGGAGCGTTTGAAATGCGCCAAGACAAACTCACAACAAAGCTGCAAGAAGCACTTGCCGATGCCCAGAGCCTGGCCGTCGGCAACGACAACCAATACATCGAACCTGCGCACCTGCTGCTGGCCCTGTTGAACCAGGAAGACGGCGGCGCGCGCTCGCTGCTGCAGCGCGCCGGCGTAAATGTCGGCGGGCTGGCGCAGGCGCTGAAGCATGCGCTGGAACGCATGCCCAAGGTATCCGGCGGCGACGTCACGGTCAGCCGTGAATTCGTCAATATGCTGAACCAGGCCGACCGCGAAACGCAGAAGCGCGGTGACCAGTTCGTCTCCAGCGAAATGGTGCTGCTGGCAATCGCCGAAGACAAGGGAGACGCCGGCAAGCTGGCGCGCGAAAACGGCCTGCAGCGCAAAGCGCTGGAAACCGCCATTGACGCCGTGCGCGGCGGCGCCAAGGTCGATTCGCAGGAAGCGGAAGGCCAGCGCGAGGCGCTCAAGAAATACACCCTCGACCTGACCGAGCGCGCCCGCATGGGCAAGCTGGACCCGGTGATCGGCCGCGACGACGAGATCCGCCGCGCCATCCAGGTGCTGCAGCGCCGTACCAAGAACAATCCCGTGCTGATCGGCGAACCGGGCGTCGGCAAGACCGCCATCGTGGAAGGCCTGGCGCAGCGCATCGTCAACAACGAAGTGCCGGACTCCCTGCGCGGCAAGCGCGTGCTGTCGCTCGACATGGCGGCGCTGCTGGCCGGCGCCAAGTACCGCGGCGAATTCGAGGAACGCCTGAAGGCCGTGCTGAAAGAGCTGGCGCAGGACGAGGGCCAGACCATCGTCTTCATCGACGAACTGCACACCATGGTCGGCGCCGGCAAGGCGGAAGGCGCCATGGACGCCGGCAATATGCTGAAGCCTGCGCTGGCGCGCGGCGAGCTGCACTGCCTGGGCGCGACCACGCTCGACGAATACCGCAAGTACATCGAGAAGGATGCCGCGCTGGAGCGCCGCTTCCAGAAAATCCTGGTCGACGAGCCAAGCGTGGAAGCGACTATCGCCATCCTGCGCGGCCTGCAGGACAAGTATGAGCTGCACCACAAGGTGGAGATCACCGATCCTGCCATCATCGCGGCGGCGGAGCTGTCGCACCGCTACATCACCGACCGCTTCCTGCCCGACAAGGCGATTGACCTGATCGACGAAGCCGCGTCCAAGATCAAGATCGAGATCGACTCCAAGCCGGAGGTGATGGACAAGCTTGAACGCCGCCTGATCCAGCTCAAGATCGAGAAGGAAGCCGTCAAGCGCGAGAAGGACGAAGCCTCGAAAGCACGCCTGCAATTGCTGGACGATGAAATCGCCAAGCTGCAGCGCGAGTACAACGACTACGAAGAGGTGCTGAAGGCCGAAAAGGCAAACGTACAGGGCACCACCCACATCAAGGAAGAAATCGAGCGCATCAAGCAGCAGATGGAAGAAGCGACCCGCGCCTCCAACTGGCAGCGCGTGTCCGAGCTCCAGTACGGCAAGCTGCCGGAGCTGGAAGCGCAGCTGAAGCATGCCGAAGCCGCCGGCGCCGCAGAACAAGCAGGCGACAAGCCCAAACTGCTGCGCACCCAGGTCGGCGCGGAAGAAATCGCCGAAGTGGTGTCGCGTGCGACCGGCATTCCTGTCTCGCGCATGATGCAGGGTGAGCGCGACAAGCTGCTGCACATCGAAGAGAAGCTGCATGAGCGTGTGGTGGGGCAGGACGAGGCGATCAACGCGGTGGCCGATGCTATCCGCCGTTCGCGTGCCGGGTTGTCGGACCCGAACCGTCCGTACGGGTCCTTCATGTTCCTTGGCCCGACCGGCGTGGGTAAGACCGAGCTGACCAAGGCACTGGCGAACTTCCTGTTCGATTCGGAAGAATCGCTGATCCGGATCGACATGAGTGAGTTCATGGAGAAGCACTCGGTCGCCCGCCTGATTGGCGCGCCGCCCGGCTATGTGGGCTACGACGAAGGCGGCTACCTGACCGAAGCCGTGCGCCGCAAGCCTTACAGCGTGATCCTGCTCGACGAGATCGAAAAGGCGCACCCGGACGTGTTCAACGTGCTGCTGCAAGTGCTGGACGATGGCCGCATGACGGACGGGCAGGGCCGCACCGTGGACTTTAAAAACACGGTGGTGATCATGACCTCCAACCTCGGTTCGCAAAAGATCCAGTCGCTGGACGAATCCGATCCGGCGGTGGTGAAGCTGGCGGTGATGGCCGAAGTACGTGGGCACTTCCGTCCAGAGTTCATCAACCGGATCGACGAGATCGTGGTGTTCCACGGCCTGGACGACAAGCATATCGGTTCGATTGCCCGCATCCAGCTGCAGATCCTGGAGCAGCGCCTGAAGCGCATGGACATGGGCATGGAAGTCACCGACGCGGCGCTGCAGAAGATCGCCGAGGCGGGCTACGACCCGGTCTATGGGGCACGTCCGCTGAAGCGCGCAGTGCAGCAGCAGATCGAAAATCCGTTGTCGAAGCTGATCCTGGAAGGCCGCTTCGGCCCGAAAGACACGATCCGCATCGAAGCCGAGGGCAACGAACTGGCCTTCCACAAGGCCTGAGCCTCACTGGCAAGGCGCACGGCAGTCAACCGGCTGCCGGCGCCTGTCTTCGCACCTCCAAATTGCGTAAACTCGTGCCTCTGGATCGGAGCATTGCATGAATGAGTCAACGTTGGCGGGCCGGCTGGAGTTCCTGCGCGAAGCGGAGCGGCTGAAGAGCGTCCTGCGCAGTGGTTTCACCTCGACCGGACGGCCGGAAAGTACCGCCGAGCACAGCTGGCGGCTGGCGCTGATGGCGCTGGTGTTTGCCGATGAACTGCCGGGCCTGGATCTCGCCCGCGTCCTGAAGCTGTGCATCGTGCACGACCTTGGCGAAGCAATCCACGGCGACATTCCCGCCATCCACCAGCACGCCCATCCCGGCAAGTCAGCGCAGGAGCGCGACGATTTGCACACCCTGACGCGCGACCTCGATCCGCCTTTGCGCGCGGAAATCATCGCCCTATGGGACGAGTACGAAGCCGCCGCCACGCCCGAAGCCCAGGCCGTGAAAGCCTTCGACAAACTGGAAACGATCCTCCAGCACAACCAGGGCGATAATCCGCCCGATTTCGACTACGCCTTCAACCTGGGGTATGGCCGCAAGCACACTGCCACGGCGCCAATTTTCGTGAAGCTGCGGGAAATGCTCGACGCCGAAACAATGCGGCGCCACCAGGCCGCGCCTCCGAAATGAGTGTGTGCAGCGCGCCCGGCCAGGCAAGCGCAGCCGGGAAGCAATCAAGCGAACCTTCGATTTATATCAGTTGCGGGTGTTGAAGAACTCGGTAGGTGGGCAGCCGAAGGTCTTGCGGAACATGGCGGTGAAGGCCGACTGGCTGGAGTAGCCGAGGGCATCGGCCACTTGCGACAGCGGCATGCCGCTGGAAATCATCGGCGCCGCATGCGCCAGGCGGGCCTGCTGGCGCCACTGGCCGAAGCTCATGCCCAGTTCTTTTTCAAACAGGCGCGCCAGCGTGCGTTCCGATGCGCCTGCCTTGCTGGCCCATTCTTCCAGCGTGTGGGTCGCGCCCGGATCGGCCAGCAGAGCATCGCACAGGCTTTTCAGGCGCTTGTCACGCGGCATGGGAACGCGGATCGGCCGTGTCGCCAGGTGCGGCAGTTCATCGAGAATCAGGCTGCAGATCAATTGGGAGCGGTGGGTTGGCGCTTCCGGATCTTCCTGCTCTAGCGCCATGACTAGCTCGCGCAGCAGCGGCGACACTTCAAGCACCTTGCAAGGCTCGCCGGGGAAGGGATCAAGCGATGAAACGACGTAGACCGGGCGCAGGCGGGCGGTTTCGATCACGCTCAGCGAATGCTCGACATTGGCCGCGGTCCAGATCGCGCGCTGCGGCGGCACGATCCAGCTGCTGTCCATCGCGTTGACACGGATCACGCCCTCCAGCGCCAGGGTCAACTGGGCGCAGTCGTGGCTATGCGCCTGCAGGGAACGTTCGCTGACCAGGTCACGCGCAATCATGGTGACTGGCTGCACGTCAGACGGTTCGCGGCGGCTTTCATGTGGGCCGGTATGGGTGACGATCTGGACTGGCATGGGGATGGCGGTTTTGCGATAAAGGATGACATCCTAGCTCAAAACAGACGCCCGAGGTTTTTCTAGAATGTTTCCATTCTTGATACGGATGAGGCATGCAATGGAAAACCAAACCTTACGCACGGATGCCCGCGTGATCGGCCTGGTCGGGCTGGCGCATGGCGTCTCGCACTTCTACCACTTGATCCTGGCCGCGCTGTTCCCCTGGCTGAAGACGGCATTTGGCTTGAGCTACTCCCAACTGGCGTTGCTGATGACGGTATTTTTTGTCGTTTCCGGCATCGGCCAGGCTCTGGCAGGCTTCGTCGTCGACCGCGTCGGCGCGCGTCGCGTGCTGTTCTCCGGCATGGCGATGCTGGGCGTGTCGGCAGTGGTGCTGTCGAATGCACAGAATTATGCCGGCCTGATAGTGGGTGCGCTGATTGCCGGCTTGGGTAACAGCATTTTTCACCCAGCCGACTACACGATCCTCAATCAGCGCGTGTCGCGCGACCGCGTGGCGCATGGCTTTTCCGTCCATGGCCTTAGCGGAAGCATCGGCTGGGCGGCTGCTCCGGTATTCCTGACCGGTGTCGCGGCGGCCACCGACTGGCGCACGGCCTTGCTGTCGGCCGCTGCGCTGCCGGCCGTCGTACTGGCCATCCTGTGGTGGAACCGCGAAGCGCTGCGCCCCGACCCGATCATTCGCCATGCCGCCAGCGCACGGCAGGAAGGCTCATTTGACTTCCTGCGCCTGCCGTCGGTGTGGATGTGCTTTGGCTTCTTCTTCCTGACTGCGCTCGCGCTCGGCGGCATTCAGAGCTTTGCCTCGACCGGGCTGGTCAAGTTGTACGGCATGTCGCTGGCAATGGCAACCAGCGCATTCACGGCCTACATGCTGGCGTCGGCCTTGGGTATGATGCTGGGCGGCTTCCTCGGCGCCGGGCGGAAGAATCATGATCGCACGATCGCCGCCGCATTTGCGTTGGCTGCCGTGCTGGCGCTGGCGCTTGGGCTGGCTATGGTGCCGGCGTGGGGCGCGCTGGTACTGATGGCGTTGATCGGCTTCTTCTCCGGCATTGCCGGCCCGTCGCGCGACTTGATGATCCGTGCCGCCGCGCCGAAGAACGCCACGGGGCGCGTGTACGGCGTTGTGTATTCCGGCCTGGATAGCGGCCTGTCGGTTGGCCCGCTGCTGTTCGGCGTGATGATGGATGCCGGCAAGCCGCAATATGTTTTCGCCGGCATCGCCTTCTTCCTCTTGCTCGCGATCGCGACCGCCACCGGTGTGGGCAGCCGCACTCGCGCCACAGCAAACGCCGCAGCTTGAAAGTTCAGGGTCAAAGTTCGGGGGCAGGTCTGCCATTTGGACGGGGCGGCCATCCGAGTGAGCGCAATCGTTTGATCTTCCTCAATACGCAAAATGGCTCGGATTTGCGTATTGAGCTGGATCAAAGATATTGTGTCGGTGTCCGAATGACAGACCTGACCCTGACTTTTTTGGAGTGATGCCATGAGTTTTGCTACGACCGATCTTTGCGACGACAATCCCGGAATGCTGGAGGACGGAAGCTTGCAGGTGCTTTCACCGTTCTTCCGCCACTTTGGCAAACGCATGCAGTTTGCCGGGCCAGCGGCGACTTTGAAGGTGCATGAGGATAATGCGCTGGTGCGCGCAACCCTGGAAACCCAGGGCGAGGGCAAGGTGCTGGTGGTCGATGGCGGCGGCAGCTTGCGCCGCGCGTTGGTCGGTGGCCAGCTTGGTTTGCTGGCGCAGAACAATGGCTGGGCCGGCGTAATTGTTGATGGCTGCGTGCGTGATAGTGCGGAATTGGCGGATTGCGATGTCGGCATCATGGCCCTGGCGACGCATCCACAGCGCAGCGCGCGCGAGGGCGTCGGCAAGCGCGATGTGAATGTGCAGATTGCTGGCGTCGCAGTTCGCCCTGGCGACTGGATTTACGCGGATGCGGACGGTGTCCTGGTGGCCAGGCAACAGCTCACCTGATTCCCTGCACTTTCCACAATGTGAAAGCGCCATTTCATGCGATGGAAAGTGCATCATCTCAACGAACCTTGTTTCTCTCGAAAGGAGAAATAACGTTTCGCATCATGGAATGTGCGTTTCAAGTGTATGATTTGCAGCGAATAAATAGTGCTCATATGTCTTATATAAGACGTGTTTCGCCAGAACAATCACGCCTAAGATATCTCTAACGGTTTTCGTTTTCTAACGCTTTCGTAGGAGATCATCATGGCAACTCGCGCCGAACAAATCGCAGCCCTGCAGCACGACTGGGATACCAACCCGCGCTGGAAAGGCGTCACCCGCACTTACACCGCTGAAGACGTGGTGCGCTTGCGCGGCTCGCTGGTCGTCGAGCACACGCTGGCTAAGCGCGGTGCGGAAAAGCTGTGGGACCTGGTGAACAATGAGCCCTTCGTCAATGCCCTGGGCGCGCTGACCGGCAACCAGGCCATGCAGCAGGTGAAAGCTGGCCTGAAGGCGATTTACCTGTCCGGCTGGCAGGTCGCTGGCGATGCCAACCTGGCCGGCGAAATGTATCCGGACCAGTCGCTGTATCCGGCCAATTCGGTGCCTATGGTTGTTCGCCGCATCAATAACACTTTCCAACGCGCCGATCAGATCCAGTGGTCCGAAGGCAAGGATGATATCGATTACTTCGCACCCATTGTGGCGGATGCGGAAGCTGGTTTCGGCGGCGTGCTGAATGCCTTTGAGCTGATGAAGGCCATGATCGAGGCGGGCGCATCGGGCGTGCACTTTGAGGACCAATTGGCTTCAGTGAAGAAGTGCGGCCATATGGGCGGCAAAGTGTTGGTGCCTACCCGCGAGGCAGTCGAAAAGCTGACCGCGGCGCGCCTGGCGGCCGACGTGATGGGTACTTCCACCCTGGTGATCGCGCGTACCGACGCCGAGGCGGCCGACTTGTTGACCTCGGACATCGATGAAAACGACAAACCGTTCTGCACCGGCGAGCGCACGGTGGAGGGCTTCTACAAAGTCCGCAATGGCCTGGAACAGTCGATTTCGCGCGCGCTGGCGTATGCCCCTTATGCCGACCTGGTGTGGTGCGAGACCGGCAAGCCGGACCTGGCCTTCGCCAAGGCCTTTGCCGAAGCCGTCCATGCGAAATTCCCGGGCAAGATGCTGGCCTATAACTGCTCGCCTTCCTTCAACTGGAAAAAGAACCTGGACGATGCAACGATCGCCAAGTTCCAGAAAGAGCTGGGCGCCATGGGCTACAAGTTCCAGTTCATCACGCTGGCTGGCTTCCATTCGCTGAATTACGGTATGTTCAACCTGGCTCACGGCTACGCTCGCCGTCAGATGTCGGCCTTCGTGGAGCTGCAGGAAGCCGAATTTGCAGCGGCAGCGAAGGGCTTCACCGCAGTCAAGCACCAGCGTGAAGTCGGCACCGGTTACTTTGACGCCGTGACCCAAACCATCCAGCAGGGCCAGAGCTCCACCACCGCCCTGCATGGCTCGACCGAAGACGAGCAATTCTTCGACGAAAAGAAGAAGGTTGCTTAAGCGCGAGTCATGAACACGCAGTCCAGCAGGATTCCTGAAGGATGCTGGTACTGCGTGCTTTTCATGGCGCGGTAGCCTGCCGCTTCATAGAACGGCACTGCGTTCAGTGATGCATAGAGGTGCAGCGCTGAGGGCTGCGAGGCCATCTGTTCCAGCGCGCGCAGGAGCGCCTTGCCGATTCCCTGGCCGGCAAACTGCCGGTCCACAAAGACCGCGTCCACCTCGCTGCGCTCGCTATCAAGGATGGCGTAACCAGCCAGTTCGCCATTGACGTGCGCTTTGAGGCCGTCGCCGCGCGCCAGCAGAACAGGGTAGGAAGCAGGGGCAGGCGCTGCTGCCCAGATGCGCAAAATGTCGGGGGCATAATGAGCGGCGCATTGCTCGAGCAGGGCGCGCGTGCGCAAATCCCAGAGGGCTGGAATGTCAGTGCTGGCCGCGGGAAAAAGGGTGATCATGCGGCCAGTGTATCGCAGGCCATGATGCGCATGAGATAATGCGGGCAAATCTTATTTCCCGCTTCTCTTTTATGTTCAGTTACCGCCACGCATTCCATGCCGGCAATCACGCCGACGTCCTCAAGCACTTTGTCCTGGTCCAGGTCCTCGAATACCTGAACCAGAAGGACGTCCCGTACACCTATATCGACACCCACGCCGGCGCCGGCGTCTACTCGCTGGATAGCGCGCAAGCTACCAAGACCGCTGAATTCGAAACCGGCATCGGGCCGCTGTGGGACCGTGACGACCTGCCTGAACCCCTGGCGGAATACGTCAAACTGATCAAAGACCTGAACCCGAGCGGCAAGCTGCGCTTCTATCCTGGTTCGCCATACTGCGCCGAGATCGTGGCGCGCGAAGAAGACCGCATCCGCCTGTTTGAACTGCACCCGTCGGATGCGAAAATCCTGGCCGACAATTTCCAGAAGCTGGAGCAGCACCAAGCTGCGAACGGTCGCCGCCCGTCGGCGCGCGGCAAGCGTGTGATCGTCAACAAGGCGGACGGCTTCCTCGGCGTGAAGGCGCTGCTGCCGCCGCCATCGCGCCGCGGCGTCGTGCTGTGCGATCCTCCATACGAGGACAAGCAGGACTACAAGAAGGTCACCGACATGCTGAATGATGCGCTGAAGCGCTTCCCGACCGGCACTTATGCGGTCTGGTATCCGGTGCTGCAGCGCATTGAGGCGCGCAATTTCGCCGAGCGCCTGAAGCACCTGCCGGCCAAGAGCTGGCTGAATGTGACCTTGTGCATCAGCACGCCCACCCCGGATGGTATCGCGCTGCATACCAGCGGCATGTTCCTGCTGAATCCGCCATACACGCTGGAGCCGATGCTGCGCCAGGTAATGCCTTACCTGGTTCAGGTTTTGGGTCGCGATGCCGGCGCCCAGTTCACGCTCGAGAGTGGCGAAGCGGCCACAGCTAAAAAGGCTGCACCCCGCACCGCATAAAAATGTTGCCAAGACTGCACTAATAGGTATAGTCTTGTAACCATGTGTTTTAGAAATGGGGAAACCCATGACAGCCGTGGTTGAAAGTGAAGTGCAGATTCCAATGCCGTATGCCAATCAGTTTTTCTTGGCACGGCAACCCATCCTCAACCGCAGCCAGCGGCTCGTGGCCTACGAGCTGCTCTATCGAAATGCCGAAGTCCACGAAGCCCGTGTGACTGATGGTACCCATGCCACTGCTTCCGTGATTGCCCATGCTTCCGAGCTGGGCATGGAGCAGGTCGTGGGCGACCAGCTCGCCTTCGTCAATGTGGACACGACGGGGCTGATGAGCGATTTCATTCATTTCCTGCCAAATGACAAGGTCATTCTCGAGGTGCTGGAGTCGGTGGAGCCGACGCCCGACGTGCTGAAACGGGTGCAGGAGTTGAAACAGGCCGGTTACAAGTTCGCCCTGGACGATGTGGCGGGCGAGAGCGATGCGGTGACCGCCTTGCGTCCTTTGATGGACGTGATCAAGGTCGACATCAAGCAGATCGAGCGCGGCAGCCTGCCGGCCCTGGCACGCAACCTGCGCAATCCGAACCAGAAGCTGTTAGCGGAGAAAGTCGAGACGGTCGAAGAGTTCCGCGAATGCATGGACCTGGGCTTTGAGTATTTCCAGGGCTATTATTTTGCGCGGCCGGTGATCCTGAGCGGGAAGAAGATCACGCCGTCGCAGCTATCCATCATGCGCCTGCTGGACTTGCTGAACCAGGATGCGGACCAGCGTGAGGTGGAGCGCAGCGTGAAGCATGATCCCCTGATTTCCCTGAACCTGCTGCGGCTGGTGAATACGCCAGCCGTGGGGGCGCGTTTTCGCATCAATTCGGTTGGGCACGCGCTGATCGTGCTGGGGCGACGGCAGTTGCAGCGCTGGCTGCAGATCCTGCTATATGTGAAAGGCTCTGAATTCGATTCGCCGCTGCTGCAGATGGCGACCACGCGCGGCAAGACCATGGAGCTGGTGATGGGGCATGTGCGGCCATCGGAGAAGGTGGCGGCCGATATTGGCTTCACTGTCGGCATCATGTCGTTGATGGACGCGCTGTTCTCGGTACGCATGGGCGAGATCCTCGACAGCGTCAATGTGCTGGACGAGGTGCGCGATGCGCTCCTGCATCGCGAGGGCGATTATGGTGATGTGCTGCGCCTGATCGAATTGATCGAGCGGGCGCAGGAGGGGCGCGAGTTGACCGGCATCTTGCACAAGCTGGAGCTGGCGCCCTCGGCGCTGTATGCGCTGCAGCGCGAGGCTTTCGAGTGGGTCAATGAGTATGCCCACTCCGTCCGATAGCTTATTGGGCCAGTAGCAGGAAGACCGTAGGCTTCTTGTGGAAGTCCGGCGCCTTGCCGGAGTCGAGCTGGCTTTTCCATTGCGCGCCCGTGCGGGTGCGGATCGTTTCCGTTGGCAGGCTGATGTCGGTGGCCACGCAGATCAGCGTGCTGCCGTTGCATGCGCTGACCAGGGCTTCCAGCATGGCGGCGTTGCGGTAAGGTGTTTCGATGAACAGCTGCGTCTGCTTTTCCTGGCGCGAGCGGGTCTCCAGTTCTTTCAGGCGCTTGGCGCGCGCGGCGGCATCGGTTGGCAGGTAGCCGTTGAAGGCGAAGCTTTGGCCATTCAGGCCGCTTGCCATCACGGACAGCAGGATGGAGGAGGGACCGACCAGCGGGCGCACCGGGATGTTGTTGGCGTGTGCCAGGCGGACCAGGTCGGCGCCGGGGTCGGCTACCGCGGGGACGCCGGCTTCGGATAGCAGGCCTACGTCGTGGCCGGCTTTCAGTGGTTCGAGCAGGGCTTGCAATGCTGCTTGCGGCGTGTTGATGTTCAGCTCGCTGATCGCGATTTCCTGGATGGGCTTGGCGGTGCCGACTTGCTTCAGGAAGGCGCGGGCGGTCTTGGCGTTTTCGGCGACGAAGTGGGTGAGCTGGCTGGTCAGCTGCTGCACGTGCTGCGGGATGACCTGGTCCAGGGAGTCGGTGGGGCCGAGGGTGTTGGGGATGAGGTATAGGGTGCCGTTCATTTTTTTAAACCGGTAAACCGGTGTCTGACCCGCAGGGTCAGACACCTCGACTGATCAGAGTTTGCGGATCTTACTTGGTTGGCCGGTGCGCAGACGGTGTCTGACCCTGTGGGTCAGACACCGGTTTACCGGTTTGGAAGAAGCTGACGCCCGCGGCGCGCAGCATGCTGGTCAAGGCAATCAGCGGCAAGCCAGTCAGCGCCGTCGGGTCGCTCGAATCGATGCGTTCCAGGATCGCGATCCCTAGCGCCTCATTTTTCGCGCTTCCGGCACAATCATAGGGCTGCTCGATGCGCAAGTAAGCATCCAGTTCCTCATCCGCCAAATCGCGGAACTTGACCACGGTCTGGACGTCTTCGAGCTGGTGGCTATTGTTGCGCCCATCCCACAAGCACAAGGCGGTGTGGAACACCACTTCGCGGCCGCGCATTTTCTGTAATTGGGCCAGCGCATTGGCATGATTGCCAGGTTTGCCGATTTGCTCATCGTCCAAAGTGGCAACCTGGTCGGAGCCAATCACCAGCGCGCCCGGATGGCGGGCGGCTACAGCGGCGGCCTTTTCACGGGCCAAACGCAAGGCGGTGGCAGAGGGCGTTTCGCCCGGCTGCGGGCTTTCGTCGATATCTGGCACGTCGACCGCAAACGGCAATTGAAGCCGCGACAACAGCTCCCGGCGATAGGCCGAGCTTGATGCAAGGATGATGTTGGTTGTTTTCATCAGGGAAATGTTATATGCTCTCTGCGCCGTCGAAAAAGCGCGAAAAGTCTCGCAAGTCTTTGACGCGGCGTGGAAAATCCTGTTATTATCGCAGGTTTTCGAGGGAAATTTTAGCCAATGAATGCTTTTGAGATCGACGCCTTTGAATTTTGTCGGACCAACAGCAGCAAGGAAGGGGTAACTCCCGTCGCTGAAATGACCCGGCTTAGCAAGGAATGCGTTAACACTTCCGGTGAGTTGACCTGGAAGGTGGAGGGCGGTTCCAGCAAACAGGGCTTCCCGCAGATGCGCCTGACCGTTGCCGGCAAAGTGCAACTGGTGTGCCAGCGCTGCCTGACCCCGTTTGAATACGAAATCGATTCGTCGACGCTCCTGATGCTCGGCAAGGACGACGCGGATGCGGACGAGATCGAGGAAATCATTGATGATGAAAGCATCGACGTGATCGTCGGTGCGCGCTCCATGAATCTCATGGACCTGGTGGAAGACGAGGCCCTGCTGGCCTTGCCGCAAGCGCCGAAGCACGAGGTGTGTCCTGATACCTCGCTGGTCGACTCTGCGAAGAATGAGAAGCCTTCGCCTTTCGCAAGCCTCAAGGGCTTGAAGGCAAATTAAACGAATTTTTCAGTTTGTAGTAGCAAAGAACGTGTCAAAACGCGTGCAGTAATCGAGTTTGGCATGGATGTAAAAGCTCGATTCGCATGTTTTTGCGCATCGGATGTGTTAAAATCTTAGAACTTTAGTATTAGGAGTCATCATGGCTGTTCAACAGAACAAGAAATCCCCGTCGAAGCGCGGCATGCACCGTTCGCACGATTTTCTGGTAGCACCGAACCTGGCCGTTGAGCCAACCACCGGTGAAACCCACCTGCGTCACCACATTTCGCCTAACGGCTTCTATCGTGGTCGCAAAGTGCTGAAGACCAAG
>DASWTB010000555.1:0-2516 GCA_036402315.1 Pseudoduganella sp. | reverse complement strand
GCACGCCGGCGCCACCTGGTCCTTCAGCAGCTCGAGCGCGCGTGCATAGTCGTTGCGGTGCACGGTGAAGGAAAAGTCGGTCTTCCCGTCGTGCGACACGTTCTGGATGATGACGTCGACGTCGATGTTGGCCTCGGCGATCGGGCCCAGGATGTGGAATGCCACGCCCGGACGGTCTGGCACGCCCAGAACGGTGATTTTGGCTTCGTCGCGATTGAAGGCGATGCCGGAGATGACTGCTTGTTCCATGTTTTGGTCTTCCTCAAACGAAATCAGGGTGCCCGAGTTGGCTTCTTCTTCCAGATCCATCAGCGGATCGGTCAGCGAGGACAGCACGCGGGTCGGTACGCGGTAGTTGCCGGCGAATTCCACCGAGCGGGTTTGCAGCACTTTGGAGCCCAGCGAAGCCAGTTCCAGCATCTCTTCAAACGTGATCGCTTTCAGGCGGCGCGCTTCGGAAACCACGCGCGGGTCGGTGGTGTAGACGCCGTCGACGTCGGTGTAGATCAGGCATTCGTCAGCCTTCAGCGCGGCAGCAATCGCCACGGCCGAAGTATCGGAACCGCCGCGGCCCAAGGTGGCGATGTTGTCGTTCTCGTCCACGCCCTGGAAGCCGGTGATGATCACAATGCGGCCCTTCTCCAGGTCTTCGCGCACGCGGCCGTCTTCAATCGACTGGATGCGGGCTTTGGTGAAGGCGGAGTCGGTCTTAATCGCTACTTGCCAGCCGGTGTAGGAAATGGCGTCCTTGCCGATCGCTTGCAGCGCCATCGACAGCAGGCCCACGGACACTTGCTCGCCGGTGGAGGCGATCATGTCCAGTTCACGCGGGTCTGGCGGGTTCTGGATTTCCTTGGCCAGGGCAATCAGGCGGTTGGTTTCGCCAGACATTGCCGACGGTACTACGACCACCTGGTGTCCCGCGTCGTGCCATTTGGCGACGCGACGCGCGACGTTCTTGATGCGTTCCGTCGAGCCCATCGACGTGCCGCCGTACTTGTGACCGATTAAAGCCATGCTGATTTTTCCGCATTGATGTGGTAAAGGGAGCCCTTTACTCTACATGTTGCGTTGCAAAATCTCAAGTCAAAAAGCTCATACACCCATACCTATTTGGCATAAGTTCATATGTCTAGACAGGTGGCAACAAAAATTATTTGGTTTCCCAGCGAAACACCAAACGATGCTCGCCACCGGAGCTCAGTTTGCGGCAATCCATGCCGATACCGGCGGCATACAGGATATCGCCGGGGATCGATACCATTGGCAGGCGCTCGCGCTCCCAGGCTGGGATGCCGAGCGTCTGGTAATGCTGCTTCAATGTGCGCGTGGGGCGGTTGCGCGCTGGCTTGAGCTTTTCGCCGCCCTTGCGCAGCTCGATGGTCAGCATTTGCTGGCGCAGCCAGTCGGGATCGAGACCGAGTGCGGCCAATTCAAAGTGCAGCGTGCCGCCAAAGGCCGGGAAGTCGATACTGCCCTCCCCGTTCCAGCGGAAGCTCTCTTTCTGTTCGGCGTCGGCTTCCGCGCGGCGCGGGACGAGATAGAGCCGGTCGCGGTGACGGCGCACCTCGCAGTCGGGATGGGTGACCTTGAGGTTGGCGTCATCGCGCGCGGTCAGGGCCTGGTCCTGCATTTCAGCCAGCCAGCTTGCCGATGGCAGGCGGATGCCGCGCTCGGAGAACCAGTGGCGCAGCAGGTTGGATACGCGGTCGGCGCTGAGCTTCCGCACGCGGGACAGATCCAGGCTGTCTTCACCCGCCAGGCAGGCGCGCAGGTCTTCGGTGGCTTGCTCGGTCAGCAGGCGCTGCGCCGATTGGGCGTGGCGCGCGCTGCGGGCGAAGCGCTCCTGGTAACCGGGGAAGGCTTCGGCCAGGCGCGGCATCACTTCGTGGCGCAGCGCGTTGCGGGCGTAGCGCGTGTCGGCGTTGGATTCGTCTTCGATGTGAGTGATTGCGTTTGCGCGCACGTATTCTTCGAGCTGGGCGCGGCTGGCTTGCAGCAGCGGACGCGCCAGCACCACATCGGGCGTTCCGAGCAGGCCTGGGGCGCGGTTGAAGGCGTCCATGCCGGACATGCCTGCGGGGCCGGCGCCGCGCAGCAGCTGCAGCAGGATGGTTTCGGCCTGATCGTCCAGGTGGTGGGCGGCCAGCAGCAGGTGCACGTTGTGCTCGATGCATAACGCGCCGAGGGCTGCGTAGCGGGCTTTACGGGCGGAGGCTTCGCTGCGGTCGCCGAGGGTGACGCGGCGGCTGGCGAAGGTGATGTTCAGGCGCTCACATTCCTTGCGTGCGTGGGCTTCCCAGGCGTCGGCGTTGGGGCTCAGGCCGTGGTGGATGTGGAAGGCGTAGGTTTTGCGGCCGATTTTTGCTGCCATGTGCAGCAATGCGCTGCTGTCCAGGCCTCCGCTGTAGGCGATGGCGATGGGGCCTTGCGGGAGCTGGGCGAGGGAGTGCTGGAGGATTTCTTGGGCGCGCATACTGAAACCGGTAAACCGGTGTCTGACCCGCAGGGTCAGA
>DASWTB010000554.1:0-8247 GCA_036402315.1 Pseudoduganella sp. | reverse complement strand
CAGGACCGCGCAGGGGCGGCAAGGCTGCTGCGACTGACCTTTGCCTCGGGCGATGCGGGCCGCAAGTTCGACGTGCTGCTCAACGGCCGCCTGCTGCAGGCGGTGACGATCGAGCGCAAGGACGAAGCCTTCTACCACCTGGACCTGGCGCTGCCGGCCGATGCCGCGCGCGATGGCCGGCTGGAGGTGAAGTTCGTGGCCCATCCCGGGTCGGTGGCGGGCGGCCTGTATGGTCTGCGCCTGCTGCGATACCAAAACTGATATAGGTCCTGCGAAAAAATGAATTAGATCGGCATGACGGAATCTCCTACTATTGACTTACTATAATTCAGGAGACCCGCATGACTGTCACCCGCAGGACTATTCTCGGCGGCGCGTTCGCCCTCGCTTTTGCTGCTTCGGGCAGCGCATTTGCAGCCAAGCCGCTGGTGATGGGCTTTTCCCAGGTGGGCGCCGAAAGCGAATGGCGCACCGCCAACACCGCCTCCATCAAGGACGCCGCCAAGCAGGCCGGCATCACCCTTAAATTCGCCGACGCGCAGCAAAAGCAGGAAAACCAGGTCAAGGCGATCCGTTCCTTCATCGCCCAACGCGTGGACGTGATCGCGTTCTCGCCGGTGGTGGAAACCGGCTGGGAAACCGTGCTGCGTGAAGCCAAGGCGGCGAAGATTCCGGTCATCCTGACCGACCGCGCCGTGAAGGTGGCGGACAAATCGCTGTATGTAACCCAGATCGGCTCCGACTTTGTGGAAGAGGGACGCCGCGCAGGGAAGTGGCTGGCCGACTACGCCGCCAAGTCGAACAAGCCGGTACTGAACGTGGTCGAACTGCAGGGCACTGTGGGTTCGGCGCCGGCACTGGACCGCAAGGCCGGTTTCGAAGAGGCCATCAAAGGCAACCCCAAGCTGAAGGTGATCCGCACCCAGACCGGCGAGTTCACCCGCGCCAAAGGCAAGGAGGTGATGGAAGCCTTCCTGAAGGCCCACGGCAAGGATATCAACGTGCTGTATGCGCACAACGACGACATGGCTATCGGCGCCATCCAGGCTATCGAAGAAGCGGGGCTGAAACCGGGCAAGGACATCATCATCGTGTCCATCGACGGGGTGAAAGGCGCCTTCCAAGCCATGATCGCCGGTAAGCTGAACGTGTCGGTTGAGTGCAGCCCGCTGCTTGGCCCGCAGCTGATGAAGGCGGCGCAGGACGTCGTCGCCGGCAGGCCAGTGCCCCCGCGCATCGTGACCGAGGAGCGTGTGTTCCCGGCCGAAGTGGCGGCCAAAGAACTCCCTAACCGGAAATACTGATGGCTAATGCGGCGGCGCCGGTGCTGGAGCTGTCCGGCATCCATAAGGCATTCCCGGGCGTGAAGGCGCTGAGCGAGGCGGGGCTGCGACTCTATCCTGGCGAAGTCCACACGCTGATGGGGCAGAACGGAGCGGGCAAGTCGACCCTGATCAAGGTGCTGACCGGCGTGCATGCGCCGGACCAGGGCAGCGTCACGATGGAAGGCCGGGCAATCCATCCGCGTTCGACACTGGAGGCGCAGGAGCTGGGCATTTCCACGGTCTACCAGGAAGTGAATCTGTGCCCCAACCTGTCGGTCGCCGAGAATATCTTCATCGGCCGTTACCCGCGCAAATGGGGTATGGTCGATTGGGCGGGAATGCGTACGCGCGCCGCTGCGCTGCTGCGCGAGCTGGAGATCGATATCGACGTGAGCGCGCCGCTGTCGCGCTATCCGCTGGCGATCCAGCAGATGGTCGCGATTTCGCGGGCCTTGAACATTTCTTCCCGCGTGCTGGTGCTGGACGAGCCCACTTCCAGCCTCGACGAAGCGGAGGTGCAGTTGCTGTTCCGCGTGCTGCGCCGCCTGCGCGAGCAGGGCATGGCGATCCTGTTCGTGACGCACTTCCTTGACCAGACCTACGCCATTTCGGACCGTATCACCGTGATGCGCAACGGCGAGCGGGAAGGGGAGTATGCCGCAGCCGACCTGTCGCGTCTCGCGCTGGTGAACAAGATGATTGGCAAGCCGGCGGATGCCGCCGACGCAGGAGCGGCGCCGGCTGCGGCCGCCGATACGTGCGCGAGCGCTTCGGCTCGCGTCGTACTGGAGACTCGTGGCCTGGGGCGCAAGGGCGTGCTGCAGCCGGTGGACATGCAAGTGCGCGAGGGCGAGGTGCTCGGCTTGGCTGGCCTGCTTGGAGCCGGCCGCACTGAGCTTGCGCGCTTGCTGTTCGGCGCAGACCGAGCAGACAAGGGCGATATCGCGATTGGAGACAAGGCATACGGCACGTTCACCAACCCGCGTCAGGCCATTGCCGCAGGCATCGGCTTCTGCTCGGAAGACCGCAAGCTGGAAGGCGCGATCCTGTCGCTCTCCGTGCGCGAAAACCTGGTGCTGGCGCTGCAGGCGCGCCAGGGCATACTGCGCGCCATTCCCATGCAACGCCAGCGTGAACTGGCGGAAGAATACGTCAAGGCCCTCGGCATCCGTACTGCCAGCATCGAGACGCCGATTGGCACGCTATCCGGCGGCAACCAGCAGAAGGTGTTGCTGGCACGCTGGCTGGCCACCGGTCCGCGCCTGATGATCCTGGACGAACCAACGCGCGGCATCGACGTGCGCGCCAAGCAGGAAATCATGGATTACGTCACTACCCTGTGCAAGCGCGGCATGTCGCTGCTGTTCATTTCATCCGAACTGCCGGAAGTGCTGCGCGTCAGCGACCGCATGATCGTCATGCGCGACCGCGCCACATGCGGCGAATACCAGCGCGGCGAGCTGGATGAAACCACCGTGCTGCACGCTATCGCAGGGGAGGCCGCATGACGCAGAATGCCGCTTCCGCCGGCGCGATGCCGGCCGCCCCTTCGCAGGGCATCGCTGCGCGCCTGTCGGCCCACCCGCTGGCACGCCCCCTCGGTGCGCTGATCGTCCTGCTGCTGATTAACCTGTTCGCCGTGCCCGGCTTCTTCCACCTGGAAGTGAAAGACGGCCACCTGTACGGCGCCATGGTCGACATCCTGAACCGCGCCGCGCCTCTGATGCTGGCCGCTACCGGCATGACCATCGTCATCGCCATGCGCGGCATCGATATCTCGGTTGGCGCCGTGGTGGCGCTGGCAGCAGCCGTCGCCTGCACCATGGCCGCCGCCGAGCAACCGTTGTGGCTGGCCTTTGCCTCCGCCCTGGTCGCAGCCCTGCTGTGCGGGATCTGGAACGGACTGCTGGTCGCCAGCCTTGGCCTGCAGCCGATCGTCGCCACCCTGGTCCTGATGGTCGCCGGGCGCGGTCTTGCGCAACTGGTCACCGACGGCCAGATCATCACCGTCTACCGCGACGACTTCTTCGTGCTTGGCAGCGGCTACCTGCTTGGACTGCCGGTCGCGCTCTACCTTGCGCTGGCGCTGGTGGCAGCCGTCGCGCTGGCCATGCGCAAGACCGCGCTGGGACTGTTCACGCAGGCCGTCGGCATCAACCCGGTTGCAGCGCGCCTGGCAGGCATCCGCGCCGGGGCCCTGATCTTCGCCAGCTACGCGTTTTGCGCCCTCTGCGCAGGTCTGGCGGGGCTGATCATCAGCTCGAACATCAAGAGCGCCGACGCCAATAACGCCGGCCTGCTGCTGGAACTGGACGCCATCCTGGCCGTCACGCTGGGCGGTACCTCACTGGCCGGCGGCAAGTTCAACCTGGCCGGCAGCGTGATCGGCGCCCTGATCATCCAGACCCTCACCTATACCGTTTATTCGCTCGGCGTGCCGCCGGAAGTCAACCTCGTCGTCAAGTCGCTGGTGGTGTTCGCGGTCTGCCTGTCGCAAAGGAGCAAGGCATGACCCGCGCCCCGTATTTCACTTCTCTCGTCACGGTCGGCCTGCTGGTGGTCTTGCTGGTGGCTGGCGGCATTGCCTATCCGGGCTTCCTGTCGCTGCAGGTGATGCTCAATCTTCTGATCGACAACGCCTTCCTGCTGGTGATCGCCATTGGCATGAGCTTCGTCATCCTGTCCGGCGGCATCGACCTCTCGGTCGGCTCCGTGCTGGCGCTCAGCACCATGGTGGCTGCCTGGCTGCTGCATGCCGCGCACTGGCCGCCCGCAGCGGTGATGGCGGCCGTCCTGCTGATGGGCGTGGTGTTCGGCGCCGGCATGGGCGCCCTGATCCATTTCTTCCGCCTGCAGCCCTTCATCGTGACACTGGGCGGCATGTTCCTGGCGCGCGGCCTGTGCTACCTGATCAGCGTGAACTCGATCCCGATTGAAGACCCGGCATTCGTAGCGATCTCGCAGGCGCAGGTCGGCATCTTCGACGGCTTTGTCTCGCCGGGCGTGCTGATTGCGCTGGCGCTGCTGGCAGTGGCGATGGTGGTGGCGCACCTCACCCCTTTCGGCCGCGCGGTCTATGCGGTCGGCGGCAATGAACAATCGGCGCAGATGATGGGGCTTCCGGTCGGCGCCACCAAAGTTGCTGTGTACGCCATCAGCGGCGGCTGCGCAGCGCTGGCGGGCCTGCTGTTCGCCTTCTACATGCTGTCCGGTTATGGCCTGCATGCACAGGGCACCGAGCTCGATGCGATTGCCGCTGTGGTTATCGGCGGCACGCTGCTGACCGGTGGCTATGGCTATGTCGCCGGCGCATTGACTGGCGTGCTAGTTCTCGGGGCTATCCAGACCCTGATCGTCTTCGACGGTACGCTCAGTTCGTGGTGGACCAAGATCGTGATCGGCGTGCTGCTGTTTGCGTTCTGCGCGCTGCAAAGGCTGCTGGCCTGGAAACAGAAAAACTAAAAGGAGACTTCATGTTCATGAAAGCAGCCCTCGCTTCCGCGCTGGCCACCATGGCTACGCTGGCGCATGCCGGCAACCCGCTTGTGTCGAATATTTTCACCGCCGACCCGGCCGCCCTGGTCGACGGAAACCGCGTCTATGTCTATGTCGGCCATGACGAAGCGGCGCCGGACGGCAAGGATTACCTGATGCGCGAGTGGCGCGTGCTGTCCTCCTGCGACATGAAAAACTGGACCGACATGGGTTCACCGCTGAACGTGAAGACCTTCAAGTGGGCCAAGGCCGACGCCTGGGCCGCCGACGTCGCCAAGCGCAATGGCAAGTACTACTTCTACGCACCGGTCGAACACGATGCGAGCAAGCCGGGCAAGGCGATCGGCGTGGCCGTGTCGGACAAGCCGACCGGCCCCTTCGTGGATGCCCGCGGCAGCGCCCTGGTCACCAACGACATGACGAAGGAAACCGATATTCCGTGGGATGACATCGATCCGGCGGTCTTCATCGACAAGGACGGCCAGGCCTACCTGTACTGGGGCAACCGCGTGCTGAAATACGCCAGGCTGAAGCCGAACATGATCGAGCTCGATGGTCCGATCCACACAGTTGGCATCGACAACTTCACGGAAGCGGCCTACCTGCACCGCCGTGACAAGACGTACTACCTGACCTACTCGCGCAACTTCCCGGAGGAGACCGCGTACGCCACCGCGCCAAGCGCCACCGGCCCCTGGACCTTCCGCGGCAAGATCATGGACATGAACAAGGTCGTGAAAACCATCCACCAGGCGGTGGTCGACTTCAACGGAAAATCCTACATCTTCTACCACAACGACAAGCTGCCGACCGGCGGCGAGTACCGGCGGTCCGTCGCGGTGGAAGAACTGCACTACAAGCCTGACGGCAGCATCGCCTTCATCGCGCAAACGGCGGAAGGTCCCGCCGCCAATCCAGCCCCGGGCTGCAAATGAAGCGCGATTTATTGGTCGATAACGGCGGTGGTATCATGCCGCGCATGACTACCCCGAATCCGAACTGGTTCCTGAAGGCGAGGTTAAAAACTCGTCAACTGCTGCTGATGATCGCGCTGGATGAGCACCGCAACATCCACCGCGCGGCGGAGGAACTGCACATGACGCAGCCGGCCGCCTCCAAGCAGCTCAAGGACCTTGAGGACATGCTGGACGTGAAGCTGTTCGAGCGCCTGCCGCGCGGCATGGAGCCGACGCTGTACGGCGAAACCATGATCCGCCACGCGCGCATGGCCTTGACCAGCCTGGCCCTGGCGCACGACGATATCGTGACGCTGAAGGCCGGCCTGTCCGGCCAGGTGGAAGTGGGCGTGATCATGACGCCGGCCATGAACCTGCTGCCCAACGCCATTACCCGCGTCAAGAAGGAAGCGCCGCTGCTGCGCATTGGCGTGCAGGTCGAAGCAAGTAATGTGCTGATGGAGCTGCTGCAGCGCGGCACGCTGGATTTCATGATCGGCCGCATCCTGGAAAAGGAAAGCACGGCGGGCCTGGTGTATGAAGAGCTGACCGAGGAACCTGCATGCGCCGTGGTGCGTACCGGCCACCCGCTGCTGGAGCGGGAAAAGCTGCAGCTGAAGGACATCGCCAACAGGCCGTGGATCCTGCCGCCGCAGGGCAGCATCCTGCGCCACCGCTGCGACATGATGTTCCGCCGCGCCGGGCTGGAGCCGCCGGTCGACGTGGTCGACACCACCTCCCAGCTGCTGATTACAGCACTGCTGCAGAAGACCGACGCCCTGCACGTGATGCCGGTAGAAGTGGCGCGCTATTACGCCGACCTGAATGTGCTGTCCATCCTGCCGCTGGAACTGCCGTTCCGCATGGACGCATTCGGCATCATCACCAAGGCCGACCACCTGATGTCGCCGGGCGCCAGCCTGCTGTTGCAGGCTGTACGCAGCGCGGCCAAAGAGTTGTACTGAATTAGCCGAAGGCGTTGGCCGGCAGGCCCGGCACGTCGATGCGGGCGCTGAACAGGGCGCCCGCCAGCGGCTCCTGCGCCAGCTGTTCCACCGTCAGGCCTTCGCGCGCGGTGGTGATGTACAAGGTGCGCAGGTCTGCGCCGCCGAATGCCAGCGAGGCTGGATGCGAGGTCGGGAGCTGGACTTCCGCCAGCAGTTCGCCCTGCGGGCTGAATCGGCATACGCGCTTGCCGCCCCAGGTGGCAACCCAGATGCAGCCTTCGCTGTCGACCTGCATGCCGTCCGGCGAGCCGCCGTCGGTATAGCGGCGCCAGGTTTCGCGCGCGCCAAGGCTGCCGTCGGCGAGCAGCGAGTAGCGGTAAGTCACGTCGAGGAAGCTGTCCGAGTGATAGAGCGCGCTGCCGTCCGGTGCGAAAGTCGGCCCGTTGCAGATATGGTAGCCCTCGTCAGCCACGTGCAGGCTCTGGTCGGGATCGAGGCGGAACAGCTTGCCCACCTTCTGCCGGTAATCGGTATTGTGCATGGAGCCCAGCCACAGGCGGCCGCGCGGGTCGACCTTGGCGTCGTTCAGGCGCTGGCCGGCGGTGCTGTCGACCACGTGCACCACTGGCTCGATGCGCAGCTCGGGCTCAAGCCACAGGCGTACCACGCGATCGCGCAAGCCAGCCATGAAGCCGTCGCCATCGCGGCGCGGCACCAGCCAGCAAATATAGTCGGGAAGCAGCCAGCTGCGATGCTCGTGCTTCGCCGCATCCCATGCATGCAGGATGCAACGCTTGAGGTCAACGAACAGCAGGCGGTCTTGCGCCGGCAGGTAAAGCGGCCCTTCGCCCAGCTCAGCGGCGAGAGGCAGAACGCAATGGGCGGGATAGGATTTCATCCTTGCATTCTATGCGCCGAGGGCCGCCATGCGTGATGCATTTTTTGAGCCCAGCTATAACTAATTTGGCATGGGGTGACGATTGGAGAGAATCAAAGCCATTTCGGCGGCCTACAATGAAATACCCAACCAAAGTGTTTAGCCCGCCACTGGCGGGCTCTTTTTTGTCACCGCGGATTGCCAGGAAAATCGAACCTTGTCAGTAGAACTAGCGCAGGCGGGTCAGACCCTTGGGTCTGACCCTGGTTTACCGGGTTTGCTTTGAAAATTAGAAGATGGACAAAGCCGGCAAAAAGCGAATCTCGTGTCCTCGTCCACCTCGGGTGGCGGTCTTGCAGGAATTGCGGCACCGGGCAGCAGCAACGGTGCGATAGCCGAACGATGGCTCCTCGTTGATCATAGTCTTGATCGGTTCAGCAAAGCGCGGTTGCACCGTCGATCCTTGTCAGAATCTGCCCAACCGGGGCACTTAACGGGGTAGGACTTCCCCGCGCTGGCGACGAGCTGCGCTTGGGACGAAACCCTCTTGAAAAAGATCAAAAGCACACGCCAGGCGTCTTAATGACAGACCTGGCACCGAATCATGGCACCGAATCGAAAATTTATCGCATTAGGTGACAGAAATG
>DASWTB010000553.1:0-10183 GCA_036402315.1 Pseudoduganella sp. | reverse complement strand
AGCGCTGGTCGGCCAATGCCGGCGTGCGCGTGGTGCACGTGAATTCGACTTCCACCGGCATCAGCCGTGTGCTGCTGTCGGCCACCAAGAGCCCGAACGACACCACCTATATCCTGAACTATGGCCCGGCGGTCGAGACTTCGGTGTCGAACAGCTATAACAGCGTACTGCCCTCCGGTAACCTGAAGTACGACCTGACCGACGACATGGTGCTGCGCCTGGCGGCCTCCAAGACCGAAACCCGTCCAACGCTGAACCAGATGGGCGTCGATAACTGGTACGGCGGCCGCTTCGGCGACGTGCAGACCGGCGGCGGCAACCCTTACCTGAAGCCGATGGAGTCGAAGAACCTGGACCTGTCGTACGAGTGGTACCTGTCGAAGACCAACTTCCTGGGCGCAGCGGTATTCCAGAAGAAGGTGTCGAACTTCCTGGAGCGTCGCCTGGAAGACATCACCATTCCGCAGTATTCGGAAGTGGTGCATGACACCCGCATCCGCAACGGCCAGAAGGGCAAGATCAAAGGCATCGAACTGGCTGGCCAGTACGCCTTCGACAACGGCATCGCCTGGCTGCGCGGCTTTGGTGTCGCAGCCAACTACACCTTCGTCGACGCCACCGCCAGCCGCGACGATGCGGCGGCGCTGGATTGCGGCTATCCGGGCCTGTCGAAGCAGTCGTATAACGCCTCGCTGTTCTATGAGAATGAGACTTTCTCGGCGCGCGTCAGCTACAACTGGCGCAACAAGTTCGCTGTCGATTGCGGCGGAGGCAGCACCCAGCCGCGCACCCGTGCAGCCTACGGCCAGTATGACCTGAGCCTGCGCTACAACATCACGCCGAAGATCGCGCTGTACCTGGACGGCATCAACGTGAACGATGCGCGCATGCACGAATATGCCAACAATGAGAGCCAGTTCCTGACCCTGGAAGACGTGGGCCGCCGGGTCAACGCCGGCCTGCGTTTCGCCTTCTAAGCGAGGAGGGGCGCGACATCGTCGAGGTGGGCGGCTTCGAAAGTGGGCAGTGCTGCCGTGTCGTTGGCTAAACGGCCCGGATTGAACCAGCAGCTTTCGATGCCGAAGCGGTTGGCGCCGAGAATGTCGGCGTCCAGCCGGTCGCCCACGATGATGGTCGCCTCCTTGCGGAAGGGGGCGCGCGCCATGTTGGCCGCATATTCGAAGAAGCGGCCGTCAGGCTTGGCGTAGCCGCAAGCTTCGGAGGTGGCGGTGAAGGAGATGTAGTCACCCAGTCCTGAGCTGGCAATACGGCGATCCTGGATGCTGGCGACGCCGTTCGTAATGATGCCCACTTCGCCGTGGGCAGACAGCGTTTCACACAGGCGCTTGGCGCCATCGATCAAGACCACGTTTTCGGACAAGGACTCCAGGTAGCGGTGGCTGGCACGCTGCGGGTCAAGCTCCAGGCCATTTGCCGCGAAGGCCTTGCGGAAGCGCTCCACCTTCAGGAATTCCTTCGACACTGCGCCGGCTTCAAAGGCGCGCCACAGCTCGATATTGATGCCCTGGTACTGCTGGAACAAATCGTCCACGCTATCGGCGAAGCCCAGTTCCCGCAGTACGCGTTCGAAGGAGAGCTTTTCGGAAGCCCGAAAATCCAGCAGGGTGTCGTCGAGGTCGAAGAGGAATAGGGAGTGTTTCATGTCGAAAAAGTAGAATAGCGTGCTGCGGCGTCTTATACAATGCAAATAAGATAAAAAGCGCCCCGCGCATGGCTGATGATCGCTCACTGGGAAAAATCGAAGGATTACTTGATCCGGGTTCTGCTATGTCTGGTTTTCTCCCAGGCGCATTTGGCAGTGGCCGGGAACCAGCATATTTCCGAACCCCAGTTCGTCCAGACCCTTACCAACAACAGCATCATGGATGGGGTGGTTACTGCGGTGGCGCTCGATGCCCAGGGCTATGTCTGGGCGGGCGGGGCCACCGGCGTGGCTCGCTACGATGGTTACCAATTCGTCAGGTTCCAGCTGAAAGCCGATAGCGATGCACCCGAGGTGATCAGTGCGGTTACGACGATCACCGCCGGGCGCGACGGACGGATCTGGATGGGGCTGGCATCGGTTGGCGTTGTTGTCCTGGACCCACGTACCGGGCGCTCCGTTTTTTATCGCCACGATCCAAAAAATCCGCAGTCGCTGGCCGATGGCCTGGTGCGCGCCATCGTTGCGGACGGCGCGGGCGGTTTCTGGATTGGCACGCAGGGCGGCGGGATGGATCATTTCGACCCGGCCTCTGGCGCGTTTGAACATGTGCGGGCCGGCCCAGGCGGCCTGCCGGACAACAATATCTCGGCGATATTGCTCGACCGCCGCGGCGACCTGTGGGTAGGCAGTGGCAAGGGACTGGTGCGCAAGGCGCGCGCAGGCGGCGGCTACGCGCAGGTATTGCGCGATCCGGGCGACGAGGCAAAGCTGGCGCGCCAGGTGGTGATCGAGCTGCGTGAGGATCGTTCCGGCCGCCTGTGGGTCGGCACCTTGAGCGGCGGTTTGCTGATCGTTGACCCCTTGTCCGGGCAGGCCAAATGGCTGGCCGATGGCGAAGTTGGGACGAGTGGTGCGATCAACGCCATTGAGGAAGCAGACGGCAACCAGATGTGGATCGGGTCGGGAACCGGTATCGAGATCCGCGCGGCCGACAGCGGCGAGCTGCTGCGACGGTTGCGGCACACGGCCGGCCGGATTGGCGCGCTGGCGGCGCAGGATGTGATGGGGATTGTGCGCGATCGTTCGGGCGTGCTGTTCGTGGGATCTTATGGCGGCGGCGTTCAGCGCCATGTGCCGCCGCTCCCTGGCATCTCGGTCTACCGCACTGCGCCGGACGACCCGTGGGATGGCATTGGCATCCGCAGCATCGCAGAAATGCGCAACGGTGAAATCTGGTTGGGGCGCTCCCAGCATGGTGTTTCCGTGCTCGACCCATCCCTGCGACGCATCACCGACCTCGCATTGTCCGGCCGGCCCGGCGCCGGGCGGTCGTCTTTTTCGGCGGTCGGCGCGATCGTGCAGGGGACAGAGGGACACGCCTGGATCGGGACCAATGAGGGCCTGTACGAATTCAGCGAGAACCACCGTTTGATTCGCCGCTACGAAGTTGCCGGCACTGTCAGGCGGCTGCTGGCAGGCCGCGATGGCGTGCTATGGATCGGCACCAGCAATGGCTTGCTGCGCAAGGCATCTGGCGCGGCGGCGATTGCTCCTGTGCTTCTGGCGCAGGGTGGCCCGATGCGCGGCAATATCGACGCCCTGGTCGAGGATCCTGCCGGACGTCTCTGGGTCGGCAATGCCGCAGGCATTTACAGTATCGACCCCGTCACGGGCACTGCCCAAAAGCTGGAGGCTGCGCCGTCCCCGGCCGATGGCCGCTACGCGGTAAAAGGCATGCTGGCCGATAAGGATGGGCTGTGGATCGACAGCGATGGCGGCCGCTACCGGGTTGACCGGATTGTGGGCAACAAGGCGCGCTACACGCTGGCCATCCCCAGCCAAGGCGAGGGCGGACATCCGATTGGCGCCAATCTGCTGCGTGATGCAGCCGGACGGATATGGACCCACCGGGGCGTTTACGATCCTGCCACGCAGCATTACGATGAACTGAGCGTCGCCGACGGTGTCGATTTCGGGACCGGCTGGTTCCGGGCCTACACGCAATTGCGCGACGGGCGCATGCTGTTCGGGGGCTCAACCGGCTTGTTGGTCGTGGAGCCGGAAAAATACGCGGCTTGGGCGTTCCAGCCGCCAGTGGTGCTTACCTCGCTGACGGTAGGGGCGCAGCCGGTGGAGCTGCCCGCGACGGGACGGGTTATGGTCGCACCGCCGCAGCGCTCGCTCAGCGCCCAGTTCTCTGCGCTCGACTACAGCGCTCCCGAGCGCATTCGCTATCGCTATCGCCTGCAGGGCTATGATCCCGCTTGGCGCGAGACGGGCGCAAATTTGAGGGTGGCGAGCTACGACAATCTGCCGCCCGGTGCATACACCCTGCAGGTACAGGGCAGCAACCGTAATGGCGATTGGAGCGACGCGGTGGCATCGCTGGCAGTAAGCGTCAAGCCGGCCTGGTGGGAAAGCTGGTGGGCCAGGCTGGGCATGCTGGTGCTGGCCGGCCTCGCGGTAACGGGCCTGGTGCAATGGCGCACCTGGCGCTTGCGCCGCAGGGAGGACGAACTGGCATTGCGCGTCGCCGAACGGACGGCGGAACTACAGGAAGTTTCGGCCGCGCTGGTCGTGAAATCGCAGGCGCTGGAATTGGCCAGCCTGACCGATCCGTTGACCGGCTTGCACAACCGGCGCTTCCTTACCGAGAACATTCATGCGGACGTCGCGCAGTCCGTGCGCCACCATGAAGACAGCTTGCGCCTTGGCAGGCCGCTGGCCGACGACGCAGACCTGATCTTTTTCCTGATCGATATCGACTATTTCAAGCAGGTGAATGACCGGCATGGGCATGCGGCGGGCGATGCGGTACTGATCCAGATGCGCCGCCGCTTGCAGGGCATTTTCCGTGAGAGCGACTATCTGGTCCGTTGGGGTGGTGAGGAATTCCTGGTCGTCGCACGCGGCACCCGGCGTGAACGCGCGGCGGAACTGGCGGAGCGCGCGCGTGCGGCGATCGCCGATGAGCCGTTCGTGCTTCCGGATGGCAGCACGCTGGCGAAAACGTGCTCGATCGGCTATGCCTGCTTCCCGCCGGCGCGCCAGTTTCCGCAGGCCCTGGATTGGCAGGCCGTGGTTGAAATTGCCGATGCTGCACTGTACCTGGTGAAGAACAGTGGCCGCAATGGGTGGTATGGGGTGACGGAGGTGGATATCCGGGATCTGGAAGATTTGCGGCTCCTGATGCAGCAGCCCTTGACGGCATGGGAGGGCAGCGGCCGCGCCATGATTCAGCGTTCACGCAGGCATGGCAACGAAGCGTCGAACCTGGCCGAGGCGGCGCCTTCCGACTGAAGAAAAAAAACGCCAGCCCCGAAAGGCTGGCGTTTTCTTCGATACTGGTAGGCCGTGCGGGGCTCGAACCTGCGACCAACGGATTAAAAGTCCGCTGCTCTACCAACTGAGCTAACGACCCGAAGGGCCCGAATTATATAGAGCCCGGATCGTTTCGGCAAGTGCCGCTCGATCGAGGATAGCCGGGCGATTATAATCTGCAGATTCAAGCTGCTTTACCGGAATCAATCATGACTTACGAAGAATATCTCGACGAAGTGACCACGCTCATCTTCGAAAAATACAACCTGAAAGACACGCTGGCGGTCAAGCTGGTGATGGATGCGCAGGATGCCGAGTTCTTCGTGCGCCATGACGATGACAAGAAGCTGCGCAATATCGACCAGGCCCACAAGGACGCCAAGACGATTTACGAAGCCTACGCGGCAAAAAGCCAGCGCCGGTAAGATCCTGGGCGAAATGGGCTTGCAGGTCGCCTGACGCGCTAGTGCCTGGCCTGCTGCATGGCCAGCTTTTCTTCAGCTTGCGCCAGCACATTCGCAATGCGGCGTGAATTGCGGTCGCGCCATCCGGGCTCCAGCGCCACCCTGGCGTGCAGTTCGCGGCATTGGTTCAGCAAAGCCCACGCTTGCAGGCGCGCGGCGCCAAGTTCATGGTGCTTGGCATGCGCACAGGCCGCGACAGCTTTGCGCAGTCGGGACAGGGCGGTCTTGAGCGCCTGGCCTTCGCGTTCTGGCCACAGCAGCGTGTACATGGTGATCGAAACTGCCAGCCCGAGCAGGATACCGGCCAGGCGGTCGCGGATTTCCGTCAGGTCGGTGACAGGTCCGAAACTCCCCAGTTGCGCCAAGGCGAAAGCGAACATCATCTGCACGCCGATATAGTTCGAACGCGGCGAGCCGACCGCGATCCATGCTCCTGCCGCGATGACGGGCAAAGCCATGCCCAGCAGGCCGACAATGCTTTCGAGATGGGGCACGACGAACACTGTCGCCACCAGCGCCGCCAGGCTGCCCAGGCAGCATCCCAGCAAGCGGTTGATTCCCTTATGCGTGGTGGCGCCCAGGCTGGGCAGCGCCAGGATGATGCAGGTCTGCATCGCCGTACTGATGCCCGGCCACTGCAGGCCTGTGTAAATGATGTAGGTGATCATTGCCGCCAGTACGGTCTTGAATGCAAACTGCGCGTAGACCAGGTGGCGGTGGGAGCTTGCGGCAGCCGCAGGGCCGGCAGGCGGGCTTGCCGCGCCTGCACCATCGCTGTTGTCGGCATCGGCCGCTGCCCGCAGCGCGCGCTCCATTTCACGCAGGACTGCGCCATGCGCGCCGGCCGTGCCGGGATCAGGCGACACTGCTGCCGCATTGAACGGCGCATCGTGCCCCAGGCATGCGCACAGCGACGCACACGCGTCGCGAATGGAGAGCATCTGCGCACGTTCTTCCTGCGAGGGCTCGAACGGCGCCAGTCTGGCCAGTTGTGCGGCAGCGGCATGCAGGCGGCTCACGGCCGCCGCGCGTGCCTTGGTGCGCTCGGCATCGCCCAAGGCGGCAAAAGCCAGCTGCCGCTGCAATGCAAGCATTCCGTGCCCGACCCGTCCACTGTGCAAGGGCGGTGGCGTGCGGCCCGCAATGCGCGCGTCCAGCTGATGCTCCACTTCATCCAGCTGCCGCGCATATTCCTCCACCAGGAGCTTGACCGGAAGCGCTGGCCGGAACAGGCGCTGAATCGTCAGCGTGATCACGACCGGATAGGTGGTCGCCACCCACACCCAAAGCTGGCTGCGGATCAAGGTTTCGGGATCAGAGTATGTGTCGGCCATGCCCTGGGCATTGACCACGAGCAGGGCCACCAGGAAGCCGATGGCGCCAAACTTGCTGGTCCTGAAAAAATACATGCCGCAAAAAGCGATCAACCCAGCGCCCAGGATGCGCAGCATAGGCACATCGAGAGTGAACTTGAGCAGGATGATGGAGGCAATCACTGCCAGCGTGCTGCCGGCCAGCAGGGCTACGGCACTCATGCGCGTGAGCACCGTGTTCTCCTGCGCCGTGAAGAACACCATGATCAGTGACAGGGAAAGCAGCGGCAGCTGCAAAGTCATCGAACAAACGATCACCACTGTGCAGCTGGCGAGCAGGCGCCACACCGCATCCATGCGGCCGGGGAAGGGCGCCAGTTCAGAGCGGATGCGCGCTATCAGTGCTTCCATGACGTTCACTTTGCGTTCAGCATGGCCACGGCGGAAGCACCGATACGGAACGCCGCGTCAGGCTGTTCGACCAGGATGCGCACGGGGAAGCGCTGCGCCACCCGCACCCAGTTGATGGAGCGCGGTACGCGCGGCAGGCCTGCCACCTCGCTGCCGCCGTCGTCGGGAAACACGCCGTAGCCGATGGATTCGACGGTGCCGCTGTAGCGCCTGGAGGTGTCGCCAAGCAGGTAGACCTGGGCGTGGCGGCCGGCCTTGATGCCGGCCAGGTCGGTCTCGCGAAAATTGGCCACCACGTACCAGCGGTTGGATCTTGCCAGTGTAAATACCGGGTGGCCGGCGGCGGCAAACTGGCCTGCCGAGGTTTTCAGGTTCAGCACGATTCCATCGCCCGGCGCCCGAACTTCGGTGTAAGAAAGGTTGAGGCGTGCCAGCGCAATCTCCGCCTTCACTACTTCGCGCTTGGCCACCAGTGCGTCGACGCCGCTGACGGAAGCCTCGGCGCGGCGTGCATCCAGCAGCGCCGCGCTGAGCTGGGATTCGGCGCTGCGCTTGGCGGTGCGCGCCTGGTCGATACGCTCGGCCGAAACAAAGCCTTTGTCGAGCAGGGGCTCCAGCCGCGCCAGCGTGTCGCCGGCCTGTTCGGAGGCGGCCTTGGCATGTTCGACGTTCGCCTGCGCCGCTGCGGCGGCAAACTTCTGGGCATCGACCGTGCGCTGGGTCAGCTTGATTTCGCTGTCGAGCGCTTTCAGGCTGGCTTCTGCTTTCGCCAGGGCTTCTTCGAAGGGCAGGGGATCGATGCGGAACAGCAGCTCGCCCTTTTTGACACGCTGGTTGTCTGCAACCGGCAGCTCCACGATCCGGCCATTTACTTCAGGCGCCACATTGATCGTGTCGGCATAGACGTAAGCATCATCGGTGCGCGGCGCCCGGTCGATCGAGCGCACAACGTAGATGGCGAGGCCGATGGCCGCCAGTGTCAGCGCCAGGACGATGGCGGTCCAATGGCGGGAGTTCTTGGTCTTTTTCATGGCTTCACCTTAATGTTGGAAAAATACGAGCCAGGCCGACAGCGACAGCACGGTGGCGAGCGCGGGATAGCCCAGTGCCAGCAGGTGCGAAGACGCGCCGGCCAGCCAGCCGCGCGCATTCAGTACCGCATGGAGCAGGAAGCACAGCACCGTGGCGCCGGCAATGCAGAAAAGCCAGTCGGGAAAATAAGCTCCCAGCACATTGATCGAAGGTTCCAAATTCATTCCCTAATGTACGATTGCCTAGGCAATATATTGAGCAAAAAAAGACGCCTACTTCCCAACGAACATTTTTAGCAGCAGGGATTCGAAAGTTTGCAGTTCCTGCGCACTGAAAGCGCCGAAGTACTGGTCGATCACCGTGCCCGAAGCTTCCAGCAGGCTTGGGAACAGGCCCCGGCCTTCCTCGGTCAGCTCCAGTTGCACGGTGCGGCGGTTATCGATGCTTGGCGCCTTCTGGATCATGCCTTTCTGTTCCAGCCGGTTCAGCATGCGGGTCATCGCGCCGGGGCTGTATGAAAGCTCCTTGCAGATCTGCGCGGCGATATTGGCGCGGCCACCGTGCAGGGTAGACAGCACCACGTACTGCGCCGCCGTGATATCGAAAGGCGCGAGCTTGAGGTCCAGCGCTTCTTCCAGCGCTTTCTGGGCGCGGCTGATCAAGCGGGCAACGCGGCGAGGGTCGGCGTGTTTGTTCATAAATGAACTATACGTTGCCTAGGCAATGATTGTCAACGCCTTGCGCACGCTTGCGCGATTCACAAGCTTGTCATCTTCGCTACCTACAATCCGCCACGTTTTCAACTTACACAGCGGGGCAATGATGAAAAAGGCAGTAGCAGGCGCGGTAGCGGCAGCGGCATTGGCAGCCGTTTTGGCGGCATGTGGAGGCAGTTCGGTGACGCCACTTCCTACTTTGGATGGCAAACCGGCCTTGGTGGTGGCGCACCGCGGCGCCACCGGCTACCTGCCGGAAGAAACGGTGGAAGCGTACGCCAAGGCCATCGAGTTGGGCGCCGATGCAATCGAGCCGGACGTGGTCTCCACCAAGGACGGGGTGCTGATTGCCCGCCACGATCCCAACCTGGCCTTCAGCACCGACGTGGCGCAACATCCCGAGTTCGCCGCGCGCAAGCGCAAGCTCAGTGTCGATGGCGACGTGCAGGAAGGCTGGTTCGCCAGCGACTTCACGCTGGCTGAAATCAAGACCCTGGGCGGCATCGCGACCGATGCGGAGCGCCCGCAGCAGTTCAACGGCAAGTACAAGATCGCGACCGTGCAGGAGATCGTCGACATGATCAAGAAGAGCGGCCGCAGCATCACCATCTATCCCGAAACCAAGAATCCGACCTTCCACCGCCAGCAAGGCGTTCCGCTGGAAGACAAGCTGCTGGCATTGCTGTCGGCGGCAGGCTGGAACGACGCGAGCGCGCCGGTCTTCATCCAGTCCTTCGAGCCGGGCAGCCTGAAATACATGCGCAGCAAAGGCTCCAAGCTCAGGATGGTGCAGCTGATCGATGCCGACGATGTGGACCTGAAAACCGGCGCACTGACCTACGCGGCGCCTTACGACCGCCCTTACGACTGGGCGCAGGCAGGCGACAAGCGCATGTTCAGCGACATGGTGACGCCGGCCGGGCTGGCCGAGATCAAGACCTACGCCGACGGCATTGGCCCCTGGAAGCGATACATCGTCAGCGTCAAGGGCACGCTGGACGCGAGCGGCAAGGTGGTGGACGTCAATGGCGACGGCAAGGTGAACGAAACCGACACCACCACGATGGCCCCGACCACGCTGGTGGCCGACGCGCACAAGGCGGGCCTGTTCGTGCATCCCTACACCTTCCGCAACGAAAAGCGCCGCCTGGCCGGCAACTACAAGGGCGATCCGGTGCAGGAGTACAAGCAGTTCTTCGCCATCGGCGTTGATGGCCTGTTCTCCGACTTCGCCGATACCGCCCTGGCGGCGCGCGCGGA
>DASWTB010000552.1:0-3148 GCA_036402315.1 Pseudoduganella sp. | reverse complement strand
CATCAATTGTCCCTGGTAATCGGAGTCGATCAAGCCTACCAGATTCCCCAAAACAATGCCGTTCTTGTGCCCCATGCCGGAGCGCGGCAGGATCATGGCGGCGTAGCCTGGATCGGCGATGTGAATGGCCAGGCCGGTCGGCACCAGCACGGTCTGGCCAGGCTCGATCACCAGCGGTGCGTCGATGCAGGCGCGCAGGTCGAGTCCTGCGCTGCCAGGGGTTGCATAGGCCGGCAGCTGGTCTTTCATGCGCGGGTCGAGGATTTTGACGTCTACAGTTTTCATTGGAATAGCGAGTTCTTGTCGATGCGTTTGGCGATTTCGGAAATCAGCTGGCGCGCCAGCGTGAGCTTGTCGGCGCGCGGCAGGATGGTGTGTCCGTGTTCGTCAAACAGGATGATGGTGTTGTCGTCCTGGCCGAAGGTGTTGTGGCCGATATTGCCGACCAGGAGCGGGATGCCTTTGCGTTCGCGTTTGCTGGCGCCGTATTCGATCAGGTTTTCCGATTCGGCGGCAAAGCCCACGCAATAAGGCCAGCCGGCCAGGCTGGTGCGGGTGGCCACGCTGGCCAGGATGTCCGGGTTCTGTTCGAACTTCAGTTCCGGCACATTGCCGTCGCCGGTTTTCTTGACCTTCTGCGCGCTCGGGTTCACCACCTTCCAGTCGGCCACGGCGGCGACGGAGATGAACACGTGCTGGCCGCCGATGTGCTCCATCACGGAGTCGAACATCTGCTGCGCGCTCTTGACGTTGTGGCGCTCCACGCCATACGGCGTTTCCAGCGCGACGGGGCCGGAAACCAGGGTCACTTCGGCGCCGGCTTCACGCGCGGCGCGTGCGACGGCATAGCCCATCTTGCCCGAGGACAGGTTGGTAATGCCGCGCACCGGGTCGATGGCTTCGAAGGTCGGGCCGGCGGTGACCAGGATGCGCTTGCCCGCCAGGACTTTCGGCTGGAAGGCCGCGATCATTTCCGCCAGCAGTTGCTCCGGTTCCAGCATGCGGCCCAGGCCCACTTCGCCGCAAGCCTGGTCGCCGGCGGCCGGTCCGAACACGGTGATGCCGTCTTCACGCACCTGTTCCACATTGCGCTGGGTGGCAGGGTTGGACCACATCTCCACGTTCATGGCAGGAGCGATCAGCAGCGGCACGCGGCTGGGACGGGCCAGGCACATGGTCGACAGCAGGTCGTCGCACACGCCGTGCGCCAGCTTGTAGATGAAGTCGGCGGAGCAGGGGGCGATCAGGATGGCGTCGGCGTCGCGGGTGACGTCGATATGCGCCATATTGTTGTTCACGCGAGGGTCCCACTGGCTGCTGAAGACCGGCTTGCCGGACAGCGCCTGCATCGTCACCGGGGTGATGAAATGGGTGGCGGCGTCGGTCATCACGACTTGTACCGAGGCGCCTTCCTTGGCCAGCGCGCGGCACAGTTCAGCGGCCTTGTAGCATGCCACGCCGCCGGACAGGCCGAGGACGATTTTTTTGCCAGTCAGTTCCATGATGCTGCTCCTACTTGTTCACGCGGCGCAGTTCGTCCAGCACGAACAGTGCGACGCCGATGCAGATGGCGGTGTCGGCGATGTTAAAGGCCGGGAAGTGGCCGAAGCCGGGCCAGTGGAAATCGAGGAAGTCGATCACGTGGCCGTGCCAGATGCGGTCGATCACGTTGCCGACCGCGCCGCCCAGGATCAGGGACAGGGCCCAGCAGAACATGCGCTGGCCGCTGTGACGCGCCAGCAGGTAGATGATGTACAGCGCTGCGCCGATGCCGATGACGGTGAACAGGTGGCGCTGCCAGCCGCCTTCATTGGCCAGGAAGCTGAATGCAGCGCCTTTGTTGTAGGCCAGCACCAGGTTGAAGAAGCTGGTGATCACTTTCTCTTCGCCGTACACGAACAGCTTGCTGATCGTGATCTTCGAAATCTGGTCCAGCAGGATGATGATGAAGGCGATGCCCAGCCAGGGGGCCATGCTGCCGGAAGCGGGTTTGCTGCTGAAGGTGTTGGTTTTTTTGGTGGCCATAGTTTGCTTTAGCTGTTTGCTTGCCAGAACCGGTAACCCGGTGTCTGACCCGCAGGGTCAGACACCGATACGCGGCTGCGTGTCTTGCAGTGAGGGACGGGAGCTGGACCTGGGGCCAGTTCCCGCCGCCTTACCGGTTTCAGGCGAACTTGCGGGATTCGCCAGCGCCGAACAGGTTGGAATGGCAACGGCCGCACAGGCCTGGGTGGTCGGCGTGCGAACCCACGTCGGCGCGGTAGTGCCAGCAGCGCTCGCACTTCTGCGCGGTCGATGCAGCGACGTTCACCGCTTCATCCGCTTCGGAGGCCACTTCCACCGCCTTGGCCAGCGAGGTGATGAAGATGAACTTCAGGTCGTCGTCCAGCGAGGACAGCACCTTGAACTTGTCGCCGGCAGCCTTGATCTCCAGTTCCGCCTGCAGCGAGGAACCGATCGCCCCGGAGCCGCGCAGTTCTTCCAGCTGTTTGGTCACGTCGGCACGCACGGCGATGACGGTTGCGTACTTGGCCATCAGGGCTTCGGCATCGGCCAGTTCCGGCAGCTGCCACCAGGTCTGAGTGTAGATGGTCTCGTCGCTGGCCTTGAAGGACTCTTCGCCGGCGAACGATGCCCACGCCTCTTCCGCGGTGAAGCACAGGATCGGGGCCATCAGGCGCAGCAGCGACTGGGTGATGTGCCACAGTGCGGTCTGCGCGGAACGTCGCGCCTTGGAATCCACGGCGCTGGTGTACAGGCGGTCCTTCAGGATGTCCAGGTAGAAGCCGCCCAGGTCTTCGGAGCAGAAGTTCTGCAGCTTGGAGACGACCGGGTGGAACTCGTAGCGTTCGTAGTGGCGCGACAGGTCAGCCTGCAGCGCAGCCATGTTGGCCAGCGCATAGCGGTCGATTTCCAGCAGATCGGCCACCGGCACGGCGTTTGCCTTCGGATCGAAGTCCGAGGTGTTGGCCAGCAGGAAGCGCAGGGTGTTGCGGATGCGGCGGTACGATTCGGTCACGCGCTTGAGGATCTCGTCCGAGATCGACAGCTCGGAGGTGTAGTCGGTGGCCGCTACCCACAGGCGCAGGATGTCGGCGCCCAGGGTGTCGGACACTTTCTGCGGTGCGACGGTGTTGCCGATCGACTT
>DASWTB010000551.1:0-21326 GCA_036402315.1 Pseudoduganella sp. | reverse complement strand
CTCGGTCAACATCATGCGCGGCTGCTTCGGCGGCTGCACCTTCTGCTCGATCACCGAGCACGAAGGCCGCATCATCCAGAGCCGTTCCGAGCCGTCCATCCTGCGCGAGATCGAACATATCCGCGACAAGACCAAGGGCTTTACCGGCATCATCTCCGACCTCGGCGGCCCGACCGCCAACATGTACCGGCTGTCCTGCAAGGACAAGTCGATCGAAGAGACCTGCCGCCGCCTGTCCTGCGTCTACCCGTCGATCTGCGTCAACCTGGGCACCGACCACAGCAAGCTGATCCAGCTGTACCGCAAGGCGCGCGAGATCAAGGGCGTGAAGAAGATCCTGATCCAGTCCGGCCTGCGCTACGACCTGGCCGTGCGCTCACCAGAATACGTGAAAGAGCTGGTGACCCACCACGTGGGCGGCCTGCTGAAAATCGCCCCCGAGCACACCGAAACCAATGTGCTGAGCAAGATGATGAAGCCGGGCATCGGCGCCTACGACGAGTTCAAGGCGATGTTCGAGAAGTACTCGCTGGAAGCGGGCAAGAAGCAGTACCTGATCCCTTACTTCATTGCCGCCCACCCGGGCACGACGGACGAGGACATGCTGAACCTGGCCCTGTGGCTGAAGAAGAACAACTTCCGCCTCGACCAGGTGCAGACTTTCATGCCGACCCCGATGGCGATGGCATCGGCCATGTACCACTCGCGCAAGAACCCGCTGCACAAGGTCACCGAGAATTCGGAAACCGTGGAAACCCCGCGCACGCTGAAGCAGCGCCAGGCGCACAAGGCTTTCCTGCGCTACTACGATCCGAAGAACTGGCCGATCCTGCGCGAGACCCTGCGCCGCATGGGCCGTGGCGACCTGATCGGCGATGGCGAACGCCACCTGATCCCGCCATACCGCGTGGGCGAAGAGCACTTCAAGCCAGCGCAGGGCAAGCGCGCCATGCCGACCCTGGCTCCGGGCCAGCAGAAGCGCGGCGCCGGCCTGCCGCCGCCAGCCCATATCGCACGCGGCGGCAAGCCGAATGCGCTGACCGGTTCGCTGACGGCGCGTGCCACGGTGGAAACCAAGGCCCGTCCATCCATCCTTGACACGATCAAAGTCAAACCAAAGGCCGCCCCGGCCAAGACTGGCGGCCGCCCGGGCCGTAAGTAAAACGCTAACGTGCTATCACCTGCTGCAATTCCATAGGAATTTGCAGCAGGAAAGCCACACTTCGGCGCGCCGCATGCGATGAAGCGGATACAATCGGCTGGTAGACTCTGCCAACTTTGTATCCGGACGAAAACGTGCCCCAATTCCTGGCTGGCCTGTTCATATTTCTGTTGCTGTCGACATCTGCGCCCTGGGTGCAGGCGCAGGAACGCGTCACGCTGCAACTGAAGCACAGCCACCAGTTCCAGTTCGCCGGCTATTACGCTGCGCTGGAAAAGGGCTACTACCGCGATGCCGGCCTCGATGTGCAAATCCTGGAAAGCAGCGACGGCAATGAACCGGAACGCGCCGTGCTCGATGGCCGCGCCCAATACGGCGTCGGCAGCAGCAGCCTGCTGCTGGCGCGCCTGTCCGGCAAGCCGCTGGTGGTGCTGGCGGTAATCTTCCAGCATTCCCCTTATGCGCTGGCGATGCGCCAGACCGGCCCCGCGCCGGACATCCGCAGTATTATCGGCAAGCGGGTGATGATCGGCTCACTGACCGACGAACTGACCCAGGCCGACGAAATCATGGCCTACCTGCGCAAGGAAGGCATCGCCACCAACCAGCTGGTGCGCGTGGAGCACAGCTTCAATCCGGACGACCTGGTGAAGGGCAAAGTCGATGCCATGTCGATCTTCGTCAGTAATGAACCGGACTACCTGGACCGCCTTGGCTTCCCCTACGACATTTACAGCCCGCGCGCGGCCGGCATCGATTTTTACGGCGACAACCTGTTCACCAGCGAAGCAGAGATCAAGAACCACCCGGACCGCGTGCGCGCCTTCCGCGCCGCCAGCATGCGCGGCTGGCAGTACGCCATGAGCCACCAGGAAGAAATCGTCGACCTGATCCTCAACAAGTATTCGCGCCAGCACGACCGCATGCACCTGCTGTACGAAGCGCGCCAGATGGTGCCGCTGGTGCAGCCGGTGCTGGTCGAAATCGGCTACATGAACCCGGACCGCTGGCAGCACATTGCCGACATCTACACCGAACTGGGCATGATGCCGAAAGGTTCCAACTGGAACGGCTTCCTTTACAATGCCGACCCTGGCCCCGACCTGACCTGGCTGTACCGCGTGCTCGGTGTTGCGGCAGGCCTGCTGGTGCTGGGCGCCATGATTCACTTCTCGCTGCTGACGCGCGAGCGCACGCGCGCCGAGGAGACCATCCGCAAAGGCGAGCAGCGCTTCCGCACCATGTTCGAGGCGGCGCCGATGGGCATTGCCCTGATCGATTCGAGCGGCGGCCAGTTCCGCGACGTCAATCCGCGCTTCGCCGAGATTGCAGGCCGCTCGGCGCAAGAGATGCGCCACAGCCGCTGGCTGGAAATCTGCCATCCGGACGACGTGGCGCCGCAACAGGAAAAGATGGCGCAGCTGGCGGCGCAGCAGATCAGCGGCTTCAAGATGGAGACGCGCCTGGTGCGTCCCGATGGCCGTACCGTGTGGGTGGAAGCCTCGATCAACGCGGTGGGCACGGAAAGCCAGCCGCACAATCTGTGCATGATCGAAGACATCACGGAGAAAAAGGAAACCGAAGCCCTGATCTGGCAGCAGGCAAATTTCGACACGCTGACGCAGCTGCCGAACCGGCGCATGTTCCTGGACCGGCTGCAGCACGACATCCTGAAATCGCGCCGCGACGGCACCCGCATCGCCATCCTGTTCATCGACCTGGACCACTTCAAGGAAGTCAACGACACGCTGGGCCACCACCAGGGCGACGTGCTGCTGGTGGAAGCGGCGCGCCGCATCGGCGCTTGCGTGCGCCAGTCGGATACCGTCTCGCGCCTGGGCGGCGACGAATTCACCGTGATCCTGCCCGAGTTGTCGGAAGTGGACCGGGTGGAAGATATCGCCCAGCACATCATCGACAGCCTGCGCATGCCGTTCCAGCTGGGGCAGGAGCAAGCCTTCGTCTCGGCCTCGATCGGCATCACCATCTACCCCGACGATGCCGGCAATATGGAAGACTTGCTGAAGCACGCCGACCAGGCCATGTACGCCGCCAAGGGCGCGGGCCGCAACCGCTTCAGCTACTTCACGCCGGCCCTGCAGGTGGCGGCGCTGAACCGCATGCGCCTGACCAACGACCTGCGCGGCGCCCTGAAAGGCAACCAGCTCAAGCTGTACTTCCAGCCGATCGTGCACCTCCCGACCGGCAAGATCCACAAGGCCGAAGCACTGATCCGCTGGGAGCACCCGCAGCGCGGCATGGTCAGCCCGCTGGAGTTCATCCCCTTGGCCGAATCGAGCGGCCTGATTGTCGACATCGGCGAATGGGTGTTCCGCGAATCTGCGCAATGGGTCAAGCGCTGGCGTGAGGAAGTGCATCCCGGCTTCCAGGTCAGCCTGAACCAGTCGCCGATGGAATTCCAGCGCGAGCGCGCCACGTATGCCGACTGGCTGGCCTACCTGCAGCAGCTCGGCGTGCCGGGCGAAAGCATCGTGGTCGAAATCACGGAAGGCCTGCTGCTCGACGCAAACACCAGCGTCACCGACAAGCTGCTGCAGCTGCGCGACGCCGGCATCCAGGTCGCGCTGGACGATTTCGGCACCGGCTATTCCTCGCTGTCCTACCTGAAGAAGTTCGACATCGACTACCTGAAGATCGACCGCAGCTTCACCCGCAACCTGGCACCGGATTCGAGCGACATGGCCTTGTCCGACGCAATCATCGTGATGGCCCACAAGCTCGGCCTGAACGTGATCGCCGAAGGCGTGGAAACCACCGAACAGCGCGACCTGCTGGCAGGCGCCGGCTGCGACTACGGCCAAGGCTACCTGTTCGCCCGCCCGCTTCCCGCCGCCGACTTCGACGCCATGCTGCACCAGCAAAGCATTTCCACTGCTCCGACCCCGCAAGCCAGCGCTGCTTAAAACCGTGCTAGACTAGCGCCGTTTTTCCTTCCTTGAATGCGCTGCTGCAAGAGAGGACGTCTACCGCGAACTTCGCGGGTTCTCATTACGTCCGTAGCAGCCATGAACAATTACACTCGACTTCAACGGGCTTTTGCCCGCTCCGGCACCATCGTCTCATATCGCGATGGCGTCTACCAAATTCATAACGAGAAGGCGCAGGCACAGGTTCTTTTGCCAGCAAGCCTTCCGTTGGAAGAAAAGGCCGTGCGCCAGCTGCTTGAATTCGCCTCAGTGCGCAGTCATGATACTGAGCGCGGGGTCTGCAAAGCTTGCGCCACGCCTGATTTCCATCCCGGCTCAATTGCCCCGGTAGGCAGCATCGTCGCGACCGACAGCGATTTCGTCATTCCAGCCGCAATCGGCACCGACATCAACTGCGGAATGCGACTGCTCACCACGGGACATACGCTGCAACAAATCGAGCCGCACAAGGACCGCCTCGTGCAACGGCTGACACGCAGCCTGCTTGATAACGGCCGCAATGTGCCAACAAGTACGAGCGCCTTTCGCGCCTTGTTCGATCTTGGTCCCGAAGCATTCCTTCACGAGGTCCCGCGCGACGGCTTGTGGAGTGAGATGGATCACGCTCGCTTGCGGGCTGAGCTTGCGCGCTGCATTGGGCTGCAAAATTTTGGCGGCTCCGCAAAGCATGCACCGGAGGCATACATCGGCCGGCGCCACGCGGTATTCCGTGATCCAAATCTCGGCACGCCCGGCGGCGGTAATCACTTCGTCGAACTTCAGGTTGTCGAAGAGGTGTTGGATCGCCACGCTGCCTATCGTGCTGGCATCAAGGTTGGCGATGTGGTCGTGATGATCCATAGCGGCTCGCGCGACCTCGGATTCTTCGTAGGACAGGCGTGGATGGACCGTGCCAGGGCCGAATGGCCCGCCGGTGTGCGCCATCCTGAAAGCGGTTTGTACGGCCTTTCCGGCCCACTCGCCTCGGAGTATCTCGAAGCGATGGGCGTTGCGGCGCGCTATGCCTGGGCCAACCGGCTGGTGCTGGCGGAGCTGGTGCGCAAAGACCTGGAAGCAATCGTGGGCGCATCCGCTTCGCGGCTGGTCGTCGATGTGCCGCACAACGTCGTGCTGGCCGAGCAAGGCATGAACATCCACCGCAAGGGCGCCACACCGGCGCATGATGGACAGTTCGCCTTGATACCCGGCTCGATGGGAGATAGCTCCTTCCTCGCAACGGGCCTTGGCCATGCCGACTGGCTATGGTCGTGCAGCCACGGCGCCGGACGGCAGCTGCGCCGGCAGGAAACGCGCGCCCTGCGCCCGACTGGCGCGCCAGGCGAGCAATCGTGGCAATGCGTAACCTTGCGTGAAGAAAGGCGCGTTGAAGAGGCGCCGAGTGCTTATAAGCCAATCGGTCCAGTAATTACCGCCCAGGAGGAAGCCGGCTTGATCATGGCCGTCGCCCGGTTTCGCCCCTGGGTCACATTCAAAGCATGACGTTTGGCCTGTACTTGACCCAGGTCAAAGTCAAGCCGGCATCTGAAAACCTATAGTTACCTCCGAACCAACCAAGGAGTGACGAAATGGGAAAAGAAAAACAGGTGTATATGGTCGGTGCCGGCATCGGCAATCTGGCGGCAGCGGCTTTCATGATCCGCGATGGAAAAATGCGCGGTGACCAGATCCATATTTACGAATCGCTGGGCGTGGCGGGCGGCAGCCTGGATGGCGCGGGTAATGCGAAGGATGGTTATCGCCTGCGTGGCGGCCGTATGCTGACCACTGACAATTACGAGTGCACCTGGGACCTGTTCGCATCGATTCCGTCCCTGGTGCATCCTGGCCAGACGGTGCTGGACGAAACGCTGGCCTTCAACGAGCTGCATAAATCGCATTCGCAGGCGCGCCTGGTTGACCGTAACCGGCATAAGGTGGACGTGACCTCGATGGGTTTCAGTCTGCGCGACCGTATGGAGCTGCTCAAGCTGCACGAGGCCGATGAAGCTGCGCTGGGCAACAGCCCGATCACCGACCATCTGTCGCCGGAATTCTTCGAAACGCCGTTCTGGTACATGTGGGCTACGACTTTCGCCTTCCAGCCGTGGCATAGCGCGGTGGAATTCAAGCGCTACCTGCATCGCTTCATGAAGGAGTTTTCGCGCATCGAAACGCTGGCTGGCGTCAAGCGCACCGTGTACAACCAATACGATTCGCTCGTCAGGCCGCTGCAGGCATGGCTGGCGCAGCAGGGCGTGCGGATCGAGACCGGCTGCACCGTGACCGACATCAAGCTGGCCGATGCGAAGGACGAGCTGCTGGTGCAAGCAATCGAGCTTGAACGCGATGGCCAGCGCGAGCTGCTGCCGCTTTCACCTGACGACCTGGTGTTCTTCCAGAACGGCTCAATGACCGATGCTTCCAGCTTCGGCAGCATGGACGCCGCGCCGCCGCGTCTTGACCGCCACCAGAGCGGTGGCTGGAAACTGTGGGAACGTTTGGCGGAAGGCCGTCCAGAGCTTGGCAACCCGGCCGCATTCAACCGCAATATCCAGCAATCGTGGTGGGAATCGTTCACCGTAACGCTGCACGATACCGCCTTCTTCGACCAGATGGAGGCGTTCAGCGGCAACGTCGCAGGTACCGGCGGACTGGTGACCTTCAAGGATTCCAACTGGCTGATGTCTGTCGTGCTGGCACACCAGCCGCACTTCGCCAGCCAGCCTGCTGACGTTAAAGTATTCTGGGGCTATGCCCTGCATCCAGACCGCGTCGGCAACTTTGTCGCCAAGCCGATGGCCGATTGCAGCGGCGAGGAAATCCTGCGCGAACTGGCGGGACACCTGAACTTCGAGCCGGAGGTTTTTGCGCAGGCCAACTGCATCCCATGCCGCATGCCCTACATCACCAGCATGTTCATGCCGCGCCACTACAGCGACCGTCCGCTGCCGGTGCCGCCCGGCTCGCGCAACCTTGCGCTGGTCAGCCAGTTTGTCGAAGTGCCGGATGACGTGGTGTTCACGGTCGAATACTCCGTGCGTGCGGCGCAGATGGCGGTGTACCAGTTGCTCGGCATCGAACGCGAGATTCCGCCGATCAAGCGACACGACAAGACCCTCGAGGTAATGCTGGCCGCTCTGGTCAAGGCGGCCTGACAAGGAAAAGCGAAGGGCCGATTGGGGAATCCTTGACCTGGCTCAAGGATTTTTCAGGCGCGCCCGCGCAAGATGCCGGCTATGAATCTCGCAAACTCCCTCTTGCACGCGCTGGCTGATCACGGCGCGCGTGAAGTCTTTGGCATCCCCGGAGACTTCGTCCTTGCCTTCTTCGAGCAAATTGAGAAATCCGGCGTCCTGCCCCTCTACACGCTGAGCCACGAGCCGGGCGTGGGCTTCGCAGCCGATGGGGCGGCACGCTATCACGGGCGCATAAGCGTGGCGGCGGTGACCTATGGTGCGGGGGCACTCAATATGGTCAACGCCGTCGCGGGCGCTTACGCGGAAAAAGTACCGATGGTGGTGATCTCCGGCGCGCCGGGCACCAATGAACGCCGCAACGGCTTCCTGCTGCACCACCAGGTCAAGCACCTCGATTCGCAAATGGCGATCTTCCGCGAAATCACCTGCGACCAGTGCGTGCTGGATGATCCGCAACGTGCACCCGAAGATATCGCGCGCGTGCTGCGCAGTGCCATCACGCACTCGCGCCCGGTCTATATCGAACTGCCGCGCGACATGGTGCACGCGCCTTGTGCACGGGTGCACGCCCTGCCGGCGCCGGTCCATGATACAGACGCCCTGGCGGCCTGCGTAGAGGAGGTACTGGCCCGCCTCGAGCGCGCAGCACGCCCCGTACTGATGGTCGATATCGAAATCCGCCGCTTCGGCCTGGAGAGCAAGGTGGCGCAGCTCGCGACCAAGTTGCAGGTACCGGTCGTCACCTGCTTCATGGGCCGCGGCCTGCTGGCCAGCGAGCCGGAGGCGCCGCTGCTCGGCACCTATCTCGGTGTCGCCGGCGCACCGGAAGTGACCGAAGCAGTCGAGGGCTCGGACGCACTGCTGATGCTTGGCGTTATCCTGTCCGATACCAACTTCGGCGTGCAGCGCGAACGCATCGACCTGCGCAAGTGCATACTGGCGCTGGACGGCGACGTCACCCTCGGCTATCACACCTATCACGACATTCCACTGGAAGCGCTGGTTGACGGCTTGCTGGCCCGCGCCAAGCCTTTGCGTGCCGATGCCGTCCTGCGCGCCGAACGCACCGCCTACCCTTGCGACCTGCCTGCGGACGACAATCCGCTGGTGCCGCGCGACGTAGCCAGCGCCATCAACGACATGATGCGCAAGCACGGCCGTATGACAATCGCCTCCGACATCGGCGATTGCCTGTTTACCGCGCTGGATATCGAGAACACCGACCTGCTGGCGCCGGGCTATTACGCCACCATGGGCTACGGCGTGCCTGCCGCCTTCGGCCTGCAAGCGGCCGGCGGCGAGCGTCCGCTGGTGCTGGTCGGCGACGGCGCCTTCCAGATGACCGGCTGGGAATTGGGCAACTGCCAGCGCTACGGCCTGGACCCGATCGTGGTCATCTTCAACAACTGCAGCTGGGAGATGCTGCGCGCCTTCCAGCCGCAATCCGCCTTCTGCGACTTGAGCGACTGGCGCTTTGCCGACATGGCGCAGGCGCTGGGCGGCGACGGCTATCGCGCCACCACGCGCGCCGAACTGGTGGCGGCACTGGAAAGCGCCGTCCAGCAGCGCGGCCGCTTCCAGCTGGTGGAAGTCATGCTGCCGCGCGGCGGCCAATCCGACACCCTGGCCCGCTTCGTCAACGGCGTGCGCCGCCTGCAGGGAACCAAAGCATGATCGAACTGGTTTGTCCCGCCGGCAGCCTGCCGGCACTGAAGGCGGCTGTCGACAACGGCGCCGACAGCGTCTACCTTGGCTTTCGCGACGCCACCAACGCCCGCAATTTCGCCGGCCTGAATTTCGATGAGGCCGCCATTGCGGAAGGCATCCGCTATGCCCACCAGCGCGGCCGCAAGGTGCTGCTGGCGCTGAACACCTATCCGCAGGCGGCCAACTGGCAGCTCTGGCGCGAGGCGGTCGACCGCGCCGCCGGCGCCGGCATCGACGCTATTATCCTGGCCGATCCCGGCCTGATGGAGTACGCCCGCAACAAGCATCCCGGCCTGCGCCTGCACCTGTCGGTGCAGGGCTCCGCCACCAACTATGAAGCGATCAACTTCTACCAAGAGCAGTTCGGCATCTCGCGCGCCGTGCTGCCGCGCGTGCTGTCGATGCAGCAGGTCGAACACCTGATCCGCCACGTGAAGACCGAGATCGAAGTATTCGGCTTTGGCAGCCTGTGCGTGATGGTGGAAGGCCGCTGCGCCTTGTCGTCCTATGCTACCGGCGAATCGCCCAACACGGCCGGCGTCTGCTCGCCCGCCAAGGCGGTGCGCTGGCAGCAGACGCCGCAAGGCCTGGAGTCGCGCCTGAACGGCGTGCTGATCGACCGCTACCAGCCGGACGAAAACGCCAGCTATCCGACGCTGTGCAAGGGCCGCTTTGAAGTGGAGGGCGAGACCTACTACGCCATCGAGGAGCCGGCCAGCCTGAACACCATGGAGCTGTTGCCGCAGCTGGTGCAAATGGGCGTCAAGGCGATCAAGATCGAAGGCCGCCAGCGCAGCCCGGCCTACGTGGCGCAGGTGACGCAGGCGTGGCGCTCCGCCATTGACGCCTGCGGCGACGGCAAGCGCCGCTTCGCCATCCATCCAAGCTGGAGCGCCGCGCTGGACCGCGTGGCGGAAGGCCAGCAGCACACTCTGGGCGCCTATCACCGCAAATGGAAATGAGTATGTTGAAACTAGCCCTCGGCCCGGTGCTGTACTACTGGCCGCGCCTGACCGTGTTCGAGTTCTACCAGCAGGTCGCGGAAAGCCCGGTCGACATCGTCTACCTCGGCGAGGTCGTGTGCTCGCGCCGCCACGAATTGCGCCTGCCGGACTGGCTCGATATCGCGGCCATGCTGCGCGACGCGGGCAAGGAAGTGGTGCTGTCCACGCAGGCCCTGATCGAATCGGGCGCCGAACTGACCACCATGCGCAAGCTGTGCGAGCACCGCGACTTCCTGGTGGAAGCCAATGATTTTGGCGCCGTGCGCAACCTGGAAGGCGCCGGCTTTATCGCCGGCCCGCACCTGAACATCTACAGCGAACCGACGCTGGCAGTGCTGGACCGCCAGGGGGCCCGCCGCTGGGTAGCGCCGCTGGAAATGGACCGCAGCGCCATCGCCACGCTGCTCAAAACGCAACCGGCCGGCATGGAAAGCGAAGTTTTTGCATGGGGCCGCATGCCGCTGGCGTTCTCCGCCCGCTGCATGACCGCCCGCAACCGCAACCTGCCGAAGGACGATTGCCAGTTCAGCTGCATTGATTACCCCGATGGACTGATCATGGATACCCGCGAACAGAAAGCCTTCCTGGTGCTGAACGGCATCCAGACCCAATCGGCCCTGTGCTGCAACCTGGTGCGCGTGATGCCGGAGATGGCGGACATGGGCATCAACGTGCTGCGCATTTCGCCGCAGTCGCGCGACACGCTGGAAGTCGTGGCAGCCTTCGACAAGGTGCGCCGCGGCGAATGGCAGGCGCCGCATGCCGCCGTCATGCTGGAACCGCTGGCTCCAGGCGGGAGCTGCGACGGCTTCTGGTACGGCCAGCCCGGCATGGAGCGCGTAGCATGACGGCCATCCCGCTGCGTATCCCGCCAGCCATTGGCCGCCTGCTGGGCCGCCTGCCGCCGCAGCCGCCCGCTTGGCTGTTCGTGCAGGGCCTGAACCGAATCCTGGCGCCGCAATTGCCTGAAGACGTGCGCCAGGCCCTGTTTGCCCGCCGCCTGCGCCTGAGGGTGGAAGACGCCGGCCTGGCGATCGATTTCAGCTGGCAGGGCACAGGCTTTGAAATGGCGCGCCATGGCGGCCAGCCCGACCTGACCATCGGCGCCTGCGCGCATGACCTGGTGCTGATGGCGCGCCGGCAGGAAGACCCGGACACCCTGTTCTTCAGCCGCCGCCTGATCCTGGAAGGCGACACGGAACTGGGCCTGCTGTTCAAGAACACGCTGGACGGCCTGGATGCCAGCGCTTTCGATTGGCGCAAGCTGCTGCCCAGGATCCCGACCCCGCCCGGCGCCCGCCATGGCTGACAAGACGCTGCCGCTGGTGTATTCCTGCTCCGGCTGCAGCAGCGCGGCCCAATTGGCCAATGCCGTCGCACTCAGGTTGGATCGCGCCGGCACCGCAGAAATGTCCTGTATTGCCGGCGTGGGCGGCGGCGTCGCCCCGCTGGTCAAGCTGGCCCAATCGGGCCGTACCGTCATTGCCATCGACGGCTGCCCGCTGGCGTGCGCCCGCGAGTGCCTGGCGAAACAGGGCGTCACCCCCGACCACCACCTGCTCCTCAGCGAACTCGGCGTGCGCAAGAAAATGCACACCGATTTCGATCCGGCCGAGGTCGACGCCCTTGTCGACCACGCTGCCAGCCTGCTGACGAAATAGCAACCCTGACCAGGCGACAACCGTCTTTCGCGCCAAAAGGCGATAATAATGATCGCACTTCGCGGTTCTAATAGGCAAAGACTATTGGGTCTATTTGAACAATCAAATTTCCAAATCTACGGGAAGGCCTTAAACTGGCGTCTCATTGATTCACAAACCCACGAGGAAACCACAATGTCCCTGATTAACACCCAAGTAAAACCATTCAAGGCCACCGCATACCACAACGGCAAGTTCGTTGACCTGAGCGAAGAATCCCTGAAAGGCAAGTGGTCCGTATTCGTGTTCTACCCAGCCGACTTCACCTTCGTGTGCCCAACCGAACTGGAAGACCTGGCAGACCACCACGCAGAATTCGCCAAGCTGGGCGTGGACGTGTACGGCATCTCGACCGACACCCACTTCGCCCACAAGGCATGGCACGACACTTCCGACGCGATCAAGAAAGTGCAGTACGCCCTGATCGGCGACCCAACCGGCACCCTGTCCCGCAACTTCGAAGTGATGATCGAAGAAGAAGGCCTGGCACTGCGCGGCACCTTCGTGATCAATCCGGAAGGCTTCATCAAAGTGATGGAAGTGCACGACAACGGCATCGGCCGCGACGCTGCTGAACTGCTGCGCAAAGTGAAGGCAGCCCAGTACGTGGCTTCCCACCCAGGCGAAGTTTGCCCAGCCAAGTGGACCGAAGGCGCTGCAACCCTGAAGCCATCGCTGGACCTGGTCGGCAAGATCTAAGCCAGACAGCATTCAGCACTGCTGAAGGCAACCGGCGGCCCTGCGGGGCCGCCTTGAGGCGTTGAAGCGGTACCTACCGCAAGCGACTAATCAGAAAGGAATAGCCATGCTGGACGCAGACCTGAAAGCCCAACTCTCCTCCTACCTGGAGCGCGTTGTACACCCGATCGAAATCGTGGCGCACACCGATGCCTCCGCCAAATCGCAGGAAATGTCGGCCCTGCTGCAGGACATCGTCTCCGCAGGCCACGGCAAGATTACCGTCGTCGCAGGCGCCGACGACAAAGCCCGCAAGCCTTCCTTCGACATCAACCGCAAAGGCAGCGATATCGGCGTGAGCTTCGCCGGCATCCCGATGGGCCACGAATTCACCTCCCTGGTGCTGGCACTGCTGCAAGTCGGCGGCCACCCGATCAAGCTGGATGAAAAGGTCATCGAGCAGATCCGCAACCTGGACGGCGATTTCGTCTTCGAGACCTTCATCTCCCTGAGCTGCCACAACTGCCCGGAAGTGGTGCAGGCGCTTAATGCCATGTCCGTGATCAACCCGCGCATCAAGGTGGTGGCGGTGGATGGCGGCGTGTTTCCGAAAGAAGTCGAGGAACGCCAGGTGATGGCTGTGCCGATGATGTACCTGAATGGCCAGCACTTCGGCCAGGGCCGCACCAACGTCGAGGAAATCCTCGCCAAGCTGGACACCGGCGCCTCCGCCCGCGCTGCGGCTGAACTGAGCAAGAAAGACGTGTTCGACGTGCTGATCGTCGGCGGCGGCCCTGCAGGCGCTGCTGCGGCCATCTACACGGCGCGCAAAGGCATCCGCACCGGCGTGATTGCCGACCGCTTCGGCGGCCAGGTGCTGGATACCCTGTCGATCGAGAACTTCATCTCGGTCAAGGAAACCGACGGCCAGAAATTCGCGGTCGCACTGGAGCAGCACGTCAAGGAATACGACGTGGACATCATGAACACCCAGCGCGCTTCGAAGATCGTGCCGGGCAAGATCAAGGAAGTCCATACCGAAAGCGGCGCTGTGCTGAAGGCCAAGTCGGTGATCATTTCGACCGGCGCCCGCTGGCGCGAAATCAACGTGCCGGGCGAGAAGGAGTACCGTAACCACGGCGTTGCCTACTGCCCGCACTGCGATGGCCCGCTGTTCAAGGGCAAGCGCGTGGCCGTGATCGGCGGCGGCAACTCGGGCGTCGAGGCTGCGATCGACCTGGCAGGCATCGTGGAGCATGTGACCCTGATCGAATTCGGCGCGGAACTGCGCGCGGATGCGGTGTTGCAGCGCAAGCTGGCCACGCTGCGCAATGTGAAGGTGATCAAGTCGGCGCAGACCAACGAGATCCATGGCGATGGCAAGAAGGTCAATGGATTGAGCTACGTTGACCGTGAGACTGGCCAGTCGCATCGCGTGGATCTCGAAGGGGTGTTCGTGCAGATTGGCCTGGTGCCGAATACCGAGTGGCTGAAGGGCACGATCGACCTGTCCAAGCATGGCGAGATCGAGGTGGATGCCAAGGGGCAGACTTCGGCGCCTGGCGTGTTTGCGGCGGGCGACGTGACTACCGTGCCGTACAAGCAGATCGTGATCGCTGTGGGTGAAGGTGCGAAGGCGGCTCTCGGCTCGTTCGATTACCTGATCCGCTCTTCGGCGGATGATCAGCCGGCGGCTATCGCCGCTTGAAACCGGTAAATCGGTGTCTGACCCGCAGGGTCAGACATCAAGTATGCAGAGGCCTCGGGCGTTGGTTCGAGGCCTTTGCTTTTCGTCGAAGATCAAAAGCGTACAACCGAAACCCTGGTCGCCGAGCAGACAGTGTCAGGCACTTGTGCCTGATACTGGTTTACCGGTTCTCCAGCGCCAGAAATGAAAAAAGCCCCGATTTTCATCGGGGCTTTTCTCTGAATATTGGCGGAGCGGACGGGGCTCGAACCCGCGACCCCCGGCGTGACAGGCCGGTATTCTAACCAACTGAACTACCGCTCCAATTCTTCTTCAGTGTGACTGGTGGGCGTTGAGAGGGTCGAACTCCCGACCTAATCCTTGTAAGGGATCCGCTCTACCAACTGAGCTAAACGCCCCTGCCTTCACTGTCGAACGTTTGTCACAACGTTCAGAAGAGGCCGCATTATAGGATGGATTTCGAAAGCCGCGCAAGGGTTTTTCCAAAAAACCTCAAAAATTATTTCGAAACCCCGATTTGCGACAGCAGCCAGGCCATCTCGAAGGCCCTCTCGCCCAGCGCGTTATAGCGCCCGGACGAGCCGCCATGCCCCGCCCCCATGTTCACCTTCAGCAGCAGCGGATTGCTGTCGGTCTTGTTGCGGCGCAGCTTGGCGACGTACTTGGCAGGTTCCCAATACATCACCTGGCTGTCATTCAGGCCGGTGGTCACCAGCATGGCAGGATAGTCTTTCAGCAAGATGTTGTCGTACGGGGAATAGCTGCGCATGTAATCGTAGGCCGCTTTCTCGTTCGGATTGCCCCACTCGAGGTACTCGCCGGTGGTCAGCGGCAGGCTGGCGTCCATCATGGTGTTCATCACGTCCACGAACGGCACGGCCGCATGCACCGCCTTGAACAGGTCCGGACGCATGTTCACCACTGCACCCATCAGCAGCCCGCCTGCGCTGCCGCCCTGGATCGCCAGGCGGTCGCGCGAGGTCCATTTTTCCTTGATCAGGTATTCGGCGCTGTCGATGAAGTCATTGAAGGTGTTCATCTTCTTCATCAGCATGCCGTCGTCATGCCATTTCTCGCCCATGTCATTGCCGCCGCGGATATGCGCCGCCGCGTAGATCACGCCGCGTTCCAGCATGCTCAAACGGGGCAGCGAGAAGGTGGCTTCCTGCGGGACGCCATAGGAGCCGTAGGAGTACAGCACCAGCGGCGCCGAGCCATCCAACTTCACGCCCTTCTTGTAGGCCACCCAGAGCGGCACCTTCACGCCATCGCGCGCGGTCGCCCACAGTCGCTTGGTCTCATACTGGCTGAAGTCGAAGCCGCCTGCCACTTCCTGTTTTTTCAGCACGGTGCGTTCGCCAGTCTTCATGTCGACGTCGATGATGGCTGGCGGCGACAAAGGCGACTGGTAGTTGATGCGGTATTTGGTGACGTTGTAGTCCATCTGGCCACCAGGCATCGAGACATAGACCTCATCATCGAATTTCACGGTCAGCCACTTTTTGGTGGCGAAGTCATAGATGCGGGTGCGGTTCAGCGCGCGCGACTTTTCGTTCAATGCCAGGAAGCCCTTGAATACGGCGGCGTTCTGCAGCAGGGCATCCTGGTCGTGCGGGACGATCTCGGTCCACTTCTTCGGATTGGCCACCGGCGCAGTCACCAGGCGGAAGTTCTTGGCGTCCTTGTTGGTGCGGATGTACAGCTTGCCGTCGCGGTGGCCGACAACGTAATAGCGGTGCCCTTTGCTGCGGCCCAGCACCGACTTGAAACTGCCCTTCGGCCGGTCTGCCGGCAGCATGAACACTTCGGTGGTGTCGGTCGCGCGCGACAGCAGGAAGATATGCTTGTTGTCGGAGCCGGAGAAAACCTGCAGCGCAAACTGCTCGACCGGCTCGTGGAACACCTGCTCCGGCTGGCCGTCCAGCGCCAGGCGGAACAGGCGGTCCGAGCGCTTGGTGGTCGGATCTTCCTGCACCACGAACAGGGTCTTGTTGTCGGATGCCCAGGCGATGGTGGTGGCGCGCGCCATGGTGGTCGACAGCACCTTGCCGGTGCTGAGGTCCTTCACATGCAGCTCGTACTGGCGGAAGCCGTTATTGTCGGTGGTGTAGGCCAGCAGCTTGCCGTCCGGGCTGGGCAGCACCATGCCGAGCGCGAAGAACTTCAGGCCTTCGGCCATGGCATTCTGGTCCAGCATGATTTCTTCCGGCGCGGCGGCGTCGTAGCTGCCGTCCGCTGCGGCCTTGCGGCGGCAATTGAGCTGGTACTGCTTGCCCGCTTCGATGCGGGTGTAATAGTAGTAATCGCCGCGTCGCGCCGGCACCGACAGGTCGACCGGCTGCGTGCGATCCTTGAACTCCTTGTACAAGGTATCGGCAAAGGGCTTGATACTTTCGGTCATGGCGGCGGTGTAGCTATTTTCCGCGTTCAGGTATTCAATGACCGCAGGATTGGTCTTCTCCTGCAGCCAGCGGTAATCGTCGGTCACCTGTTCGCCATGGCGGGTTTCCATCCACTGCGTTTTTTCGGCAATCGGCGGCTGCGGCAGGTCCGCAGCAAAGGCTGGCGCGGCCAGCAGGGGCAGCAACAGGCTGGTGATAAGGCGTTTGCTCACTTCTTCAGCTCCAGGAGGAAAAATGTGCAATGATTCTAGGGTGCCCTAGTTAGAAATACAACAAGAATGATCACTACCGAAAAGCTGTATGCGCGCGTCAGCAAGCGCCTGCTGCCGTTCCTGTTCCTGTGCTACGTGGTGGCATACCTGGACCGGGTGAACGTCGGCTTTGCCAAACTGCAGATGCAGGCGGATTTGAAGTTTTCCGACACCGTGTACGGCCTGGGCGCCGGTATCTTCTTCGTCGGCTACTTCCTGTTCGAAGTGCCTTCCAACCTGTTGATGCTGCGCGTGGGCGCAAGGCGCTGGATAGCGCGCATCATGGCCAGCTGGGGCCTGCTGTCGGCCGCCATGCTGTTCACCACCACCCCCGCCAGTTTTTACGTGATGCGCTTCCTGCTTGGCGTGGCGGAAGCAGGCTTTTTCCCCGGCGTGATTCTTTACCTGACCTACTGGTACCCGGCGCAGCGGCGGGCTCGCATTGTCGCCATCTTCATGAGCGGCGTTGCAGTGGCCGGCGTGGTGGGCGGACCGCTGTCAGGCTGGATCATGTCGCAATTCGACGGCTACGGCGGCCTGGCCGGGTGGCAGTGGCTGTTCCTGCTGGAAGGCCTGCCTGCCGTGGCGTTGGGCGTAATGACGCTGGCCCTGCTGGATGATGGCATCGACGATGCGGGCTGGCTGAATGACGAGGAAAAGGCGATGCTGAAACATGAACTGGCGCGCGACGGCGAACCGCGTGCGCAATGGTCCCTGCGCCATGTCTTCGGCAGCGGCCGGGTGTGGATACTGGCCCTGGTGTATTTCCTGCTCGTGATGGGGCTGTACGGCGTCGGCTTCTGGCTGCCGCAACTGATCCGCAACAGCGGCGTGCAGAACGTGCTGGATATCGGCCTGTTGACGGCCATCCCATACGGCATCGCCGCAGTGGCGATGATCCTGATCGCGCGCCACTCCGACCACACCGGCGAACGGCGCTGGCATGTCGCGCTGGCTGCCTTTGTCGGCGCCGCGGCGCTGCTGGCGTCGACGCATTATGCGAACAATCCGGTGCTGGCGCTGGCTGCATTGAGCGTGGCGACGGCGGGTGTCCTCAGCACCTTCCCGGTGTTCTGGAGCATCCCGACGGCCATGCTGGGCGGCACCGCGGCAGCGGCGGGCATCGCCATGATCAATTCGCTGGGCAACCTGGCGGGCTTTGTCAGCCCTTACCTGGTGGGTGCGATCAGGGATGCCACGCACAGCACGGCCAATGGCATGCTGCTGGTGGCGGCCAGCCTGGCGGCCGGTGGCGCCCTGGTGCTGCTGTGCGTGGGCCGCAAAGGAGAAATGCTGTGAAGACTGGGCGCGCACTGCTGTCCGAACTGTTCAACGCCGCCCTGCGCGCGGCCGACCCGCTGGAAACCATCGCGGCCCACCTGCCGCCGCCGCCCAAAGGCCGCACCGTCATCATCGGCGCCGGCAAGGCGTCCGCACGCATGGCGCAAGGCGTGGAGCGGCGCTGGCAGGGGCCCCTCAGTGGCGTAGTGGTGACGCGCTACGGCCACGGCGCACCGACCAGGCTGGTGGAAGTGATCGAGGCCGGCCATCCGGTGCCGGACGACGCCAGCCAGGCTGCCGCACGCCGCATGCTGGCCGCTGTGCGTGGACTGGGGCCGGACGATATGGTGCTGTGCCTGATGTCCGGCGGCGGCTCGGCGCTGATGTCGCTGCCGGCCCCCGGCATTACGCTGGAACAGAAACGCGACATCAACAAGGCCCTGCTGCGCAGCGGGGCGCCGATCGGCGACATCAACATCGTGCGCAAGCACCTGTCGGCTATCAAGGGCGGCCGGTTGGCGCTGGCCTGCGGCGAAGCGCGCGTGGTGACGCTGGTGCTGTCGGACGTGCCGGGCGATGATCCGACCGTGGTGGCCAGCGGCCCCACGCTGCCCGACGCATCGACCGCGCAGGATGCATTGCGCATCCTGCAGCAATACGGCATTGAGATCCCGCCGTCCGTGCGTACCGTGCTGGAAGACCCGGCGCAGGAAACCCCCAAGCCCGGCGACCCGCGCCTGGCGCGCAACAGCGTGGCCGTGATTGCCTCCGCCAGGCATGCCCTGCAGGCCGCAGCCGATGTCGCGCGCGCCGAGGGCCTGCGCCCGCTGGTACTGAGCGACCGGCTGGAGGGCGAATCGCGCACCCTGGCGGTGTCGCACGCCGCGCTGGTGCAAGGCGTGATCGAGCATGGCAGCCCACTGCGGCCGCCCTGCGTTATCCTGTCAGGTGGGGAAACCAGCGTCACCGTGCGCGGCACGGGCCGTGGCGGGCGCAATGCGGAATACCTGCTGGCGCTGGCTGTGGCGCTGCAGGGCGCGCCGGGCGTGCATGCCATCGCCTGCGATACCGACGGCATCGACGGCACGGAGGACAATGCCGGAGCGGTGCTGGGCCCGGACACGCTGCAGCGCGCCGCCGCGCAGGGCCTGGATGCCCGGGCCCTGCTCGACAACAACGACGGCTACAGCTTCTTCTCCGAACTGGGCGACCTGGTGGTCACCGGCCCTACCCGCACCAACGTCAACGACTTCCGCGCGATCCTGCTTATTTGATGGCGGCTGCCAGCTTGGCCCAGACTGCGTCGCCAATATCCTTGCGGCCGTCCGGTGCGCGGTAGGACAGGAAAAACGTCTCGTTCTTTTTGCCGGTGGCCATGTACATGAAGTAGGCCGGCTGCCCGGTGGTGCCGCTGATCATGGAGATCATCACGGCCGGGTTCTTGCCATCCTTGAATTCCTTGACCTCGATCTGGGTGGCCGCGCCCCGCAGCTTGTTCAGCGAACCCGGATCGTTGATTCCGTAGAAAACGCGATGGGCGGCGTCATAGGTGACATTGGTTGCGGTCGAACCGTACATGTAGCCATTGCGGGTCGGCAGTGTGGCGGCGGTCGCCGTCGCAGCGTCCTCGGGGCGCATCCAATACGAATAGCCGATTTTCTTGACCTTGGACTGCTGGAACTCCGCCGGCACCGGCACGTTCAGGGCGATCTGGTACGGCAGGCGTCCCTGCATGAATTCATTGACCGGCACGTCGCGTGTCTGCACCTGCACAGCGGTGGGGGCCGCAGCAGCTTGCTTGGCTGGCTTGGCCGAGGCCGATGGCGCTGCGGCTGCCGTTGCTGCGGTGGCGGTGGCGGTGGTGATGGCCAGGCTGGCCGCAAACAAAATCGATTTCAAAGGAACTCCTGTTTTTGCATTGTTACTGTCCGGGAGGGTAATCCTCTCACGGCTTCGCGTCGGCGTGCAATGCCGTTGTTAAGCAGGGGTGCCTCGTTCCGGTTTGATTACCTGGGAGGTAATCGTCGCATGGCGCGCATTTGTTGACAATGGCATCACCAATCAACGAAAGGGAGAACACCATGCAGATCGTAGAAAAGTACTTCGCCGCCTGGAACGAACGCAACGCAGAAGAACGCCTTGCACGTGTCGCCTCGGCTTTCACCGCGGAAGCCGGCTACAAGGACCCGCTGATGCAGGGCGCCGGCCATGCCGCCATCGATGCCATGATCGCCGGTGCGCAAGGCCGCTTCCCAGGCCACCGCTTCGAACTGTCCGGCACCCCGGATGGCCATAACGACGTGCTGCGCTTCTCGTGGACCCTGGCCGTACCGGGCGGCGAGCCGGTGGCCAAGGGCACCGACTTCGCGGTGGTCGCAGCGGACGGGCGCCTTGGCAGCGTCACCGGCTTTATCGACTACTTCGCGCAGTAAGGCGCGCCCGCGTGGTATGTTCGTCACCCACATGTCAAGAGAGGAGCGATATGGGCGCGGCAGCATCAGGGCAGTACTTCAGCGATTACGCGGCGGCGATGCGCTATTGGCGCGGCAAGCGCGGTTTCAGCCAGTTGCGGCTGGCGACCGAAAGCGGCATCTCGCAGCGGCATATCAGCTTCCTGGAAAGCGGGCGTTCGCAGCCTAGCCGCGACATGATCCTGAAGCTTGGCATCGTGCTCGATATCCCGCTGCGGGAGCGCAATGTGATGCTGCTGGCGGCCGGCTATGCGCCGGCCTACCAGGAGCGCAAGCTGTCCGATCCCGAAATGAAGGCGGTGAAGCAGGCGCTGGACTTCATGCTGCGGCAGCAGGCGCCATACCCGGCGCTGGTGGTCGACCGCCTGTGGAACCTGGTCATGAGCAATGGCCCGGCCGGCAGGATGATCGAGTGGCTGCTCGGTGGCCCGCCGGCCACCGGCAACGTCATCAAGCTGACACTGGATCCCAATGGCCTGCGTAAGTACATCGTCAAATGGGAAGATGTCAGCGTCGACTTGCTGCAGTGGATTCAACGCGAAGCCATGGGCGATGGGCCCGGCAGCGAGGCGACCAGGCTGCTGGAAGAATTGCTGGCGATCCCAGGCATCCGGGCTGCGTCGAAGACAGCCAACCTGGACCGCCGCGCGCTGCCCTTCCTGCCATTCACGGTGCGCAAGGATGGCGTGGAGCTCAACCTGTTTACCACCATCACCACGCTCGGCACGCCGCACGACGTGACGGTGCATGAATTGCGCATGGAAGCGTTCTTTCCCGCCGACGAGGCGACGGCGGAATGGTTCCGCAAGCTGCCGGCTTAGAATTCTTCCCAGTCGTC
>DASWTB010000550.1:0-5144 GCA_036402315.1 Pseudoduganella sp. | reverse complement strand
TGGCCTGTGCCTGCTGGCCAAGCGGCTGGAGCGTGGCCGCTTTATCTGGCCGCAGGCAACCAGCGGTACCGTGATGCTAACGCAGGCGCAATTATCGATGCTGCTGGAAGGGATAGACTGGCGCCGGCCCGAGCGAACTTGGCAACCACAATCCGCCTTGTAAACGTGGCAAGGCTCACGTAAACTGGGGCGCATGCTCAGCGCCGCCAACCTGCCCAACGATATCGAAGCCCTGAAGGCCTTGCTGTTGGCCAGCGAGCGTCGCGTGCAGGAGGGCGAGGAGAAAATGGCGGCCTTACGTGAGCAGCTGAACACACGCGCCGTCGAGATCGAGCATCTGAAACTGCAAATCGCCAAACTGCGGCGCATGCAGTTCGGCCGTAAATCCGAAAAGCTGGACCGTCAGATCGAGCAACTGGAATTGCAGCTGGAGGATCTGCAGGCCGACGAAGGCGAGGCGGAGCGGGATTTGCCTCAGCCTGCCAAAGGTCCGCGTGCCGAAACACCGCGCAAGCCGCTACCCGATCATTTACCGCGCGACGAAAAAGTCCATCAGCCTGCCGAACAAGCGTGCCCTGCCTGTGGCGGTGGTTTGAAGTATCTCGGTGAAGACGTCGCCGAGCAACTGGAATACGTGCCCGCCAGTTTTCGCGTGATCCGCCATGTGCGCCCTAAGCTGGCGTGTGCGTGCTGCGACGCCATCGTCCAAGCACCTGCGCCGAGCAGGCCCATCGAGCGTGGCATTGCCGGCCCTGGCTTGTTGGCACATATCGTGGTGGCCAAATTTGCCGACCACCTTCCGCTATATCGTCAATCGGTGATCTATGCCCGCGAAAGTGTCGATCTGGAACGCTCGCTGCTGGCCAGCTGGGTTGGTGCTTGCAACGTCCTACTGCGGCCACTGGTGAATGCCATCCGTGACCACGTGCTGGCGGCATCGAAGCTGCACGCCGACGATACGCCCGTGCCGGTACTGGCTCCAGGCAATGGCAAAACCAAAACCGGGCGTCTGTGGACCTACGTACGTGACGACCGGCCGGCAGGCGACACTACACCGGCTGCGGTCTGGTTTGCCTACTCGCCAGACCGCAAAGGAGAACATCCTCAAACCCACCTGGCCAACTTCAAAGGCATACTGCAAGCGGATGCCTATGCCGGTTTTAACGTCTTATACGAAGATGGCGCAATCGTCGAAGCAGCTTGCTGGGCGCATGCGCGTCGAAAATTTTATGACCTGCATGAAGCCCGACCATCACCGCTGACCACCGAGGCGTTGCGCCGGATCGGTGAACTGTACGTGATCGAAGCTACTATCCGTGGCAAACCACCTGACGAACGCATGCAAGTGCGGCAGGCGCAGGCGCGCCCGCTGCTCGATGACCTGGAACGCTGGTTGCACGCATCGCTAGCGAAACTCTCACGCAAATCCGACACGGCGGCGGCGATTCAATACGCGCTGAACCTGTGGCCGGCGCTGGTGCGCTATTGCGATGACGGCCGCATCGAAATCGACAACTCGGCCGCCGAGCGTGCGCTGCGTGGTGTGGCCATCGGCCGCCGCAATTACCTATTTGCCGGTGCTGACAGCGGTGGCGAGCGGGCCGCTGCCATGTACTCTCTGATCGGCACGGCCAAGCTCAATGGCGTCGATCCGGAGGCATGGCTGCGCCACGTGCTGACAAATATCTCCTACCATCCAGTCAACCAGGTGGCTGACCTCCTGCCGTGGAACTGCGCTGCTGCGCTGGCTACGTCAAACTAAAAGCGGCGCCTCCCAGCGCCGCTATCCACATCCGTTTATCTATCTGTCTGTCAAGACGGCATTGCTAAAACGCTTACGCTACAGCTACCCTGTTGATAAATAAGCATGGCGTCAGTTAGGATGCAGTCTTTGCATCCCGACAGGCAGGCGCGTAAATGAAAGCAATCGTTGTAGAAGACTCCCGCCTGGCGCGTGAAGGCCTGGTGCGCATGCTGCGCGAATTCCCCGAGCTCGACGTCGTTGGCGATGCCGACCACCCGGACAGCGCGCTGGAACTGATCCGGGCCAGCCGGCCCGAGCTGCTCTTCCTCGACATCCACATGCCCGGCGCCAGCGGCTTCGACCTGCTGGAGCGGCTGGACTACGCGCCGCGCATCATCTTCACCACCGCCTACAGCGAACACGCGATCCGCTCCTTCGACTTCCACACGGTCGACTACCTGGTTAAGCCGATCCGCCGTGAACGCCTTGCCGCAGCCATCGCCAAGCTGCCGGCAACAGCCAGCGCGAGCAAGCCCGCGCTCGATATCGACAGCCGCCTCTTCATCAAGGACGGTGAGCGATGCCACCTCGTGGCACTGCACACGATCCGCTATATCGAAAGCTGCAAGAACTATGTACAGGTTTTCTTCGAAGGCAAAAGCGCCTACCTCAAGAAGCCCCTGGCCGATGTCGAAGAGCGCCTGCCGGCCCGGCATTTCTTCCGCATCAGCCGCCAGCACATCGTCAACTTGCGCGCCGTTACCGGCATCGAAGAGACCATCAACTGCGGCTACAGGCTGACGCTCGATGACGGCAAAGTGCTGGAAGTCTCGCGCCGCAACGCCAGTGAGCTGAAAGATCTGCTCAGTTTCTGAACTCAGTTTCTGAACCCGGTTTCTGAGTTCAGTTTCTGAGACTTCGTCCCCGTTTTCGGCCGCCTATCCCCACCATTCGCCGCCCGGCACCTTTTTCCCCGCTACGCCTCCTGCATGCAGACAATGCCAGCACCGACCAACAGCAGGAGGAACCCCCGAATGAAATTCCGCACCTTGATCGCACTGGCCTTGTTGGCCCCCCTGGCGGCAAATGCTGCTTCCCTGCACAGCGGCGCCGATGCCGCCGTGCGCGTGCAGGACGACCTGTACCGGGCGGCCAATGGCGGCTGGATGGATGCCAGCGCCATCCCCGCCGATAAGGCGGCCATGTACGGCATCGACCTGCCTGGCATGGCCAACAGCCAGGTGCGGGCGATTGTCGATCAATTGGCGAACACCCAGCCGAAACCAGGCACCGTGGCCTATCAGGTCTATGCTTTTTACAGCAGCTATATGGACGTGGCAGCGATTGATAAGGCCGGCATGGCGCCGCTGCGACCGGTGTTGGCCGGGATCGACGCCATTGCCGATGCCAAGGCGCTGGCGCGCTGGCTGGGCCGCGCCCAGGGCCGCATCGAAACGCCGGTCTACCTGTGGGTGCTGCCGGGTTTCCAGGATCCCCGAACCGGCCAGCCACTGACGATGCAGGGCGGGCTTGGCCTGCCGGACCGCGACTATTACCTGCGCGATGACACGCGTTTTGCCGAAGCGCGCAAAGCCTACCTGCGCTATCTGGTAACGCTGGCGCGTGCCGCTGGTGAGCGCCAGCCTGCGAAGGCGGCTCGGCGCGTGTTGGCGCTGGAAGCCCGCCTGGCTGCCGCCCACCTGCCGTTGGCCGACACCCGCGACCCCGGCAAATACCGGTCGATGCCGGCCCCGGAACTGGCGGCCCTGGCGCCCGGCTTCGCGTGGGAGGACTTCGTCGCGTCGGCTGCGCTGCCCGCATCCACCAGCCTGACGGTGCTGCCGCAAGCGTCGCAGGCGATTGCGCAGTTGTTCGCGCAACTGCCGCTGGCCGACTGGAAGCTGTATCTCAAGCTGCGCAGCATGGACAGCGACGCGGCCGTGCTGCCCAAGCCCTTGCGGGACGCGCGCTTTGCCTTCCGTGGCACGGCCCTGCAAGGTATACAGGCCGAAGCACCGCGCTGGCAAAAGGGCATCTACGAACTGAACGACGCGCTGGGCGAGGCAGTCGGCCAGTTGTATGTCGAACGCCATTTCCCGCCGATGCACAAAGCGCGCATGGTGCAACTGGTGGAGAGCTTGCGCGCGGCTGCGCGGGAGTTGGTCGCACATGCCACGTGGATGACTGCCGCCACACGGCAGGAAGCGTTACGCAAGCTCGACACGCTGGGCGTCAAAGTCGGCTACCCCGACCAATGGCGCGATTACAGCGGCCTGCTGCTGCGCCCCGGCGACGCGCTGGGCAACCGCCACCGCGCCGCCCAATTCGCATGGCACCAGCAAGTGGCCAAGGCCGGCAAGCCGGTTGATCGCAAGGCATGGATGATGACCCCGCAAACCGTCAACGCCATGTACGATCCGATGCTCAATGAAATCGTCTTCCCGGCAGCCCACCTGCAAGCGCCGTATTTTGACCCGGATGGCGACGCGGCAACCAACTACGGCATGGCCGGCGTACTGATCGCGCATGAAATCAGCCACGCCTTCGACAATATGGGCAGCCAGTTCGACGCCAGCGGCGCCATGCGCAACTGGTGGAGCGATGCCGACCGCAAAGCCTTCGGTGCCCTCGGCGACAAACTGGCCACGCAGTTCAACGCCTACCAGCCGTTGCCCGGCCACGCGGTGAACGGCCGCCTGACGCTGGACGAAAACCTGGCCGACCTGTCGGGATTGCAAATCGCCTTCCATGCCTACCAGCAATCGCTGGGCGGCACACCGGCCCCGGTGCTGGATGGCTACAGCGGCGCCCAGCGCTTCTTCCTCGGCTACGCGCAAAGCCGGCGCGCCAAACTGCGCGACGAGGCGATGCTCCGCCAACTGACCGCCGACCCGCACGCGCCGCCGCAATACCGCACCAACGGCCCGGCCGTGAACGTGGACGCTTTCCACCAGGCGTTCGATACCAAACCGGGCGACGGCATGTATAAATCGATCAATGAACGTATCCATATCTGGTAAAGGCCCGCACGCTATGCCACTGCGCTTCTTGCCCCGCAACGGGCAGTTCTGGTTCTACCATGGCTTGACCGTGCTGGCCACGGTCGGCATTTCGCTCGCGGCCATGAGTGTCTACGGCAGCCTGGGGGCGGACGATGCCAGGAGCGCCACCTTGTGGGTGCTGCCATACACGGTGGCGACGCTGGCCTTCCGCTGGTTATATCGCCGGCTGGGCTGGCAGGAATGGCCGATGTCGCGCCTGATACCGCTCGTGATGGTGTACGGCTGCGTGGCCGGCCTGATGGTGGCAGCCTGCATGGCGGCGATGAAGCATCCGGTTTCCTGGGCCGCGGGCAAGCTGGTGGCGGACGCGCTGCAGGCCCAGTTGTTTGTATGTGCCT
>DASWTB010000549.1:0-11787 GCA_036402315.1 Pseudoduganella sp. | reverse complement strand
GGCCAGCCGCATCGTCGTGCCTGCGGATGGCGAGACGCTTACTTTCGCTTCTTCATGTCGTCGAAAGCCTTCTTGACGCGGTCTTTGCGGCGTTGCTCGTCGACGTTGTGGGCCTTGCGCTTGTTGAGGCCCAGCATCGGTTCGACAATTTCGAACCAGACAAAGGCAAAACCCATGACGCCGATGACCCACCACCACGACATCTCGGCAAACTTCCAGACTTCAAAATACTTCAGTGCCCCAAGGGCGATTATCAATAGAATAATGGGCATGGAAAACTCCTTAGTATTCCATCATAGCAATATCCAGCTAACGGTCAACCCATAATACGCAGCGCGCGTTGTGGAGTAGAATTGTGGCAGTTTTTTCCTGGAGATGAAAATGAAACGTTCACTGTTGGTTGGTTTCCTGGTTACCGCGGCTTTCTCGTCGCAGGCCGCTTTCGCAAACGCTGACCTGGCCAAAGCCAAGAACTGCATGGCTTGCCACGCAGTGGCCACCAAGCTGGTTGGCCCGGCATACAAGGATGTCGCAGCCAAGTACGCAGGCCAGAAGGATGCTGAAGCCAAGCTGGTTGGGAAAGTCATGAAGGGCGGTTCCGGCGTGTGGGGCGCAGTCCCAATGCCAGCCAACCCGCAGGTGAGCGAAGCCGAAGCCAAGACCCTGGTGAAATGGATCCTGACCCAGAAATGAAGTGAGAACGACTTAAAAAAGCCGGGCTAGCCCGGCTTTTTTTATTTGATGACTTCGATACGCACTTTCTTGTCGGCCTTGTAGCCGAACAGCGTCAGCGCCCCATCCTTGATATCTCCCTTGGCGTCGAAGGCAATGGTGCCGCTGATGCCGTCATGCTTGACCTTCTTCAGGAAGGGCAGGTATTTGGCCGGATCGGTCGACTTGGCATCCGCCATCGCGTGGGCAATCGCCATCGTTGCGTCGTAGGCGTACGGCGCGTAAATCTGCACGTCGTAGCCGTAGCGTTTCTTGAAGCGGCCGGCGAATTCGTCCAGCTTCTTCTCCTGCTCCGGGGTCACGCCACCGGCTTCCGCGCATACCACCACGTCGTCGGCGCCGCCCGACAGCTTTGGCATCGCTTCGGTGCAGATGCCGTCACCGCCCATCAGCTTGGCCTTGATGCCGAGCGCCTTCATCTGGCGCAGCAGCGGGCCGCCCACCGAATCCATGCCGCCGAAGAACACCAGGTCCGGGTTCTTGGCGCGGATTGCGGTCAGGATGGCGTTGAAATCGGTCGACTTGTCGGTGGTGAACTGCTTGTCCACGATCTGCACGCCGGCGCCTTTCTTGGCTTCCTTCAGGAATTCAGCGGCCACACCCTGGCCGTAAGCGGTGCGGTCATCGATCACCGCGATCCGTTTGGCGCCCAGTTTTTGCGTCGCATACTTGCCCAGCGAGCTGCCCAGCTTGAAGTCGTTCGCCACCACGCGGAACGTGGTGTTGAAGCCCTGGTTGGTGTATACCGGGCTGGTGGACGATGCGGAAATCTGCGGGATGCCTGCGTCGTAATAGATCTTGGACGCAGGGATGGTGGTGCCTGAATTCTGGTGGCCGATCACGCCCTGTACTTTGGCGTCGACCAGTTTTTGCGCGGCCGAGGTACCCTGTTTAGGATCGCCGGCATCGTCTTCTGACACCATCTCGAACTTGACCGCCTTGCCATTGACCTTGAAACCCTTGGCGTTCAAGTCTTCCACCGCCATGCGCACGCCGCTCTGGTTGTCCTTGCCCAGGTGGGCGGACTGGCCGGATAGCGGGCCGACGTAGCCGATCTTGACCACTTCCTGGGCGCTTGCGGCGCCAGCAAAGGCCAATGCGATGGCAGCGATGATGGTTTTGGTTTGCATTGCACTTTCTCCTGAAACGAAAATGGGCCGCCAAGCTGGCTGGCGGCCCACGGGCTCCCCCCCGATAATTCTCGTGTATTACTTGACTACTTCCATCTTGGTCTTGATGCCGCCCTTGTAGGTGAACAGGGTCAGCGCACCGTCCTTGATGTCGCCGAACTGGTCAAACTCGACCAGGCCGGTCACGCCCTGGTGCTTGATCTTGGCCAGTACCGGCAGGTATTTGGCAGGCTCGGACGAGTTGGCTTTTTCCATGGCGTCGGCCATGGTCATGATGGCGTCGTACACATACGGCGCGTACAACTGCACTTCCTGGCCGTACTTCTTCTTGTAGCGGGCACGGAAGTCGTCCATGTTTTTCTGCATGTCGGCAGTCACGCCGCCGGCTTCGGCGCAGGTGACCACGCCGTCGGCGGCAGCGCCGGCGGAAAGACGGTACAGCGCATCGGTGCAAACGCCGTCGCCACCCATGAATTTGGCATTGATGCCCAGCGCCTTCATCTGGCGCAGCAGCGGGCCGCCGACCGAATCCATGCCGCCGAAGAACACCAGGTCAGGGTTCTTGGACTTGATGTTGGTCAGGATGGCGTTGAAGTCGGTGGCGTTGGCGTTGGTGAATTCCTTGCCGACCAATTGCACGCCCGGCAGGGCTTTCTTGGCGCCTTTGACGAATTCGTCGGCCACGCCCTGGCCGTAAGCGGTGCGGTCGTCGATCACGGCGATCTTCTTGGCGCCCAGGTTCTTCACGGCATAGGCGCCGAGGGTGCCGCCCAGCTTGTTGTCGTTGGCGACTACGCGGAAGGCGGTGTTGAATTTCTGCTTGGTGTACACCGGCGAGGTGGCGGCAGGGGAAATCTGCGGGATGCCGGCGTCAAAGTAGATCTTCGAGGCCGGGATGGTGGTGCCGGAGTTCAGGTGGCCGATCACGCCCTGGACCTTGGCGTCCACCAGCTTCTGCGCGGCGGTGGTGCCCTGTTTCGGGTCGCCCGCATCGTCTTCGAACTGAACGACGAACTTGACCGGCTTGCCGCCGATCTTGACGCCCTTGGCGGTAAGGTCTTCGACGGCCATGCGCGCGCCGTTTTCCATGTCCTTGCCCAAGTGGGAATTAGGGCCCGAAACCGGGGCCACGTGGCCAATCTTGATGGTGTCCTGGGCGTAGGCGCTGCCGGCAAATGCCAGGGCGATGGCAACAGGGATGAACTTGTTCTTGAACTGCATCGGGGGCTCCAGTCAAAAAAGTCAGATTTGCCAGAGAAAATACAACAAAAACCCCGAATGGCAAAGAGGGAATTATTTCTGGCGGCTGGAACTGGCTTGCAGGTGTGTGATTTCCTGCTGCACGGCGCGGGTGACGATCTTGCCGATGGTGTCGTGCAGGCCCTGGCGGATTTCCGCCGTCAGGGCCTGCAGTGCATGGTCCAGGACTTCGGCCAGGCTGTCCTTGATGCGCTGCTCCAGCACGAAATCGACGCGATTGGACAGCTGCTGCAGCACCTGCTCGGAGATACGGCGCTCCAGCGCTTCCCAGTCGATTGCGCTATCCAGCGCGGGCTGGGGGGCGGCTGGCGCCTCGTCTTTCACGATTTCGGTCAAGACGGGGATGCTGGCGTCAAAAGGCTGGTTCATGGACTACTTGCCTACAGTGAGGTGTTTGAGCGGGAAATCCTGGCGTTTGTAGGCAGCATAGCGCACGCGGCCCGCCGCTGCATCTTCCTCGTCGGAAGAAATGACTTCGATCAAACGCGGGAAGGCCTCGAACTGGGCCGGTGAGCGGCGCGCCAGGTTCACCAGCAGGCCGGCTTCCGGCAGTTCGGTGGCATCGCTGTCGGCCAGCACAATGGCGGAATCGGGCGCCAGCGGATCGTTGGCGTGGGCGTGCGGCAGGAAGTCGGTGGCGGAGAAGGTCCACAGGGCCTTGTCCAGCTGCGCCAGTTGCGCCGCATCTTCGGTCATCACGACGATGCGGGGCGTGCTGGCACAGGCTTTACGCAGCAGGCGGCAGGCATAGGCAACCTTGTCCGGCACGCCGCTGTGGAAATCAATCTGCGTCATTGTTTTTGAAGCATCTTAGAAACGGAAGTTCGGCGGTGCGTTTTGCGGCGTATCGCGCTCGCGGCGCGCCTTCTCCGCTGCGGCGGCAGCGCGATCGGCTTCGGCCTTGGCGACTTCTTCGGCGCTTGGGCCACGCGGCGGCGCGGCCGGTGTTGGCGGCGGGTTCGAATAGCCCGGCGGCAGCATCTTTTCGGTCGGGTAGCCAGCTTCGGTCAGCGCGTTATCCCATGCACCCTGTTCGAAACCGATCTGGCGTGAACGCCCCACCAGAAGGAATGGAACCTGGCCTTCGCTGCCGGCCTTTTTCATGGCCTCAAAGTCCTCCGGGGTGGAAACGGTCTTTTCGCGGTAAGGAATGCCGCGCGCGGCCAGCATGGTGCGGGCCATATTGCAGCCGGCGCCGCAGTTGGCGGTGGTGTACAGCACCACCGGACGGGCGCGTACCACTTCCGCCAGTTCCGATGGCAAGGCAGCACCGCCGGCACCGGCGGTGTTGTAATTTTTCACCTCCGCCTTCTTGGCAGTGGTGGGCGGCGGCGTCTCCGTAAAGTGGGTGACGCCTTTTTCGTCCTTCCACTTGTACATCTGGGCGTGCGCCGCGCTGGCAGTCAGCAGCAGCAAAAGCAGGGCAGCGCGTTTCATTGAATCTCTATCTCCTTTAAGCCGCCATGCCGCTGTGGCGCAGCAGGGCGTCGATGGTCGGCTCACGGCCGCGGAATGCAGTAAACGACTCCAGCGCCGGGCGCGAACCGCCGACGGCCAGGATCTCCTGCTGGAAGCGTTTGCCAGTTTCTGTAGACAGTTTACCGCCGTCCAGCGCCGCCGCTTCCTCGAAGGCCGCGTAGGCGTCGGCAGACAGTACTTCCGCCCACTTATAGCTATAGTATCCCGCCGCGTAGCCTCCGGCAAAGATATGGCCGAAGGAATGTTGGAAACGGTTGAAACTTGGCGGGATGATAATTGCGAACTTGCGGCGCACCTCGTCGATCACGTCCTGCACCGATTTGGCGCCGGACGGCTGGAAGTCGTAGTGCAGCAGCATGTCGAGCAGGGCGAATTCCACCTGGCGCAAGGTCTGCAGGCCGGACTGGAAGTTCTTGGCGGCCAGCATGCGGTCGTACAGGGCGCGCGGCAGCGGCAGGCCGCTCTTCACATGGGCGCTCATGTGGCTCAGCACATCCCACTCCCAGCAGAAGTTTTCCATGAACTGGGACGGCAGTTCCACCGCGTCCCATTCGACGCCGGAAATGCCGGACACCGCCAGTTCTTCGACCTGGGTCAGCATGTGGTGCAGGCCGTGGCCGAATTCGTGGAACAGGGTGATCACTTCATCGTGGGTGAACAGCGATGGCTGCGGCACGCCGTCCACCACCAGCGGTTCGGTGAAGTTGCAGGTCAGGTAGGCGACCGGGGTTTGCAGCTCGCCGTTCTTCAGGCGGCGGCCGCGCGCGTCGTCCATCCAGGCGCCGCCGCTCTTGCCTTCGCGGGCGTACAGGTCGAGGTAGAACTGTCCCACCAGCACGCCATCGCGTTCGATGCTGTAGAAGCGCACGTCCTTGTGCCACACCGGCGCGCTGTCAGGCCGGATGGATACGCCGAACAGGGTTTGCACCAGCTTGAACAGGCCGTCGACGACCTTGTGCTCGGGGAAGTACTGCTTTACCTCCTGGGCCGAGAAGGAGTACAGGTGCTGCTGCAGTTTTTCGGAGGCGTAAGGCAGGTCCCACGACTGCAGGTCGTCGATGCCCAGCTCCTTGCTGGCGTAGGCCTGCAGTTCTGCCAGGTCTTTCTCGGCGAACGGGCGGGCGCGCTTGGCCAGGTCTTCCAGGAATTCGATTACCTGTTCCGGCGACTTGGCCATTTTCGGCACCAGCGAGACTTCGGCAAAGTTCTGGTAGCCCAGCAGGCTGGCTTCTTCGGCGCGCAGTTTCAGCAGGGTGGCGATGTTGGCGGTGTTATCCCAGTCCTCGCGCTTGCTGAATGCATCGCCCAGCTCGGAAGCCTTGGTGGCGTTGGCACGGTAGACCTTTTCGCGCAGGGCGCGGTTGTCGCAGAACTGCAGGATCGGGTAGTAGGACGGGAAGTGCAGGGTGAACAGCCAGCCTTGCTTGCCGTCCTTCTCGGCCAGCGCCTTGGCGGCGGCCTTGGAATCGTCGGGCAGGCCGCGCAGCTCGGCTTCGTCTTCGACCAGCAGCTTCCAGTCGTTCGTCGCGTCCAGCACGTTCTCGCTGAAGCGGGTGCTGGTGGCGGCGTGTTCTTCCTGGATGGCGGCGAAACGTTCCTTCTTGTCGGCCGGCAGTTCGGCGCCGCCCATGCGGAAATCGCGGATCGCGTTGTCGATGATGCGCTGGCGCGCCGGCGACAAGGTGGCGAATTCCGCGCTGGCGCGCAGGGCCTTGTATTTTGCAAACAGCGCCTCGTTCTGGGCCAGGGCGGTCCAGAACTCGGTCACTTTCGGCAGGTTTTCGTTGTAGGCGGCGCGCAGTTCGGGCGTGTCCACCACGTTGTTCAGGTGACTGACGATACCCCAGGCACGGCCCAGCAGCTCGGTGGAATTCTCCAGCGGGGTGACGAAGTTATCCCAGGTCACGTCGTCGCTTGGCGCTTCCAGTTGCGCCACGGCCGCGCGATTCTTCTCCAGCAGGTGCTCGATCGCGGGCGTGACGTGTTCGGGCCTGATCGCATCAAAACGCGGCAAGCCGCTAAAGTCCAGCAGGGGATTGTCAGTCATTCTTAACTCCTCTAAAACCGAAAAGGCGGTGTCTGACCCGCAGGGTCAGACACCGGTAACGCGGCGGCCGCTGGTCAACTGTCAGACCCCGCGGGTCTGACGGGACGGCCATCCCGCTGGTTTACCGGTTTAAAGCGGTTTAAACGCGTTCCGCCGACTCAATAGTATTCATCAGCAGCATGGTAATCGTCATCGGACCCACGCCGCCCGGCACTGGCGTGATATGCGAAGCCACTTCCTTGATGCCCGCAAAGTCCACGTCGCCGCACAGCTTGCCGTTTTCGTCGCGGTTGATGCCCACGTCGATCACGATGGCGCCCGGCTTTACCATATCAGCAGTCAGGGTATTGCGGCGGCCAGTTGCTGCCACCACGATGTCCGCCTGGCGGGTGTGGTAGCCCAGGTCCGAAGTCCCGCTATGGCAGATGGTGACGGTTGCATTGGCTTGCAAGAGCAGCAGGCCCATTGGCTTGCCGACGGTGTTGGAGCGGCCGATTACGACAGCGTGCTTGCCCTTCAGGTTCACGCCGGTCGACTCGATCAGTTTCATGCAGCCGTAAGGCGTGCATGGCAGGAAGCCTTCCAGGCCGGTCATCAGTTCACCGGCGCTCAGCACCGAGTAGCCATCCACGTCCTTGCTGGTGGCGATAGCTTCGATCACCTTGTGCGGGTCGATATGCTTTGGCAGCGGCATCTGCACCAGGATGCCGTGGATGCCTGGGTCGGCGTTCAGGGTGGCGATGCGGTCGAGCAGAGCCTGCTCGGTCATGTCTGCCGGGTACTGCTCTTTCACGGAACGGATGCCGGCGTCTTCGCATGCCTTGACCTTGTTGCGCACGTAGACATGGCTGGCCGGATCGTCGCCGACCAGGATCACGGCCAGGCCAGGCTGTTTGCCTTTGGCGGTCAGGGCGGCGGCGCGGGAAGCGATTTCGGCGCGCAGTTTTTGGGAGAGCGCTACTCCGTCGATCAGTTGTGCAGACATGATTGCTTGGATTGGTGGAATGGAAAGTCGCCATTATAAATGGTGGCGGCCTTGTGCTGCACTGCACATGATTGTAAGCTTGCTAACAAATGATCTCTTACCAGTTCCTGATCGATGTCCAGCTGCGTCCCGACAAGGCGCCCGATTTCTCGACTTACCCCTTCTGCCTGCCCGCCGTGCGCCACCTTGGCCGGCTCGAGTTCGACCCGGCTGTGACCTTCATCGTCGGCGAGAACGGCTCGGGCAAGTCGACTTTGCTGGAGGGCCTGGCCGTCGCGCTGGGCTTTAACGCGGAAGGCGGCAGCAAGGATTTTAATTTCAGGACCCGCGCTTCGCATTCCTGCCTGCATGAGTACTTGCGTGTGGCGCGCGGTGTACGCATGCCGAAGGACGGCTACTTTCTGCGTGCTGAGAGTTTTTTCAACGTTGCGACCGTTATTGAAAATCTTGGCGTCGGAAGCTCCTACGGCGACCGTTCGCTGCACGAGCAATCGCATGGCGAATCTTTCATGGCCCTGTTGCAGAACCGTTTTCGTGGCAAAGGGCTGTACATCCTTGACGAACCGGAAGCCGCATTGTCGCCACGGCGCCAATTGGACGCACTGGCGCGTATCCACGAGCTTGTGCAGGGCGGCTCCCAATTCGTGATTGCCACGCATTCGCCGATCCTGATGGCTTCCCCCGAAGCCTCGATTTTCGTTTGCTCGCCCGACGGCATCCGCCAGCGTGCCTACGAAGACACCGAGCACTATGAAGTCATGCACGACTTCATGGCCAACCCGCGCGGCGCGCTCAAGAAGCTGCTAGAGACTCCGAAAGATCCCTGAACCGTACGGGAGGAGTAAGCGCGGTGGGCCAGGGCGGTCAGAATCGTCGTGCGGGACGCGGTGGAGGACTCTCCATTTGCTGCAGTCGCTCGGTGACATCGTGCGCCGCCTGCATCACCGAATCGCGATTATTGAAGCGGATCGAGCATCCAAAGAATTCCACATCCACTGGCTTGCGGTCCAGCCGCAGCAGGCGCAGTTCGCGGCGGGCGCTGGTGCAAGCGGCAATGCATTTCACAATATAAAATCAGCTTCCGCAATTTGAAAAACACAGGATTCGCTGATAGAATCCTTCACACTTAGCCAAAGTCTTAGTAAATAATCACCTGCACCGTCCGGAGCACACAGGGTGGGGCGCCTTCAATCGATAGGAGACTAGTTACATGTCAGCTCAACTTGACCAGGTCACGGCACAAACGGCCAACGATCCTGATGCACAGGAAACCAAAGAATGGCTGGAGGCTCTGGAAGCCGTCCTGGAAAACGAAGGCCCTGAACGTGCCCATTACCTGATGGAGCGGCTGGTCGACCTGGCCCGCCGCCGCGGCGCCGACATCCCGTTCTCCGCCAACACCGCTTACGTCAACACCATCCCGGCCCACAAAGAAGCCCACTGCCCAGGCAACCTGGAATATGAAGAGCGCCTGCGCTCGTGGATGCGCTGGAACGCCATGGCAATGGTCGTCAAGGCCAACCGTGCCGACGGCGACCTGGGTGGCCACCTGTCCTCGTTCGCCTCGCTGGCGAACATGCTGGGCATCGGCTTCAACCACTTCTGGAAAGCCGAGAGCGAAAACCACGGCGGCGACCTGCTGTACATCCAGGGCCACTCGTCCCCTGGCGTCTACGCGCGCGCCTTCCTGGAAGGCCGCCTGACCGAAGAACAACTGCTGAACTTCCGCCGCGAAGTGGACGGCAAAGGCCTGTCCTCCTACCCGCACCCGAAACTGATGCCGGATTTCTGGCAGTTCCCGACCGTGTCGATGGGCCTGGGCCCGCTGATGGCGATCTACCAGGCGCGCTTCCTGAAGTACCTGCACGCACGCGGCATTGCCAATACCGAAGGCCGCAAGGTCTGGGCCTTCTGCGGCGACGGCGAGATGGACGAACCGGAATCGATGGGCGCGATCGGCATGGCTGCCCGCGAACAGCTGGACAACCTGAACATCGTGGTCAACTGCAACCTGCAGCGCCTGGACGGCCCGGTGCGCGGCAACGGCAAGATCATTCAAGAGCTGGAAGCGGACTTCCGCGGCGCCGGCTGGAACGTCATCAAGGTCATCTGGGGCCCGGGTTGGGACAACCTGCTGGCACAGGACAAGGACGGCATCCTGCAGCGCGTAATGATGGAAACCGTCGACGGCGAATACCAGAACTACAAGGCCAAGGACGGCGCCTACGTGCGCAAGCACTTCTTCGGCAAGCATCCGAAGCTGCTGGAAATGGTCGCCAACATGTCCGACGACGACATCTGGCGCCTGACCCGCGGTGGCCATGATCCGCACAAGATCTACGCTGCATTCAAGCAGGCCAACGAATCGGTCGGCAAGCCAACCGTGCTGCTGGTGAAGACCGTCAAGGGCTTCGGCATGGGCAAGTCCGGCGAAGCGCGCAACACGGCGCACCAGACCAAGAAGCTGGACGACGAGGCAATCCGCGAAATGCGCGACCGCTTCAACATCCCGATCCCGGACGACAAGCTGAAGGACATCCCGTTCTTCAAGCCTGCCGATGACGCACCGGAAATCAAGTACCTGCACGAGCGCCGTAAAGCACTGGGCGGCTACCTGCCGGCACGCCGCATGAAGGCCGACGAGCAGCTGGTAGTGCCAGGCCTGGACGCCTTCAAGGCCGTGACCGATCCGACTCCGGAAGGCCGCGAGATTTCCACCACCCAGGCCTTCGTGCGTATCATCACCGCACTGCTGCGCGACCAGTCCCTGGGCCAGCGCGTGGTGCCGATCCTGGTTGATGAGTCCCGTACCTTCGGTATGGAAGGCCTGTTCCGCCAGATTGGTATCTTCAACCAGCAAGGCCAGTTGTACGAGCCGGTCGACAAGGACCAGGTGATGTACTACCGCGAAGACAAGGCCGGCCAGATCCTGCAGGAGGGTATCAACGAAGCTGGCGGCATGAGCTCGTGGATCGCCGCGGCGACTTCGTACTCGACCAACAACCGCGTGATGATCCCGTTCTTCACCTATTACTCGATGTTCGGCCTGCAGCGCGTTGGCGACCTGGCATGGGCAGCGGGCGACATGCGTGCGCGCGGCTTCCTGATGGGCGGCACCGCCGGCCGTACCACGCTGAACGGCGAAGGCCTGCAGCACGAAGATGGCCACAGCCACATCATGGCTGCCACCATCCCGAACTGCGTGCCGTACGACCCGACCTTCGGCCACGAACTGGCGGTGATCGTGCAGGACGGCCTGCGCCGCATGGTGGGTGAGCAGGAAGACGTGTTCTACTACATCACCATCATGAACGAGAACTATGCCCACCCAGGCCTGAAAGCTGGCCAGGAAGAGGGCATCCTGAAGGGCATGTACCTGCTGCAGGAGGGCGACAAGGCCGCCAAGCAGCGCGTGCAGCTGATCGGCTCGGGCACCATCCTGCGCGAATCCATCTTCGCCGCGGAACTGCTGAAGAACGACTGGAACATCGCCGCCGACGTGTGGTCCGCTCCTTCGCTGACCCTGGTGGCGCGCGAAGGCACCGACTGCGAACGCTGGAATATGGTCAACCCGACCAAGGAGCAGCGCGTGCCGTACGTGACCGGCCTGCTGAAGGACACCACCGGCCCGATCGTTGCAACCACCGACTACATGCGTGCATTCGCTGAACAGATCCGTCCTTACATGCCGGAAGGCCGCACCTACAAGGTGCTGGGCACCGATGGCTTTGGCCGTTCGGACAGCCGCGCCAAGCTGCGCGAGTTCTTCGAGGTGAACCGCTACTACATCACCGTCGCATCCCTGCGCGCCCTGGCGGACGAAGGCAAGATCGCGATGTCGGTTGTGGAAGACGCCATCAAGAAGTACGGCATCAACCCGAACAAGCCAAATCCGGTGACCCAATAAATAAGAAGACGGAGCAAACACTATGAGCATGGTTGAAGTGAAAGTCCCGGATATCGGCGACTTCAAGGAAGTTGAAGTCATCGAACTGATGGTCAAGGTGGGTGACACGATCAAGGTTGACCAATCCCTGGTGACCGTTGAATCGGACAAGGCATCGATGGAGATCCCTTCGTCGCAAGCCGGCGTGGTCAAGGAAATCAAAGTGAAGGTCGGCGACAAGGTCGCTGAAGGTTCGCTGCTGCTGATC
>DASWTB010000548.1:0-7187 GCA_036402315.1 Pseudoduganella sp. | reverse complement strand
GCCGTCGGCCGTGATGGCGTCGATGGTGGTGGCGGTGCCGCAGTTGGCGACCACGATGGCCTTGCCCGGACATAGCGCGTGGGCGCCGATGGCGGCGGCAAAACGGTCGCAGCCCAGTTGCGCAGGGTTGCGGTAGGCGTTGCGCACGCCGGCGCGCTCGGGGATGGAGGCGAACCACTCGATGGCTGGCGGCGGGATCCGGAGCTGCGGTGCGGCCAGCCAGCCGGCCAGCATGTCGCGCACGGACTGGCCGGCCACGTTGGCGATCAGCACGCGGCCGATGGCTGGCGTGGCGCCAGGACGGGCGGCGAGGGCGGCCATGAGGGCCGCCGGGAAACCGGCGGCGTCGGCGTGCATGTGCGCGCCTTGCGCGAGCCAGTCGCCAAGTGCAGCGTCCGGCGCGGCCAGGGCCCACTTGATGCGGGTGTTGCCGGCGTCGATCAGCAGGTCGTTCATCATTGTGCAAGCCTCAGGGAAACGTCGCCCGACAGCACGGCGACACGCCCGGACGGGGTGTCGAGCAGCAGGCGGCCCTGGTCGTCCACGCCGGCGGCCAGGCCTTCCTGCTGGACTTCGCCCTGGTCCAGCAGACGCACCGGCTGCCCGCGCCAGGCCTGCAGTGCGTTCCAGCGCTCGGTGAAGGCGGCAAAGCCGGTATCGTCGAACTCCGCCAGCACGGCGCACAGGCGGCTCAGTAATTGCGCCAGCAAAGCGTTGCGGTCCATCTGCGCCAGCCACGGCGCGGACGACACTGCGCGGCCGATGGCGGCTTCCATCTCGTCCGGCATCAGCAGGTTCATGCCGCAGCCGATGACGGCCCAGATGGTGCCGTCCGGCGCGGCCTGGGTTTCAACCAGGATGCCGGCCAGCTTGGCGCCATCCTTCAGCATATCGTTCGGCCATTTGAGCTGGACCGGCACGCCCAGGCCATTCACGGTTTCAGCCAGCGCCACGCCAACGGCCAGCGGCAAGCCCACCATGCGGTGCAGCGGGGCCCGGAAAGGCCAGGCGACGGAGAAAGTCAGCGATGCGCCAGGCGCAGACAGCCAGCTGCGGCCGGCGCGGCCGCGCCCAGCCGTCTGGCGCTCGGCCACGCGCAACACCGGGCCGCGCAGCACGGCGCCTGCGAGGGGCGCTGGCGGCTGGGCGGCGCAAGGCACGCGGGCCAGCAGGTCGGCGTTGGTGGAACCGGTTTCGCCCACCACTTCAATGACGACGTGAGAGGCGCTGCCGGCAACCAGCGCCCGGATCGATTCGGCGGCGAGAGGTGTCGCGTTCATGCTGTGCCCTTGCGTGCCTTATGCGGCGCCTTGGCGAAAGCCCGGTCATACAGCCAGTTCGGCAGTATGCGCAGCAAGCGCGCAATCATGCTGGCGCCGAACGGAATGACGCGGTAGCTGTCGCCACGTTCGATGCTGCGTGCTGCCGCCGCCGCGAAATCGGCTGGCTGCATCAGGAACGGCATCGGATATTTGTTCTGCTGCGTCATCGGCGTATCGATATTCCCCGGCGCGATGGTGACCACTTTGATCCCACTGCCGCGCAATTCGACCCGCAGCGATTCGCAATAGACCCGCACCGCCGCCTTGGAAGCGCTGTAGGCGCCTCCGCCCGGCAGTCCGCGCACGCCGGCGACACTGCCAATGCCCACCAGGCGCGCAGGCGATACCTGCGCACGCATCGCGGCGATGAACGGCGAGAACGTCGCCACGGTGGCCGTGACATTGGTGGCGATGATGGATTCGAACACCGGCAGGTCTTCCGCCAGTTCGGTGATGGTGCCGTGCGAAATGCCTGCGTTGGCGATGACGATATCGCAGCCGCCGGCATAGGCCAGGAAAGCCTCGGCGGCGCTGCGCAGGGCCGCATGGTCGGTCACGTCGGCCGCATAGCAGCGGTGGCGTTCCGGGTTGGGCAGGGTGGCGGCAAGCGCCTGCAGCGCGTCCGCGCGGCGTCCCAGCAGGCCGAGGGTGCAGCCTTGTGCAGCGTAATGCGCCGCCAGTGCTGCCCCGATGCCGCTCGAGGCGCCGGTAATGAAAACGCGCTTCAAAGCCTTACTTCTTCTCCGCCTTTGCCTTGGCCACGAGGAAGTCCAGCACGGTCAATGCATTGGCGTGCTGCTGGGCCTCGTTAGGCACCGGCTTGATAGCCTTGTTTGCCTCGGCAGGGGAGGTCATGTACTTGCCGTCGACCACGATCATCGGCCAGTAATCGACGCGGTAATCGCCCATCATGCGCTCGGTGCGCCGCAGTTTGGCGGCGACGCCGAAGCTGTTATAGGCTTCGGTGAACCTGGCTTTGTCGATGCCGTTGCTGGCTGCCCAGTCGATGACGGCCGTATCGTTGCGCAGCGGATTGCCCTGCTCGTGCATGGCATTGAAAATTTTGGCGTGGTTCTGTTCGAGCAGGCCCATGGATTCCAGTGCGAAGTACAGCTTTTGCTGCGGCAGCACGGACGGGCCGCGGCTGACGTGGACACGCTTGAAGACCACATTGTCGCCCTGTTTCTTGACCCAGGCCGCCATAGCCGGTTCCAGCGCGTAGCAGTGAGGGCAGTAGTAAGCGAAGAACTCGATGACCTCAACCTTCTTGCCGGTATCGACAGCCTGCGGCTCCGGCAGCACAACGTAATCGGTGCCGGCAACGGGGGCGGCAGTGGAAGCAAAGGCGCCAAAAGCGGCGCCATACAGGACCACGGCCAGGATCTGCTTAAACAGTCTCATCGCTCGGGCTTTCCTTATTTTTGATTGCGGACGACGGCAACATCAATGCCGTTTTCAGACAGCTTGGCGCGCACCTTGTTCATGGCTTCCACCTGGGTGAAAGGGCCCATGCGCACGCGGTGCAGCACGCCGGCATCGGTGGCGCGGTCGGACACCGTGGCCTCGAAGCCCAGCAGGGCAAGTTTGGCGCGGGTGTTCTCCGCATCGCCGACTTCGCGGAAGGCGCCAGCCTGCAGGTAGTACACGAACTTGTCTTCGCCCGGCAGGGCAGGCGCCGGGGCGGCTGCCTGTGCCGGCGGAGCTGCGCTGTTGACCGGCGGCGGAGCGGCGGGCGAGGTAGCGGCAGGGGCCGGGGCCGGAGCAGGGGCGGGAGCCGGGGCTGCAGGAGCCTTGGCCGGAGCCTGGCCCTGCGCCTGGATGTTGTCCACCACCTTCTGCAGTTCATCGGCGGGAGCCTGCTTCGCTGCGTCGCGCTCGAATTCGCTGTTTGCCTTCTTCACCGCGTCCTTGTTGCCGTACATCGGCTTGTTCGGATCGGCGATCTGGCCGGATGCTTCATCGGTCGGCTTGCCGTTCTTCGGCGCCTTGTCGGTGAACGGCGTCTGGCCCTTGGTGATGCTGAGGGCGACGACGACGGCGATGACCAGGCCGATGACCAGGCCAATGATGAAGCCAACTAAGGTATTACCTTCTTGCTGACGCGGAGAAGAGCGCAAAGAGCGAAAAGCCATGTGGACCTTACATTTGGTTAGGAGCGGAAACGCCGATCAGTGCCAGGCCGTTGCGCAGCACCTGGCGGGTGGCAACCATCAGGGCCACGCGGGCCAGCTTGGTTGCTTCGTCTTCCACCAGCACTTTTTCGGCAAAGTAGAACGAGTGCAGGGCGGCAGCCAGGTCGCGCAGGTAGAAGGCTACCTGGTGCGGGCCCAGTTCGGCCTGGGCACGGGCCAGCACCTCAGGGTACTGGGCCAGGGCGGCCAGCAGGGTGGCTTCGGTCGGCGCGGTCAGTGGCGACAGGTCGACGTTGGCCACCGAGGCTTCGTCGCCGCCCCAGTTTTCCAGCATGCGGCAGATACGCGCGTGGGCGTACTGGACGTAGTAGACCGGGTTTTCGTCGGAAGTTTTGAGCGCGACGTCGACGTCGAACACGAATTCGGTGTCGGCTTTACGAGAAATCAGGAAGAAGCGCACGGCATCGCGGCCCTTGGTGATGTCGCCGCCACCGGACCATTCGATCAGGTCGCGCACGGTGACGTAGGAGCCGGCACGCTTGGAGATCTTCACCTCGGCGCCGTCCTTCATCACGGTGACCATCTTGTGCAGCACGTAGTCGGGGAAGCCCTGCGGGATGCCCAGGCCGACGGCTTGCAAGCCGGCGCGCACGCGGGCGATGGTGCCGTGGTGGTCGGAACCCTGCACGTTGATGGCCTGGGTGAAGCCGCGCTGGAACTTGACGATGTGGTAGGCGACGTCCGGCACGAAGTAGGTGTAGCCGCCGTCGGTCTTGCGCATGACGCGGTCCTTGTCGTCGCCGTAGTCGGTGGTGCGCAGCCACAGCGCGCCGCCGTCTTCGTAGGTGTGGCCGTTGGCGACCAGGGCTTCAACTGCCTTTTCCACCTTGCCGTCCGAGTACAGCGACGATTCCAGATAGTAGTTGTCGAACTTTACGCCGAAGGCTTGCAGGTCGATGTCCTGCTCGTTGCGCAGGTAGGTGACCGCGAAGGCGCGGATGTTTTCGATGTCTTCCACGTCGCCGGAGCCGGTGACCGGCTGGCCGTCGGAGGCGGAAACGGTCTTCTTCGCCAGGAAATCGGCGGCGATGTCGGCGATATAGTCGCCGTTGTAGGCCGATTCAGGCCATTCGGCGTCGCCCGGCTTGAAGCCTTTGGCGCGGCACTGGACCGAGGTGGCCAGGGTCTGGATCTGGACGCCGGCGTCGTTGTAATAGAACTCGCGGGTGACCTTGGCGCCTTGCGCCTCGAACAGCGACGACAGCGCGTCGCCCAGGGCCGCCTGGCGGCCGTGGCCCACGTGCAGCGGGCCGGTCGGGTTGGCGGAGACGAATTCGATGATGACGTTCTTGCCGGCCAGCGCTTCGCTCTGGCCGAAGGCGGCGCCCTGCTGCAGCACGGTCTTGACCACGGACTGCTTGGCGGCGTCGGTCACGCGCAGGTTGATGAAGCCAGGACCGGCGATTTCGGCGGCTGCCACCAGCTGCTTGCCGGCCGGGTTTTCCTGCAGGGCGGTGACGATCTTTTGCGCCAGTTCGCGCGGGTTCATCTTCAGCTGCTTGGCCAGCTGCATGGCGATATTGCAGGCGACGTCGCCGTGCGAAGCATCGCGTGGGCGCTCGAGCACCACGTTGGCTTTAACGTCGGAACCTTCCAGGATCGGCGCGAGGGCGGCCTGGAACAGGGAAATGATCTCTTGCTTTTGTTGGGCGAGCATGTGAATAGCCGGGAACGTCTGAAAAGAGGGACATTATACTTGTTTGCCAGAACGGGTAAATCCGGGGAAAACAAGGGGTTAGGCGCCTTATCCCGGGTACAATCTTGGTTTTCACAGATTTACCGCGATGAATGCGGCCTCCCGGGCCGTGCCGCCGGCTGGCGGGCGCGATGACAGGATTGCAATGACTAAGAAAGAGCGCCCAACCTTATCCCTCAAACCAAAGGCTAAACCGGCCAAACCGGCTGCACCGGCGGCCAAGTCGCCTCGTGCGGCGGGGGATGGCGGACAGCGTTCGGCCGGCGCCGACCGTCCTCGCGCAGCAGGCCCGCGTCCGGCCGGCCAGGCACGCGGCGAGTCTGCCCAGCGCGGCTTCGGTCCACGCCCGGATCGCGAAAACCGTGGCGAAGGCCGCAGTGAGGGCCGCAGCGACCGTGATCAGCGTGATTTCGCCCCGCGTCCGGACCGCGAAAACCGCGGTGAAGGCCGTGACGACCGTGGGCAGCGCAGCTTCGGCCCGCGTGCGGCAACCGACAACCGGGGCGAAGGTCGCGGCGAGGGTGGCCAGCGTGGCTTCGGCCGACGCGAAGGCGCCGAGTTCCGCAATGATTCGCGCGCCGAGGGCAACCAGCGCGGCTTCGGCCGTGCTCCGGGCGGCGTGGGGGCGGCTTCTGGCTCGCCCTGGGCAGCCCGCAAGCCGGCAGCCCGTGATGCAGACGCGCCGGCGCCACGCGCCCCGGCCAAACCAGCCATCCGCGAAAGCCACCACCGCGACTTGAAACCGCGCGTGCAGACTGAATTCCAGTCCGAACTGAAACCGGACTCGCTGGCTTTCGCGATCCTGGGCGCCGCAACGGCCGCAGTGCAAGTCCAGCAAGGCACCGCACTGCCGCAAGCGCTGGCGGCAGTATTCGCGAACAATAACGCCACCCCGCAGGCCCGCGGCGCGATCCAGGACATCGCCTACCGCGCCATGCGCCAGCTGGCCCTGAGTGAAATCCTGACCGGCCTGATGGCGCCGAAAGCCCCGGACCCGATGGTCCAGGCCCTGCTGTCGGTGGCCCTGCCGCTGATGCACCCGGCCGACGGCAGCCCGGCCCCATACGAAGCCTTCACGGTAGTCGACCAGGCGGTCACCGCAGCCGGTTCCCACCCGGATACCGCGCGCGCCAAAAACATGGTCAACGCCTTGCTGCGCCGTTTCCTGCGCGAGAAAGAGGAGCTGCTCGACGAGGCCATGCAGCAGCCGGAGGCTAAATATAATTACCCGCAATGGTGGATCGACTCCGTCATCACCGCCTACCCGAAAGACTGGGAGCAGGTGCTTGCCGCCGGCAACAAGGCCCCGCCCCTGACGCTGCGCGTAAACACCCGCCGTACTTCGCCGGCCGATTACCTGGCGCGCCTGGCTGCGGAAGGCATCGAAGCCACCCAGGTCGGCGATTTCGCCGTCCGGCTGGCCAAGCCGGTGCCGGTGCACCAGATTCCAGGTTTCGATGAAGGCGATGTCTCAGTGCAGGACGCGGGCGCCCAGCTGGCGGCCCCATTGCTGGACGTGCAAGCCGGCATGCGCGTGCTGGACGCCTGCGCCGCTCCGGGCGGCAAGACCTGCCACATCCTCGAACTGGCCGATGTCAATTTGACAGCATTGGATGCCGATCCGAAGCGCCTGCAGCGCGTTCAGGAAAACCTCGACCGCCTGCAATTGCAGGCAATACTGCAGCCGGCAGAGGCCCAGACCGACGCCTGGTGGGACGGCCAGCAGTTCGACCGCATCCTGGCCGACGTGCCTTGCACCGCCTCCGGCATCGTGCGCCGCCACCCGGATATCCGCTGGTTGCGCCGCAAGAGCGACACCCGCCAACTTGCAACACTTTCGTCGCAAATTCTCGACAACCTTTGGAAAATGCTCGCCCCCAATGGTAAATTGCTGTTCGTGACATGTTCGTTGTGGCCGCAGGAGTCCGAGGCGCAGGCGGCCGCTTTCGCGGTGCGCAACCGCGCCACCCGCCTCGA
>DASWTB010000547.1:0-6312 GCA_036402315.1 Pseudoduganella sp. | reverse complement strand
AGCTGACCCCGACTTTTTATTCGCCAGTTGCTCGTTCCCAGGCGCGGCGGTCGCGCTTGGTTGGGCGGCCTTTGCTGTCGGCGAAGGGTTCGGGGAACAGTTTCTTGCGCTCGATCAAGGCTGCGCGGCGGGCCAGCGATTCTTCGCTTTCTTCGTATAGGAGACGGGCGATCGGAGCCCCTTCGCGTTTGCCGGAAATCCCGACGACCAGCACGTCCCATTCGTCCGCACCGTTATCGATGTGCAGGCGCTCGCCCAGCTTGGCATTGCGCGAGGGCTTGATGCGTTCGCCGCTCGACAGTTTCACCTTGCCCTTGTCGATGGCGTCGATGGCCAGCTGGCGCGTTTTGAAGAAGCGCGCTGCCCATAGCCATTTGTCAATTCTTACGTCACTCATGTGTACTTTCCTACTGCAAAAATGCGCATCAGCGTGCGGTAGAAGAAGTAGGCCACTTCATACCCCACCCGCCGGAAGCGCCCGACATGTTCGAATTCCTGCGGGTGGATCACCACGCCATCGGCAATGGCATCCTCGATCTTGGCCCGCAGCGAACGCGCAAACTCGGCGTCCTTGATCACCACATTGGCTTCCTGGTTGAGGAACAGGCTCAGCCCGTCCACATTGGAGGAGCCAACGGTCGCCCAGTCATCGTCGATGACCGCCACCTTGGCGTGCAGTTGCGTCTTGCGGTATTCCACCACCTTGACACCCGCTTCCAGCAGCTTGGGGTAGAAGGAATGCGCCACCGCATCTTGCAGCCAGAATTCGCCGACGCCGATCAGCAGCACCACCTCCACCCCGCGTTGCGCAGTCGCGGCCAGGGCTCGGCGGAACTTGCGGCCCGGCGCGAAGTAGGGATTGGCCAGCAGCACGCTCTTCCTGGCCCGCCCCAGCGCCTGCAAATAGGCGCGCTGGATGGTGCGGCGGTTGCGCAGGTTGTCGCGCACCACGAAGCCGGCCTGCATGGTGCTCTGGCGCGCGATCTTGTTCAGCTTGCGCACCTCGTTGAACAGGGTCAGGCGCTTGACGATGTTCATATGGCCGAGGCGCGTCCATTGCGTCTCGGCCTCGCTGTGGATGGACTCGACCAGCGGCCCGCGCACCGCCACCGCAAAGTCCCAGCGCGGCGCCGCCAGCGCCTTGCTGTGGTCGTAGTCGGTGAACATGTCGTCGTTGATATTGATGCCGCCGACAAAGGCCACCTGGGCATCCACCACGCAAATCTTGCGGTGGGTACGTGTCACGCCGCGCCGGAACCAGGGATTGAAGATGCGATGCTCGACGCCGGCCGCCGTGACCTCGGCATGCAGGCGCGAGGCCGGCTTATGGCCGGTGCCGAACCAGTCGGTAATCATGCGCACGGTCACGCCGCGCTGCGCCGCAGCTTTCAGCGCGCCCATGACGCGTTTGCCGGTCTCGTCCTCGGCGAAGATATACGTCTCGAAATAGATTTCGAACTGCGCGGCCTCGATGGCCTCGACCAGTGCCGGAAAATAATCGGTACCGCAGTGAAGGAGTTTGACTTCGTTATCGGCGAGAAAATCTACGTGACGCATGTGTCAGGAAACCAGTTTCAGGTTCGCCACGATGGGCGCGTGATCCGACAGCTTGGCCCACAGCGGGCCATGCAGGACTTCCGCGGATTCTACCTTGAAGCCCCGCACATAGATGCGGTCCAACCTGAAAAATGGCAAGGCGGCCGGGAAGGTGCGGGCCGGGCGCTGGGCAGCCTTGCGCCGCGCCAGGGTGCGCACCAGGTCGCCGACCGGATGGCCGTGATTGATCTCGTCAAAAACCTCGCGCACGCCGAGCGCACTTTGCAGCTTGTCCGTCAGCGTATTGCGCCAGTCGTTGAAGTCGCCGGCGATGATGACCGGCTCGCCATCGGGCGCCGAGCTGCGCACCGCTTCGATCAGCATGTCCGCCTGCCGCACCCGGCTGCGCTCGAACAGGCCGAGGTGGATCACGTAGCAGTGCACCAGTTGGCCCTCCGTTTCCACCACCGAGTGCAGGATGCCGCGCGATTCGTAGGCGTGGTCGGAAATATCGGTATTGGTCCAGCGCGCAATCGGGTATTTGCTGAGCAAGGCATTGCCGTGGTGGCCGTGGTCGTACTGAGCATTCAACCCGTACACGGACTGGTGCGAGTCACCCGCGAAAAATTCATGCTGGGCTTTCTTCGGCCAGTGCCGATGGCCGGCGCTTTCCTCGCCATAACGCGCTTCGATCCGGTCGTGCTGGCCCTGCACTTCCTGCAGGAACACCAGGTCGGCATGGAAGGCCTCAATCGCATGACGCAAGGCATGTACCCGTGGATGGCTGCGGTACGACACGCCCTTGTGGATGTTGTATGTGGCAACGCGGATCTTCATGGAACCATTCTAACCCCAACTGCCCGGCTTACTCCCTGTCAAAAGTGCCGGGAATTGCTTTATAGTCACTTCCATGATCCCGTTCCATTTCAGTCTCGCCGCCGTCCTGCTCTTTTCCGCCGTGCGGACCGACGCGGCCCCCGTCAGCACCTGCCATGGCACCGTCAATCACGGCAGCATTGAGAACAGCGTCCAGCTACCGGCCGAAGGCGCCAACTACGCTGCCTACAGCACGCTGGCTGTCGCCATGGGTCGCAACCATGTGCATAGCGATGTGTCGGCCATCATTCTGGACGCTTATGCAACGCTTGAGCGCGCTGCGCCAGGTGCGCAATACGTGTATGGCGAAACAGGGAATGCGCATGGCGGTCGCTTCCGCCCCCACCGCACACACCAGAATGGCCTGTCGGTCGACTTCTTCGTGCCGGTGCGCGGCAAGGACGGCCAGCCCGTGCGCCTGCCAACGCCAGCCACCCAGCGCTTCGGCTACGACATCGAGTTCGACCGCAAGGCGCGCTACGGCGAATACAGCATCGACTTCGTCGCGATGGCCGAACACTTGTACCAGCTCGACCAGGCCGCCCGGGCGCGCGGGCGCGGCATCGCACAGGTCATCTTTGACACAGCCTACTTGCAGCGCCTGTTCGCGACGCCGCGCGGCGCGGAACTTGGGAAGCTGAACTTCATGAAGGGCAAGCCGTGGGTACGGCATGACGAGCATTACCACGTCGACTTCGCCGTGCCCTGCACTGGCTAAACCATGCGCATCAGGAAGCTGATGCGCACCAGCCACTCAAAGCCCGAGATCAGGCAATAGCCGAGGATACCCATGCGCGCCAGCAGCAGCACCCAGCCGCCACCATAAACCTTGCGCATGGCCAGCAGCATGTACAGCCCCAGCGCTACCCCCAGGGTAAGCCGGGTGGGGCGGTGCATTCCGCCGACGTTAAACATTAGCGACAACAGGACTACGGCTTGCAGGTGCATTGCAAACACCAGGTGCTCGCCATAGCGCCAACCACTGCCAAGGTGCAGGATTTTCAGCACCATCGCCATCAGCGGTATCAGGCACAGGATGATCGTCGGGCCGAAGCGCAGCCAGGCTTCCCAGAATTGCGCGGCCTGCGCCGGCTCGGGCTGCGCCACATATTTGCTGTAGTTCCCGGCAAACTTGTCGCTGGAGCGCGAAAATACGTCGAACAGTTTGCCGTCGATCCAGTGCGTCTCGCGCGCATCTGCCGCTGTTACCATTCTTGCAGCCTGCGGCGCGGCGGTCTCGCCCGGTGCTGCCGGCAAGTGATGGATCTGCCACTTCATGGCCAGGAACACCAGCAGTGATACCGTGAGCAGCAATCGCAAGGGATCGATAAACTGCCCGCGCCTGCCACGCATGAACTCAACCGTCAGTTGCCCCGGCTTGGCGACCAGCCAGCCGAAGGTGCGCCATAACTTGCCCTCCGCCGCGATGTAATGGCCGATAAAATGGTGCAGGAACTCATGCGCGCTGGCGATATGCACAGCCGCCTTCTGGCCGCATTCGCCGCAGTAGGCCGTACTGACCTCGGCATGGCAGTTATGGCAGGTTCCAGCGCTTGCGGGGCGGTGCGATTCGGCTTTGCGGCCGATGTGAAAGAGCAGATTTTTCATGCGGGAAATAGTAATCACCCGCAGAAGCTTAGTCAATTTACAACATCGTTTTCTTCCGCAGCAGGCGCCATCTGTCGCGGCAGGATCACGCGGAAGGTGGTGCCCTTGCCAATTTCGCTGTCGACTTCAATGCGGCCACCATGCTTTTGCACGATGCTGTAGGACAGCGACAAGCCCAGTCCCGTGCCCTTGCCCACTGGCTTGGTGGTGAAGAACGGTTCAAAGATGCGGCCCAGGTTTTCCGCCGCGATGCCGCTGCCGGTATCGCTTACCGCCACCGTCACCATTTCGTTCTCATAACTGGTGCGCACCGTGATGCGGCCGCGGTTCTCGATGGCATGGGCGGCATTGACCAGCAAGTTCATGAACACCTGGTTCAGTTGCGAAGGGATGCATTCGATTTCCGGCACGCCGCCATACTCCTTCACCACCTCGGCTTTGTATTTGAGTTCGTTCCAGACCACGTTCAGCGTGCTGTCCAGGCCCGTTTCCAGGTTGGCCTCCATGATGTCGCCGCCGCCGGCATGCGAGAAATCCTTCATGTCCTGCACGATGCGCTTGATGCGGTCCAGGCCATCCATCGATTCGGACAGCAGACTGCCCAGGTCTTCGCGCAAATAGTCGGCGTCGATCTCCTTGCGCAAGGCATTCAGCTCGCCGCGGTCGCTCTCCGGCAGGTGCTCTTCGCGCGCCTCATAAGCGTCGAGCAGGCGCATCAGGGATTGCATGTAGCGCTGCAGGCTGCTCAGGTTGGAATTGACGAAGCCGACCGGGTTGTTGATCTCGTGCGCCACGCCGGCCGCCAGCACACCAATGGAGGCCATCTTCTCCGATTGCAGCAGCTGGTTCTGCGCTTCCCCCAGCTTGCGGATCAGATCGGCCTGGCGCGTCTTCTCGCTCTCCAGCGTAATGTTCGCCATCTGCAGCGCCAGCGTGCGCTCATGCACGCGGCTCTCCAACTGGTCGCGCGATTCGCGCAGTGCCTGCTCGGCATGCACGCGCTCCGTGTTGTCGAGGAAGCCGTACACGCGGCCGATGATGCGCTCGCCGAGGAATTGCGGGCGCGAGCTGCATTCGAACACGCGGCCATCGTGCAGGTGGAACTGGTCCAGCGCTTCGTGCGGATCGCTCACTTGCTGCAGCCGCTCGCGGCACAGGTCCTGCTCTATCACGTTCGCAGTCAGGAATTCGAGGATGGCGGAATCGTTGCCATTCTTGAGGAAGGCGTCCGGGATATGCCACATCTCGCTGAACTGGCGGTTCATGCTGGCGATGTTGTTATGCCAGTCGATCACGAGAATGCCGTTGCCGGTCGCTTCCAGCGTGGTGCGCAGCTGCGACAGGGTCTGTTCCAGCACGTCCTCCACCTTGCGCTCCTGGCGCGCATCGCGGGCCAGGATCAGGATCAGCCAGCGCTCCTCATGGCGCAGCACGCGCAGCGATTTCATGACCATGAGCTGCGTGCCGTCGGCGCGCTGGTATTCGCCTTCCTGTGCGTCGATGTCCTGGAAATGCCCACCGCGCACATCTTCCCAATAAAACACGTCTTGCAGCGAGCTCTCGATATCGGTGATCTGCATTTCGACCAGCTGCGACCCTGAATAGCCAAGCACTTGCTCGGCCACCTTGTTGGCGACGATGATCTGCAAGTTGGTGGGGTCGACCAGCAGCATCATGTGCGGGCTGTGGTCGAGCATCAGCTGGCGAAGTTCGGAGATCACCCGGTCGCTCCCTGGCCCGGCTTGGTGGCGTCGAAGTAGTAGCTGACCCTCTTGCGTGGGCTGAGGTAGGCGTAGATTTCTTTCGGTACCTGTGAAGGCTTGACGGCGCGCACGATATTCAGGTCGCTCTCGAGCGCCATGTCCACCATAATGGCATCCTCGCGCGGCACGCCGGCCTCATACACCACCAGTTCCGGCTTGTTCGGCTTTTCGGTATTGATGGTGGCGACCATCCCAGTGGCGCCGTTCGACAGCTGCACGATGGTGCCAGGCGGGTACACGCCCAGGCAGCGGATGAATACCTGCAGCAGCTTGGGATCGAACTTGCCGCGGTTCTTGGCGAACATCAGCGACAGCGCTTCATGCGGGGTCAGGCCCGGCGTGCCGTTGATCGGGTTGCACAGGCGGTCGTAGTAATTCGCGATCGCCACGATGCGCGCCAGCACGCCGATCTCTTCACCCTTCAAGTGGCGCGGGTAGCCGCTGCCGTCAAACATTTCGTGGTGGTCGCGCACGATAGCCACGGCGGCGGCGGGGAACTTGAGCTGCTGCCCCATTTCCGTGCCGACTG
>DASWTB010000546.1:0-5173 GCA_036402315.1 Pseudoduganella sp. | reverse complement strand
CTCGTCGGCCCGCTTGACCAGGTCGGTCTGGTTTTCGTTCGGGCGGCGCAGCGCCACCCCGGCCGAGAAGGTGATCAGCACTTTCTCGTGCTCGTGCATGAAGAAGTGGCGCGTCAGCTCGCGCTGCAGGCGCGTCATGGTGGCGGTGGCCGCCTCCAGGGTGGTTTCCGGCAGCAGGATCAGGAATTCCTCGCCGCCGAAGCGGGCGATCACGTCCATCGAGCGCAACGTTTCCTTGACCACCTTGACCAGGTGCTTCAAGGCGTTGTCGCCGGCGATGTGGCCCAGCGTGTCGTTGAGCTTCTTGAAATCGTCCAGGTCCAGCACGGCAATGCACAGCGGGGTGCCGCGCCGGTCGGCACGCGCCGTTTCGCGCTCGAACACGTCGTCCAGGCCGCGCCGGTTGAGCGAGCCGGTCAGCTGGTCTTCGCGCACCAGTTCGCTCAAGTGCTGCAGTTTCGCTTCCAGGGCGTGGATGCGCGCTTCCGCGTCCTGCACTTCCTGCCGCGCCACCATCATGTTGTCGCGCGCCTTCAGCGCTTCGCTTTGCACGCTGCGCGTTTCCTTCAGCACTTCATCGAGGATCTGGTTCAGTTCGCCGATGTCGGTGGCGGCGCGGATCTTGTCCGAATAGCCGCCCATCTTTTCGTGGAAGTCGCCGGTGGAGGTGGCCACGGCGCCCAGGCGGTCGATGAAGGTCATCATCATGTTCTTGACGGTGGCCTTGACGTCGGTGATCGAATGCTTGAGCTGGCTTTGCTTGTAGATCACGTCCTTCAGGCTGCGCGTGGCTTCCTCCAGCGCGCGCTGGTCGATCGGTCCGGCGATCAGGTCCTGCACGGCATCGATCTGGCCGCGCAGCCAGGAATCGTCGTCCAGCAGCTCGCTGACGTTTTCCAGCAGCAGGCGGAACAGGCGCAGCAGCAATTCCTGCTGCTCGGCGGTGTCGCCGCTGCGGATCTCGATCTGGTAGCACAGTTCCTTCAGGCGGCTGCCGATCTCGGCCAGCGCCGCTTCGGTATGCGCCTCCTTGGTGGCCGCACCCAGCGATTCGGCTTCCGCCACCAGGTTGGGGCTGTCGGACAGCAGGGATGCAACGGCAAAGGTCAGGGTGCGGCTCAGCAGCTCGCGCAGCAGGCGTGCCTGCTCATTATTTTCTTCGGGCACCAGGCCGCCGGCGCCCACCTTGACCAGCGGGCGTTCGGCCAGGGCGGCCAGGGTGCGGGCATAGGTATCCCAGTCGCGCGCCTTGACGGCGCGGTTGAAGCGGCGGCCGAAGTCAGCCAGGTCGCCCGGCTGGTCGGTCAGGCGGGTGGCGAACTGGGCCAGCATGCTTTCGGCCGGGCTTTCCTGCACCACCGGTGCCGGCGGTACCGGCACGATGCCGGCGATTTCATTGTAGATGTCGCGATACGCGTCAGGCGTAGGGGCAATCCGGCGCACTGCGAGGCGGCGGAATGCCTCGCGAGCGATATCAGCCGGATTATCCGCCGCGGCTGGATTGGTGGGTTTGCTAGACATCTGACGTACAGCCTTCATTAAGGTTTACCGATTACCAGCATATTAAGCCACTGTCCAGTCGCGCGATTTGGTGATAAACGGGAGAAAATGTACTTACTTCTTAGCATCATTTTCTAATCGATCAGCTGGTTCTTGATGGCGTAGTGCGTGAGTTCGGCGCTGTTCTTCAGGTTCATCTTGGCCAGCAGGCGGGAGCGGTATTCGCTGACGGTCTTGACCGAGAGTGATAGCTCCTTGGCAATCGCGCCCACCGTTTTGCCGGAGGCGATCATGGTCAGGGTCTGGTACTCGCGGTCCGACAGCGTTTCGTGCGGCGCAACCTGGTGGTCCTCGCCGACATGGTTGGCCAATTCCTGGGCCAATGCCGGGCTTACATATTTTAACCCTGCTGCGCACTGGCGGATTGCATTTACTAACTCTTTCGGCGCACTTTGTTTGGTGAGGTAGCCGGCGGCGCCGGCCTTGAGCGAGCGGATGGCGTACTGGTCTTCGCGGTGCATCGACAGCATCAGCACGGCCAATTCCGGTTTGTCCTTCTTGACCTGTTTCAGCACTTCAATGCCATTGCGGTCGGGCAGGGAGATATCGAGCAGCAGGACATTACAGCCGGACTTGCGGAACAGCTTGATGGCGTCGAGGCCATTTTCGGCTTCGCCTGCCACCACGATGTCCTTGGTTTCGGCCAGGATTTGTTTCAAGCCTTCGCGCACGATGGCGTGGTCGTCGGCAATAAATACTTTGATTACGGCTTTTTCACTCATGGGCTTAGCTCAATCGAGCGCTTGCTTTTTGCTGGCACTGTATATAATAACAGTATATTCCATGTTCTCGAATTGGATTGCGCACACGGCCGTTGGGCATGGCGGAAGTCATTTGAATATGGAGTTGTATCCCCAGATCTGCTCGGATTGACATGCGTGCCAGTTCGCGGCCGAAAGGTATCGCAGGTCTTGGAATAAGAGAGTCATAATGCGGTCGAAATAACGTGGCACAAGATCGTGAATTCGAGGACGCATTTGGATTCTCCGTCGCGGACGTGCGACGCTAGTTGTAGGAATCTCTAGCCCGTCAGGTAGAGGGGACGTCAAGGCCAATTGTAACGTCTGGCGCGGCAACCGGGAGGCGGATTTTGATGGCTACTTCGGTGCCGCCGCCGGCTGCATGGCCCAGGTTGAGCGTGCCGCCCAGTGCCCGCGCGCGCTCGGCCATGCCGCGCAGGCCGAAGGAGTCCGGCTTGGCGCGGTCGGCGGGGCGGATGCCGCGGCCGTTGTCGATGATCTTCAGGGTCAGCACGCCGCGGCTGCGCGTCAGCTTGACGGTGACGGCGCTGGCTTGCGCGTGCTTGGCAATATTGGTCAGCGCTTCCTGCGCGATGCGGAACAGGGCGGTGGCTTGCTCGGGATCGAGGTCGAGTTCTTTCATGCTGGCCTGCAGGGTGCAGGCAATGCCGGCCTGGGCTTCGAATTCCTTGACCTGCCATTCCAGCGCGGGCAGCAGGCCGAAGTCGAGCACCGAGGGGCGCAGGTCCAAGGTCAGGCGGTGCACTGCGTCGATGGTGCGGTCGACCAGGGAGTCGACGTAGGCGGCCTTTTGCTGCAGGGTTTCATCGCCTTCCGGCAGGCGCGCCGCCAACATGGCCAGCGCCATCTTGATGGCGGTCAGGTTGCCGCCCAGGTCGTCGTGGATTTCGCGCGCGATGCGTTCGCGCTCCTGCTCTTTCCCCCGCTCGATGTGGGCGGTCAGTTCGGCCAGGCGGGCGCGGCTGGCACGCACCTCGAGCTGCTCCTGCTTGCTCTCCGTGATGTTGGACATGATGCCTTCCCACTGCACGCTGCCATCGGGCAGCGCATGCGGGGTGCTGCGCAGGTTGATCCACTTGACGTCCTTCCAGGCTTCGACCCAGATGCGGCCTTCCCAGTTCCAGCTCCACAGCGAATTGGCGGACGACTGCATCGACTCCAAGTAAGCGGGACGGTCTTCCGGCAACACCAGCGACAGGAAGCGCTCCGGCTCGGCCTGCAACTCAGCGGCGTTAATGCCCAGCAGGGCCAGGCAGCCATCGCTCAAATAAGGAAAGGACACGCTGCCGTCGGGATGGCGGCGGAACTGGTAGACCAGTCCGGGCGCGTTAGCGGCGATATGGTGGAGGGCGGTCGGCAAGGATCGTTGCATGAATAAGTTGGTGGGTCAGCGGCGGCGCATGCGCCAGAACGCGCTGAAGCGGCGCAGCACCCGCATCGGGCGCGAGGCGAAACGGCCGCGCCGCCAGCCGGCACGCCAGCGGCGCAGGCGCTCGCGCACGCTGCCGGCCAGGGCGCGGCATTCGCGCCAGGCGACAGTGGCCTTGAGGCGCGCGATCCAGCGTTCTTTCAGTTCCATGAAGCGGCCGTGCAGCCAGGCGAACCAGCGCAGCCGCAGCAGTGACGGGCGGGTCAGGGCATACAGCCGCGCGACCGCAGCGGCGCCGGCTACCTTGGCCAGCACGAACACGCTGACGCCCATGAAGGCGTGGCCGCGCGCCATGGCAAACAGGGCCAGCAGCTTGACCGGGAACAGCATGACTGCCGGCAGCAGGAAGACGCCCATGGCGGCCGCCGGTCCGAGGCTGCAGATGATGCGCTCGAGCGCTCGCAACGGCGGGAACTCGGCCAGTTTTGCCATCAGGCGCGCCCCGGCATCCCACAGCCATTCCTCGCAGATCAGGAACAGCGCTGCCAAGTAGACGAGAGGGGCGAACAGGCGCCGCCTGAGTGTGTACAATCGCTTCATGTGAGTGCCATTATTGCACCAAATAATTAGAAAACGGTTATGAACAAAGCTTTTGCCAAAGAGGGCGGAGAACAGGACGATGACGACGACCTGCCGCCAGGCGCGCCGCCGATTCCGCCCGGTTCCAAGAATTACATCACGCCGGCAGGCTACCAGCGCATCAAGGACGAGCTGCTGCAGTTGATCGACGTCGAGCGCCCGGAAGTGGTGAAGGTGGTGCATTGGGCCGCCTCGAATGGCGACCGCTCGGAGAACGGCGACTATATCTACGGCAAGCGCCGCCTGCGCGAAATCGACCGCCGCATCCGCTTCCTGACCAAGCGCCTGGACCTGGCCGAGGTGGTCGACCCCAGCATCCATCATGGCAATGACCAGGTGTTCTTCGGCGCCACGGTGACTTATGCCAAGCGCGATGGGGAAGAGCAGACCATCACCATCGTCGGGATCGACGAGTTCGACCCGCTAAAGGGCAAGGTGAGCTGGATCAGTCCCGTGGCCCGCACGCTGACCAAGGCGCGCGAAGGCGACACGGTGCTGCTGCACACGCCGAACGGAGCGGAGGAACTGGAAATCCTCGAAGTCAGCTATCCCGCCCCGGCCGTTTGAACAAAGCGATAGCCAAACAGCACTGCGCCGCAGGCGAAGCCTGCCAAAGTTCTATCAGTGCAAACTTGCCAAGTTGTTATAATAATTTTTCAATTACTTTAATGGCAAGGTGCGTGCATGGCATTCGCTCAACTGACGCAGGTCTTCTATGAACCCTCGGCTGCTTTTGCTGCACTGAAGGAGCGGCCGCGCGCCTGGCTGCCGCTGCTGCTGCTTTATGTTGCCGGGGTCAGCATGGTGGTCTGGTACTTCCAGACTGTTGATTGGGAATGGATGA
>DASWTB010000545.1:0-9934 GCA_036402315.1 Pseudoduganella sp. | reverse complement strand
CGGGTTGATCGACAGGCCGTAGTAAGCGGTCGGGGATTGGGTAGATTCAACCTGGGCGGTGAGGCCATTTGGTGCCAGGTGGCCCTTAAAGGTTTCAGCGTAGTCAACGAAGTAGCCATACTTGTCCATCTCAGCCAAGGTTGGGTTGTAGATGTTGTTGTTGACAGCTTTGTTGAACAGGATGTTGCCGTGGATGTAGTTGAAACGGTCCCAGTCGTAGTTCAGGCCGAAGTCGATGTGGTTACGGTCGGCGCCGCCCTTGCCCTTCCACTTATCGGTTTCGGCATGCGAAGCGGAGATGAAGGCTTTGGCTTTATCCATGAAGGTGCCGGTGTCGTAGCGCACGAAGGTCTTCTTCATGTGCAGCTGGCCGACGGTTTGCATCACGCGCACGCGCTGCATCTTTTCAGGGTTGCAGGTGGTGATGCCGAAGTTGCCGCCGGTGGCGCCAACTTGTGGGGAGTCCACGTCGGTCGAACCCTGGGTCACGAACTGCTGGCAGGTGTTTTCCTGGTCGACGTATTCCTGCGGGTAGATCGCGAAGTTGCCGGAGTCGTTGACCGGCACGCCGTTGATGGTGGCGCCGATCTGATCGGAGTTGAAGCCGCGCAGGGTCATGCCGCCGCCGAACAGGCCGGTTGCGTCGTGGTTGTAGCTGTTCACCGCTGGCAGCATCTCCAGCGCCTCGTAGGCGTTACCGGTCGGACGCTGCTTTTCCAGTTCTTCGGCGGTGATGGTCGAACGTGCCTTAGGCGCGTCTTCCGTCACCATCAGGCCCATGCCCAGCTTCTTGCCGGTAACGATCACGGTGCTCTTGCCAGTGGTGGTGGTGACTTGTGGCGCTACTTCCGAAGCCGATTGGGCGTAAGCGGAACCGGCGGCCATGGCAGCCATCTGTGCCGCAAAAGCGATCAGGCTCATGCGCAACTGTTTCGATTGCATTGGATTTCCCCTAGTGTGTTGTGAAACTGAAAAGCTTGAATATTTTAGTTGCCGAGCATGACGCTAGCATGACAAGGAACCACTATTGCATGGTGCGACTGAGGCGACAAATATGTTTTCCCTAAGCGATTTATTCGTTGCCGAAATAAATAGACAATAAGGGAAGGTCTGCGCTCTTATTTAGTAAGGCGGCATTATATGCGAGGGGCTTCCGAATGAAATTTTCTAATTTTCGGAATGAAGCAATCAGCTGCTGCCGGATTGCCCAACTGTAGCAAATGCGCTACACAACTTAATTGAAAGGCAACAATCCGCCGTAGCGGATTGTCGATTTCTGGACATTACTGGCGGGATTTAGCACCCAATTCGGCGATATCTGCCTCGAACTTGGCGAAACGGGAATCGAGCTGCTTCTGCAGGCGCTGCTTATCGGCGTCGGCCAGGAAGCTGTAGCGAATGCTGTCGTAGGACAGTTTCTTCACCTCCGCATAGCTGGTCTTGTAACGGCTGGCGAACAGCAGGTACTCGTTTGACAGGGTGTTGCGGCTGACGCCGGTGTCATCGCTCGACAGCACGAACGGCACGCCGTACTTGCGGTAGATGTTGAGCGGGTGCCCCTCCCCTTTCACGCCGAGGATGAACTCGTTCGAAGTCAGGTTCACTTCGACCGGGATATTCTTCTCCCGCATCTTCTTCAGGATGGCCAGCGGCTGGCGTTCGTGGGCAATGTCCATGCCGTGGCCAATGCGCTTGGCGCCGGCGATGTCGATGGCTTCGGCGATGTGGAACTTCAGGCCTTCAGGCGGCACCTGGCCCAGCGCCAGTTCGCCGGCGTGCAGCGACAGCTTCACCTTCGGGTATTTGGCGCTCAGGAATTTGTACATGCGCATGTGCAGGCTGTAGTCGCGCATCGACACCGGGTAATGCTCGGCGCCGACGATATTGACCGACACCACTTTCGGGTTCTGGCTGGCGATCTTGAAGCCCGCTGCCATCTGCGAGAACACGATCGATGGCGACAGGAAGCGCAGCACAAAAGGCTGGTAGCGCATGGTGAAGTTTTCATCGTCGATGCCGGCGCTGCTGCTGTCGACATAGGCGCTGTAGTCGGCAATGCCCTTGTTGAAGGCAGGGCTGGCTTCCAGCTTGGCCAGGTAGGCGGCAAAGGCCGCATCGTCAGTCAACTTGCCGTCGAATTCGGCGTCGAAAGTGATCGGGGCGATCTCGAAGACGGTTTCGATATAGCTGACATTTTCCGCAATCGCGCGCTCTTTCAGGCGCTTCTGGCCGTCATTCCCATTGGTCGAGGCAACGTCGTTGAAACGCGGGAAGGTCGTGAAGAAGGCCAGGTCGGGCGCCAGTTGGTGTTCGCTGTGATTGTAGAAGTCCAGGGTAGACCACTTGTGCAGCAGCTCGCGGTAGGCGACAGGGTCCTGCTCGAGCTGGGCGACGGTCGCGCAATTCTTGCGGTCGGCGGCCTTGTCGGTCTGCACGCTCCAGGTGGTCTTGTCGACGCAGTAGCCCAGCTTGTCGACCCACTCCAGGTACTGCTCGGCGTAGATGGAGCCGGAGTAATGGTGGTGCAGGTCGGCGCCTTTCGGCATATTGTTGAAGAACATGGCCAGTTCCGCGGTCTTCGGCGCCGGGCCGGAGACCAGCGAAGCAAAATGGCGCGCGGTGACCTCGGCATTCGAAGCTGCGCCGGCGACCGGTGCGGCAAAGGCGGCGGATACTGCGGCGGCAATCAGGAGACGGCTCAGTGGATTTGGCATGTTCTTTCTCTCGGCGTAGTGAACGTGGTCAGCCCTGCGCCCGCGCATGCACCAGCCGGCCGCCCGAGTAGGTCGCCGCGATGGCGCGGTCATCCCCCAGCAGCGCCAGTGCGAACAGCTGTTCTTCCAGGCTGTCGGTATTGGCGCTGCGGCGTGCCAGCAGCGGCGTGGCCTGCGGGTCGATCACGATGAAGTCCGCTTCGCGGCCGGCGGCAAAACTGCCGATCGTGTCGTCCAGGTGCAGGCTGCGCGCGGCGCCCAGCGTCGCCAGGTAGAACATGCGCATGGCAGGCAGGTAGCTGCCCTTCAAGCGCGCTACTTTATAGGCTTCATTCATCGTTTGCAACATGCTGAACGAAGTGCCTGCGCCGACGTCGGTGGCCAGCGCCAGCAGCATGCCGGCCTTGTCGGCTTCTTCGAAGTCGAACAGGCCGGAGCCCAGGAACAGGTTGGAAGTCGGGCAGACGGCGGCGGCGGCCCTGGTTTCGGCCATGCGGGCACGGTCGGCCTCGTCCAGCCAGATGCAGTGGCCATAGACGGCGCGCGGACGCATCATGCCGTAGCGGTCGTACACATCGAGGTAGCTGCGCGCCTGCGGGAACAGCGTCTTGACCCAGGCGCATTCTTCCTTGTTTTCCGAAACGTGGGTTTGCAAGAAGGTGTCCGGGTACTTTTGCGCCAGCTCACCGGCCAGCTGCAGCTGGACTTCGGTCGACGTCGGGGCAAAACGGGGCGTGATGGCGTACAGCGAACGGCCCTTGTTGTGCCAGCGCTGAATCAGGGCTTCGGTTTCCTCGGCGCTGCTTTCGGCGGTATCGCACAGGAAGTCAGGGCAATGGCGGTCCATCATGACCTTGCCGGCGATCATGCGCAGGTCGCGCTTTTCGCTGGCCGTGAAAAAGGCGTCGACCGATTGCGGGTGCACAGTGCCGTAGACCATGGCGGTGGTGGTACCGTTGCGCAGCAGCTCGTCAAGGAAGAACTCGGCCACCTGGGCGCCATGCGCCGGGTCCGCGAACTGGCGCTCGGTCGGGAAGGTGTATTGCTCCAGCCATGGCAGCAAGCCGGGCGCCGGCGAAGCGATCATATCGGTCTGCGGATAGTGCACGTGGCTGTCGATGAAACCCGGCATGACGATCTTGCCGCGGTAATCCTTCACCTCCGTGCCGGGCGGCAGGGCTGGCGCCAGCGTGGCGTAGTCGCCGGCGGCCAGCACCTTGCCGTCGGCCACGATCAGCAGGCCGTCTTCGTGCCAGGCGTGGGCGCGTTCGATGAAGGCCGGATCGGCGTGAAAATGCAGCAAGCCTGCTCGGTAGGCTTGCACGCTGGTGGTTTTGCTCATTTGCTTAGTCTTTCGCCTGGGATTCCCAGACCATCAGTAATTGTGCGGCGACCGAGGCGGCAATCACCGCTGGCGCCTTGTCGATGATACCCGGTAGCCCGATCGGGCATACCATGTTTTGCGTGCTCAGTCCTTTTGCCTCGAGGCGGGAGGTGAACTGGGCGCGCTTGGTTTTGGAGCCGATCAGGCCGAACCAGCCTATATGGGGGCGGCGCAGGATGGCTTCGGTCAGTTGCAGGTCGAGCGCGTGGCTATGCGTGAGGACCAGATAGCTGGCGTTGTTTGGCGCCTCATCGACGCAGGCTTCCGGCGTGTCGGTGGCTTCGATGGTGACGTTGGGCGGCACCTCGGCCGGGAACATGGCGTCGCGCTCGTCGACCCAGGTGACCGTGCATGGCAGCTCGGCCAGCGCACGTACGATGGCGGCGCCGACGTGGCCGGCGCCGAACAGCACGAGATGGGCACGCGGAGCCTTGACCGGGTCAACCAGCCAGCGGCGGCCGCCGGCGTCCGTGTGGAGATGGGTTTGCTTGTGCTGCTCGTCCACGAGGCGGCACTCCGCATCACCATCGATGGCGGTGATGCGGCAGCTATCCTCCTTGCGGCGCTGGCGCAACTGCGCCATGACGTCCTCCAGCCCGCCGCTGACCGGCTCGAACAGCAGCCAGACCACGCCGCCGCAGCATTGGCCCAGGCTGGGGCCCAGCGGGAAACGCTCCAGGTGCGGCGCCACTGGGCGCGCCGCGCTGCGGGCAGCCAGCATTTCGCGCGCGATGGCGAAGGCCTTGTGCTCCAGGTGTCCGCCGCCGATGGTGTCGAACTGGGCGCTGGCGGTGACCAGCATATGTGTGCCCGCTTCGCGCGGCACCGAACCTTCGGCGCGCGCGACCGTGACGAGTACCGCCGGTTCCCCGGCTGGCGTCAACCAGTCAGCCATGTCAGCCTGCCGCTTCGACCGCTGCGAGGGCGCGCAGGATTTCCTCGCTGGTCGCGGGCGCGTTCAGCGGTGGGTTGACGCGATGCCCGCCGACGGCGGAAATCGCATCGCGGATGGCGAAGAAGACCGAGAACGGCAGCAGCAATGGCGGCTCGCCCACCGCTTTCGAGCGGTGGATCGAATCCTCCACATTGCGGTTCTGGAACAGATTGACGCGGAAGTCTTGCGGGCAATCGGAAATGCCTGGAATCTTGTAAGTGGACGGTGCATGCGTCATCAGCTTGCCCGCGCCGTTCCACCACAGCTGCTCCGTGGTCAGCCAGCCCATGCCCTGGATGAAGGCGCCTTCGACCTGGCCGATATCGATGGCCGGGTTCAGCGACTGGCCCGCATCGTACAGCGCATCGGCGCGCAACAGCTTCCATTCGCCCGTCAGCGTGTCGACCACCACTTCCGACACTGCGGCGCCATAAGCGTAGTAGGAGAACGGATGACCGCTCATGGTCTTCGGGTCCCAGTGCAGGTTCGGCGTCGCATAGTAGCCGTCGGACCAGAGCTGCACGCGGGCCAGGTAAGCTTTCTGCACCAGCGCTTCGAACGGCACGCTCTGGCCGTTCACGTGGATCTCATTGGCGAAGAAACGCACGTCGGCCGCCTCGCCGCCCAGCGTTTTCGCGGCAAATGCCGCCAGCCGCTCGCGGATCTGGCGCGCCGCATCCTGCGCGGCCTTGCCGTTCAGGTCCGCACCGGTGGACGCCGCCGTAGCGGAGGTATTCGCCACCTTGCTGGTATCGGTTGCCGTGATCCGCACGCGCTCCAGGTCCAGGCCCAGTTCATGGGCCACCACCTGCAGAACCTTGGTGTTGATCCCCTGCCCCATCTCCGTGCCGCCATGGTTGACCAGCACCGAGCCGTCGACATACACGTGCACCAGCGCGCCCGCCTGGTTCAGGTGGGTCACGTTGAAGGCGATGCCGAACTTGACCGGCGTCAGCGCCAGGCCGCGCTTCAGCACCGGGCTGCTTGCGTTGTAGGCCGCCACCGCGGCGCGGCGTTCGCGGTACTCGCTGGTTTGCTCAAGTTCCGCCACCAGCTCGTGGATCACGTTATCGACGATCACCTGGCCATAAGGCGTCTGGTTGCGTTCGGTCTTGCCGTAGAAATTCAGGCGACGGATATCCAGCGGGTCCTGACCCAGGTTGCGCGCGATCTCGTCGATCACGTATTCGATAGCGATGGCGCCTTGCGGGCCGCCGAAGCCGCGGAAGGCGGTGTTGGACTGGGTATTGGTCTTGCCGCAGGCGGCGTGGATCTCCACATCCGACAGGTAGTAGGTATTGTCGAAGTGGCAGACCGCACGGGTCGCGACTGGCCCCGACAGGTCTGCCGAGTAGCCGGCGCGCGAAGTCATGTCGACCTTGGCGGCTACGATGCGGCCCGTATCGTCGTAGCCGACTTCGTACTCGTAATAGAAGCAGTGGCGCTTGCCGGTGACCATCATGTCATCGTCGCGGTCGGCGCGCAGCTTGACCGGCTTGCCGGTGCGCGCTGCTGCGATGGCCGCCGCAGCCGCCCACAGCGCGGACTGCGATTCCTTGCCGCCAAAACCGCCCCCCATACGGCGGCATTCCACCGTCACATGGTGCGAGTGCAGGCCCAGCGCATGCGCCACCACGTGCTGCATTTCGCTTGGGTGCTGGGTCGAGCATTGCACCAGCATCGCCTTGCCTTCTTTCGGAATGGCGTAGGCGATCTGGCCTTCCAGGTAAAACTGTTCCTGCCCGCCGACATACAGCTGGCCCTTGACCGTGTGCGGCGCCTTCTCGAACGCGGCCTGCGCGTCGCCGCGCAGCAGCTTCATCGGCGGCAGAACATACGAGGCGGCAGCCTTGGCCTGCTGCGGCGTCAGGATGGCCGGCAGTTCTTCGTAGCCGACCACGCCGCGCTTGGCGGCGCGGCGCGCGTTGGTGTGCGAATCGGCCACCACGATGAAGATCGGCTGGCCGACGTACTGCACCAGGCCATCGGCCAGGATCGGGTCGTCATGGATGATCGGTCCGCAGTCGTTGGTGCCGGGGATGTCGGATACCGTGTACACGGCCACCACGCCGGGCGCGGCGCGCACGGCATCCAGGTCGAGCGAAGTAATGCGGGCATGGGCCTTGGACGACAGGCCGAGCGCTGCATGCAGGGTGCCGCGCAGTTCGGGGATATCGTCGGTGTAGGTCGCCTGGCCCAGCACGTGCAGCTCGGCCGATTCGTGCTTGCGCGGAATGCCGACGCCGGTCCAGGTGGCGGCCTTCAGCTCAGGAGTGACGGGATGGTTCATGTTGCCTCCTTTACGCGCTGACAGCAAAGGCGTTGACGGCATCCGCCGCCAGCGGCGCATCGTCGCGCGTCTCGAGCCAGAAGCGGCGCAGCAGGTTCTGCGCAGTCTTCATCCGGTATTCGCTGCTGGCGCGCATATCGCTCAAGGGCGCGTAGTCGCGCGCCAGCGCCGCCATGGCGTCAGCCAGCGCGGCTTCGCTCCAGGCGCGGCCGTTCAGCGCAGCTTCCGCCTGCGCTGCGCGCTTAGGCGTTGCGGCCATGCCGCCGAAAGCGATGCGCGCTTCGGCAATCGCATCGCCATCCATGCGGAAGGCGAAGGCGGCGCAGACGGCGGAAATATCCTGGTCAAAGCGCTTGGCCAGCTTGTAGGTACGGAAGCGCACATTCGCGCGCGGCAGCGGCACGCGCACGGCCTGCACGAATTCGCCCGGCTGCAGATCCTTCTTCATGTAATCGAGGTAGAAGTATTCCAGCGCCAGCACGCGCTCGCCGGCCGCGCCGCACAGCACGACTTGCGCGCCAAGGGCGATCAGCCAGGGCATGGAATCGCCGATCGGCGAGCCATTGGCGACATTGCCGCCCAGCGTGCCCGCATTGCGGATCGGCAGCGAAGCGAAACGCTGGCGCAGCTCGCCCAGTTCGTTCGGGTAATGCTGGCACAGCGCGTTGTAGGCGTCTTCCAGCGACACGCCGGCGCCGATTTCAATCGCGCCATCGTCCACCCGCAGCACTTTGAGTGCGTCGACGTGGCCGAGGTAGATGATGTCGCCCAGGTCGCGCATCTGCTTGGTGACCCACAGGCCGACGTCGGTGGAACCGGCCAGCAGCACGGCGGACGGATTGGCTGCGCGCAGCTGGATCAGTTCATCGAGGGTGCGCGGCGCCAGGAAAGTCTGGCCGTGCGCGCTGTAGACGGCCAGCGAATCGCGTTTCAGGGCTTCGAGCTGTTCGGCCACGCGGGCGGCGTCGAACTCGACTTTCGGCAGTTCGACCATGCGCTGGGCGGCGTCGATGATCGGACGGTAGCCGGTGCAGCGGCACAGGTTGCCGGACAGGCAATCGTCGATCTCCTTGCGCGAGGCGCACTGGCCCTCTTTTTTCAGGTACAGGCCCCACAGCGACATGGCGAAGCCCGGCGTGCAGAAGCCGCATTGCGAGCCGTGGCATTCGACCAGCGCTTGCTGCACCGGGTGAAGCGCGCCGTCGGCCTGTTGCAGGTCTTCCACAGTGAACAGGGCCTTGCCGTCCAGCGTCGGGGTGAGCTGGACGCAGGAATTGACCGCTTTCAGCTCCAGCTTGCCGTCCACCACGCTGCCCAGCACCACGGTGCAGGCGCCGCAGTCGCCTTCGGCGCAGCCTTCCTTGGTGCCGGTACAGTGTAAGTCTTCGCGCAGGTGCTGCAGCACAGTCTGCGTTGGGGCGGCATCGCGTACCTCATGTACGGCGCCGCGGTAGTAAAAGCGGATCGGTTCTGACATCTTGTCCTCGCAGGTCTCCTAGCTTGCAAGATAACATTACCGCACCCCGACCATATAAGAAAACTCTGATTTTGAATATCAGGCGTTTCGCATATAGGGATGATGCTTGTGCCAGTGCTCGGCAATGTCGATGCGGCGCGTGATCCACACCTTGTCATGGCTTTGCACATAGTCGAGGAAACGCGCCAGTGCGGCGGCGCGCGCCGGACGGCCGACCAGGCGGCAATGCAGGCCGATCGACAGCATTTTCGGCTGGTTCAGGCCATTCGGGTCCCCTTCCTTATAGAGTACGTCGAATGCGTCCTTGAGGTAATCGAAGAATTGGGTCCCGCTGTTGAAGCCTTGCATGGCGGCAAAGCGCATATCGTTGGTATCGAGCGTGTACGGCACGATCAGTTGCGGCGTGACCGCTGGCTTGCCGTCGGCGCCGGTGTGCGCCACTTCTTGCCAGAACGGCAATTCGTCGCCGTAATAGTCGGCGTCGTAGCGGAAGCCGCCATGCTCCACCACCAGGCGGCGCGTGTTGGGCGAATCGCGGCCGGTGTACCAGCCCAGCGGCGCACTGCCGGTCAGCTCCTTGATGATCTGCACCGCCTCCTTCATATGGGCGCGCTCGGTTTCCTCGTCCATGTTCTGGTAGCTGATCCAGCGCAGGCCATGGCAGGCGATCTCGTGGCCCAACTCCTGGAAAGCAGCCACCGCTTCCGGATGGCGCTGCAGGGCCATCGACACGCCGAAGATGGTCAGCGGCAGCTTGCGCTCCTCGAACATGCGCAGCAGGCGCCAAAGCCCGGCGCGCGAGCCATACTCGTAAATCGATTCCATGCTCATGTGGCGATTTTGGAAGGCTGCGGCGCCGATGATCTCGGACAGGAAGGTTTCCGAGGCCTGATCGCCATGCAGCACGCAATTCTCGCCGCCCTCTTCGTAATTCAGCACGAATTGCAGGGCCACGCGGGCCTGGCCTGGCCATTGCGGGTGGGGTGGCGTGCGGCCGTAGCCGACGAGGTCGCGCGGATAGTCAGAGGTGGTCGGCATGCTTGTCGCTCCTGGAAAATTCCATCATATCGCAGCCATGCCGCGCCCCGGATTGATCTGCTAATATAAGGGTTATCCGCCAAACGGAATCTGCGAT
>DASWTB010000544.1:0-2618 GCA_036402315.1 Pseudoduganella sp. | reverse complement strand
ATTCGGGGATAGTCGGGCTCAGTTTTAACCTGAGCGGGACTATCTCTAATGAATGCAAACGACAAAATGTTCGGCAACCCGATGCCGCCCCAGGAGATTTCGCTGGACGTGCTGCGCGAAAAGTACGCGAAAGGCGATGAGCAGGACATCATCGATGTGCGGCACCGGGTGGCGCTGGCGCTGGCGGCGCTGGAGGCGCCCGAGCTGCAGGCCGACATGGCGCAACAGTTCCTGTGGGCCCAGGAGCACGGCTTCGTGCCGGCCGGCCGTATCAATTCGGCGGTGGGGCTGGGGCTGAAGGCGACCTTGATGAACTGCTTCGTGCAGCCGGTGGGCGATTCGGTGACTGGCGAGGACGACGGCCTGCCCGGTATCTATACGGCTGTGGCGGAAGCGGCGGAGACCATGCGCCGTGGCGGCGGCGTTGGCTACGACTTCAGCGCCATTCGTCCCGCGGGAGCCAAGGTAAAGGGCACGCAGTCGCGCGCTTCCGGGCCGGTGTCGTACATGGAAGTATTCGATGCCTCCTGCAAGACCGTGGAATCGGCCGGCGCGCGGCGTGGCGCGCAAATGGGCGTGCTGCGCATCGACCATCCGGATATCGAGCGCTTTATCGCGGCCAAGGACGATGGCGGCTTCCGTAATTTCAACTTGTCGATCGGCGTGACGGATGCTTTCATGCGCGCTCTGGCTGCCGATTCGGAGTTTGAGCTGGTGCACAAGGCCGAGCCGGGAGAAGAGGACCTGGCCGCCGGCGCCCGCCAGCGTGAGGATGGCCTGTGGGTCTATCGGCGCGTGCCGGCGCGTGAACTTTGGGACAAGGTGATGACTTCCACCTACGACCACGCCGAGCCGGGCGTGCTGTTCGTGGACCGCATTAATGCGGAAAACAACCTGTATTACTGCGAAAGCCTGCGCGCCACCAATCCTTGCGGCGAACAGCCATTGCCTGGCTACGGCTGTTGTGACCTGGGCTCGCTGAACTTGACCTGCTTCGTGCAGCATCCCTTCACCGACCGCGCATCCTTTAACTACGAGGCTATGCGCCTGGTTGCAGGCATCGCGGTGCGCATGCTGGACCTGGCGCTGGACGCGACCCAGTGGCCCTTGCCGCAACAGGCCGACGAGGGAGCGGCCAAGCGCCGCATTGGCCTGGGCTTTCTGGGCCTTGGCAGCGCGTTGGTGATGCTGGGCATGCGCTACGACTCGGACAGTGGACGTGCCATGGCGGCCAGTATTGCGGAGACTTTGCGCGATGCCGCCTATACCGCGTCGGTGGCGCTGGCGCAGGAGAAGGGCGCTTTCCCGTTCTTTGACAAGGACAAGTACCTGGAGGGAGCGTTCGTGCGCCGCTTGCCGAATGCCTTGCGCGAAGCGATCGCCAGGCATGGCATCCGCAATTCGCACCTGCTGTCGATTGCGCCGACCGGCACGATTACGCTGGCGTTTGCGGACAATGCTTCCAACGGCATTGAGCCGTCGTTTTCCTGGGTTTACCAGCGCCGCAAGCGCATGCCGGATGGCTCGTCGCGCTCCTATGAGGTGGCGGACCATGCATGGCGGCTGTATCGCCACATGGGCTTCGATATGGGACAGTTGCCGCCGCAGTTCGTGACGGCGCTGGATATGGCGGCGCTGGATCATGTGAGCATGATGGAGGCTGTGCAGCCTTTCGTTGATACGGCAATTTCGAAGACGGTGAATGTGCCGGAAGATTATCCGTATGAGGATTTCAAGGAGCTGTACACCGAGGCTTGGGTGGCGGGACTGAAGGGGCTGGCGACATTCCGGCCGAATACGGTGACTGGCAGCGTACTGAGTGTGGCGCCGGAGCCGGCGGTGGCTTCGGCAGCTGTTGCGGCGGTGCTGCAGGATGATGATCCGTTGCGCAAACGCTTCGATGGGCGTCCGCTGGGGGAGCTGGAGTCGGTGACTTCGAAGGTCGAGTACTGGACGCAGGAGGGCAAGAAGTCGGCTTACCTGACCGTAAGTTTTATTACGGTTGACGGCATGCTGGATGGGACGCCGGTGCGGATTGAGCGGCCGTTTGAGTTCTTCATGCCGGCGAACCAGCGCAGTGATGGGCAGCAGTGGATTACGTCGTCCATGCGGCTGTTGTCGATGGCGGCGCGGGCGGGGAGTTCGATTGCCAAGGCGCTGGCGGATATGCGCGAGGTGGCTTGGGAGAAGGGGCCCGTGCGCTGCGGGCTTCTCACGCGAGAGGATGGGGTGCAGGTGCCGGTTTATCACGATTCCGAAGTGGCGGCGATTGCGTTTACCTTGCAACGGATCTTGATACGGCGGGGGTTCCTGGATGCGTATGGGAATCAGGTGCCGGTGCCGCAGCTGGCGGTGCAGTTTGCGGCGCGCGGGGAGGCGGGGCATCGGGCGCCGGAGGCGATGACGGCGGCGGGGGCGGCGCCGGTGCAGTCGGCGGGGAAGTGCCCTGAGTGTGGGGCCAGGGCGTTGCGGAAGGTGGATGGGTGTACGCGGTGTGTTGAGTGTCATTACATGGGCGGGTGTGGCTGAAAACCGGTAAACCAGGGTCTGACCCGCAGGGTCAGACCCCGTCTGCGGCGCGGCTAACGGTGTTGGTTCGAGGCCTTTGACTTATTGCG
>DASWTB010000543.1:0-2481 GCA_036402315.1 Pseudoduganella sp. | reverse complement strand
GATCAGCAGCGTAATCGCCAGCATGATCGGGAACAGAGGCAGCATGGCGGTAGTCGCCTTGCCCGATTCCTCAATGGACCCAGCTTGCTCGATGCGGTAACCACTCGGCAGCTTGTCGATCAGCGGCTGCAACTGGCGGGTGATCGCTGCAGATACGTCCGGCGGTTGCAGGCCCTCGGCGATATCGCCGCGCACCGTGATCGTAGGCAGACGGTCACGCCTGCGCATCACCGGTTCCTCCGCGCGCACTTCGACCTTCCCGATCTGGGATAATGGTATGCGCTGACCATTCGCGCCAGTCAGCGTGAAATCAGCAATCCTGGCGGGGTCGAGGCGAGTCTCGCCAGCCGAGCGGGCTACCACTTGCACCGTGCGGATATCCTCGCGCACTGCGGTAATCGGCACGCCGCTCAAGAAGAACTGCAATTGCTGCGCCACCGCGCTTGAAGTCAGTCCCATGGCTTGCAGCCGGTCCTGCTGCAGGGTGAAATGCAGGGATGGCGTGCGAGTTCCCCAATCGGTATTCGCCGTCCGCATCATTGCACTCGCGCCCATCACCTGCTGCACCTCGGCAGCGATATGGCGCAGCTTTTCCGGGTCAGCGCCAGAGACGCGATAGGCAACCGGGAATGGAGAGTACGGTCCGAACACAAGCTGGGTGACGCGAACCCGTGCTTCGGGAGCCAGGCCGTCGGCAATCGCCTTGCGTAGCCGCTGTTTCAATTCCTCCCGCTGCACCTGGCTATCGGTGCGCACCACGATCTTGGCAAACGAGGGATCAGGCAATTCCGGGCCCATCGCCAGGTAGAAGCGCGGCGCACCCTGGCCGATGTAGGCCGTAACGATTTTTGCCTCATCCTGCTTGGCAAGCCAGGCTTCCACCTTTGCAGCGGCGGCACTGGTTGCGGTAATCGACGTGCCATAAGGCATCTGCACTTCGACCAGGACTTCGGGGCGATCCGAGATCGGGAAGAACTGCTTCTTCACCACGGCCATCCCGAGTACGGCCACAACGAACAAACCTACCACCGCACCCGCTACCAGCCACTTGCGCGCGATCACGCGGCTCAGGAGCTGGCGGAAGCGGTTGTAACGAGGGGTGTCGTAAAGTGCTCCGTGACCGCCTGCGACTTTCTCAAAATCGGGCAGCAGCTTGACGCCAAGGTAAGGTGTAAACACCACAGCCACCACCCATGAGGCAATCAGAGCGATGCCGACAATCCAGAACATATTGCTGGTGTATTCGCCCGCGGTAGAACGGGCAAATCCATTTGGCATGAAGCCTACCGCGGTCACCAGCGTGCCGGCCAGCATTGGCGCCGCAGTATGGCTCCAGGCGTAGGCCGAGGCGGCGACACGGCTAAAGCCCTCCTCCATCTTCACCACCATCATCTCGATGGCGATGATGGCGTCGTCCACCAGCAAGCCCAGGCCGAGAATGAGCGAGCCCAGCGTAATTCGATCGAAATTCTTGCCGGTTGCTGCCATCACCAGGAACACCGTCGCCAGTGTCAACGGCACGGCCGCGGCAACCACGATCCCGACCCGCCACCCCATGCTGACGAAGCACACCACCATCACCACCAGCAGCGCGGCGAAGAACTTGATCATGAATTCATCGACGGCCGAACCGATATTCACGGCTTGGTCGGTGATCTTGCTCACCCCCATGCCGAGCGGCAGTTCAGCATTGATCGCACTCACTTCCTTGTCGAGCGCCTTGCCAAGGTCAAGGCCATTCCAGCCTTCACGCATGACAATGCCGAGCAGCAGCGCCGGCTCGCCGCCGTTGCGGATCATAAATGTTGCCGGGTCTTCGTAACCGCGCTTGACCGTGGCGATGTCGGATAACTTCAAGGTGCGGCCCTGTGCCACAACAGGCGTTTCGCGAATCTTCTGCAACTGGTCGAAGGCACCATCCAGGCGCACCAGCACTTGGGGGCCCCTGGTTTCCACCGAACCGGCCGGGGTCAGTGCATTCTGGCTTTGCAGCGCCGCGAATACATCCTGCGGACTGACGCCAAGCGTTGCCAGTCGCTCATGCGAGAACTCAAGGTAAATGCGCTCCGCCTGCTCGCCTATGATGTTGACTTTTTTCACGCCGGGAACGCGCAGCAGGCGCTGGCGTAGCGTCTCCGCGTCGCGCACCAGCGTGCGTTGCGGTTCGCCCTTCGCTTTGAGGGCGAACAGCGCAAAAGTAACGTCCGCGTATTCGTCGTTGACCAGTGGACCGATGACGCCGGGCGGCAGGCTGCTTATCTCATCGCTGACTTTTTTGCGCGCCTGATAGAAATCGCCCTGCACCTCAGAAGGCGGCGTGCTGTCGAGCAGGGTCAAGGTAGTAAAGGCCAGTCCTGGACGGGTATAGGTTTCGCTTCGGTCGTACCAGCGCAATTCCTGCAAGCGCTTCTCGATCTTTTCTGCGACCTGGTCTTGCATTTCCTGCGCTGTGGCGCCGGGCCAGGCAGTAACGATGGTCAT
>DASWTB010000542.1:0-39114 GCA_036402315.1 Pseudoduganella sp. | reverse complement strand
GTTCGCAAGAAGCCATCGCCTACTCGCAGAAAAGCTGTGGCCAGGCCACCTTCCTCATGAAGAACGTCAAATGAGCGTCCTGCCCCTGGCCGGAGGGTGAAGCCTTGCTGCTCGAGTTCTGCCGCCGAGTGCAGCGTTAAGCGTGCGCCGCGCAAGCCACGCTTGCAGCGACAATAAGCGCGCTGTACTGCGCGCCTGCCTGTTATTACACGGGGGGAACCGTTATCGCGGGCTCGCGAACTTTGAGGAGCCACTGAATGGGAACTCACCTGAAGAAGGGGCTGGCAACGCTGGCCCTGGTCGCCGCTTGCGGCGCTGCGCAAGCGGATCCGCTTGTTTTTAACGCTTCACTCAGCGGTGCGGCCGAATCGCCGCCAAACGCATCGACAGGCATGGGCGACGTCACCGTGCTGTTCGATCTCGACAACCACTACATGACCATTGCAGCCAGCTTTACCGACCTGTCGGGACTGAGCGGTGCTGCACACATCCATTGCTGCACAGCCGTGCCGGGCGATGGCACTGCCGGTGTCGCCACCATGCTGCCGACACTGACCGGTTTCCCGGAGAACCAGACCAGCGGCAGTTATGCCTCATTCTTCGATACGTCGCAAGAATCGTTCTGGAATCCGACGTTCCTGGCCAATAATGGCGGCACCACCAGTGGCGCCGAAGCCGCGCTATTGGCCGGACTGAATGCCGGCGCCGCGTACTTCAATCTCCACTCGAACGTCTACCCGGGTGGTGAAATCCGAGGTTTCCTGGCAGCACCGATTCCCGAGCCGGCACAGATCCTCATGCTGCTGGCCGGCCTGCCCTTGCTGCTGCTGCGCAAGCGGGAAACTTAGCGAGGAATCGGGTTGCGCGACGCCACGTTCAGCATGTTCCAGGAACGGATGACCGCAACCACGAAGCCCAGTTCCGCGATCTCTTCGTCGGAGAAATGCTCCTTGACACGGGCGAAAGCTGCGTCGTCGGGATCGCGGACTGGAATCGCATTGATCAACTCCGACCATTCCAGCGCAGCGCGTTCGCGCTCGCTGAAGAATGGCGCCTCGCGCCAGCCGGCCACCGCGTTGACATGGCGCGGATCGACGTCCATCTTCAGCAAGTCCTGGTAGTGCATGTCGATGCAAAAGCCGCAACCATTGATCTGCGAGACCCGCAGCAGGACCAGGTCCACCAGCTTCTTGCCCAGCAGTTCGCGGTTCAGGCCATTCGACAGCGCCAGCAGGTTCTGGAACGATTTCTGGGACAGTTGGAAGTAGTTGTAACGCAACGTGCTCATGGAAAATCCTTTCGGTCTGATGGTAAAGACCGCATTGTGCGGCCTTCTTATCCATTAGACGGAGCAGGCTTGCGGTTTGTGACAGCCGGGCTGAAAAATTTTTTACGGCTGGGCCGGGAAGGTACAGACCCGGTCGCGCCCGGCACGCTTGGCGGCGTACAGGGCGGCGTCGGCACGCTGCAGCAGTTCGCCCAGCGATTCGCCCGGCTGGTGCTCGGCCACGCCGGCACTGATCGTCACTGCCATGGCGGCCAGCGGGCCGTCGAAGCGCAAGGCACGCACCTCGCTGCGTATGCGCTCGGCAAATTGCAGGCTGTGCTGGAGGTCGAGCTTGGGCAGGAAGACGGCAAATTCGTCGCCGCCGTTGCGCACGGCAATGTCGATGCGGCGCGTATGGGTATTCAACAGTTCGCCGATGCGCCGCAGCACCAGGTCGCCGACCAGGTGGCCATGGTTGTCATTGATCTGCTTGAAACGGTCGACGTCGAACACCAGCAGCCCGACCCGTTCGGCCGGGTCGCGTTCATGCTGTTGCAACAGGCGGGCGGCCGCATCTTCCATATAGTGGCGCGTGTACAGGCCGGTCACCGCATCGCGCACAGCCAGTTGGTAGTATTTGGAGCGGTCTTTTTCCAGCTCGCTGTTGTCGAGCTGGGCGCGCCGCAAGTCTTCATAGGCCGACAGCAGTTTCTGGTGCGCCTGTTCCAGTTCCTGCTGCTGGCGCGCCTCAGTGGTGACGTCTTCGTAGATGGTGACGAAGCCCATGATCCGGCCCTGCTCATCGCTCATGGGACGGCCGGTCACCTGCAGCACCGTGCCATTGGCGCGCGTGCGCCGGAAACGGTGCGGCACGAACTGGCGCGCCAGGTTGATGCGCTCGCGCACCTGGGTTTCCGGGTCGCCGGGCCCGAATTCGCCGCGCAGGGCATTGAAGCGGAACAGGTCTTCCAGCAGCACGCCCGACTGCATCAGGCTATCCGGGAAATCCAGGCATTGGCAAAAGGTCTCGTTCCAGAACCGGAACTGCAGGTCGCGGTCGATGATGGACATGCCAACCGGCAGGTATTGCATGGCGCGCAGCAGGTCCGCCATTCCAACCTGCATGCCGCGCTCGCGCGTTTCGCTCAACATGTCCGCCCTCCCCGCAGCGTGCCAGCACTGCTAACGTCAGTGAAGAATATGCGCCAACTTGTCCGGGTTGCGCACCACATAGATGCCGGTGATGTGCTTGCCGTCGGTGGCAAAACCTTGCGCCGATTCCAGCTGGCCGTCCACGAATCGCAGCAAGCCCGGTTCGCCATTGACCATGGCGGCGCGGTATTCGATGGCGCCCAGCTTGTGCATGCCGGCGTACAGCGCGGCAATCTTGTCCGGATCGGTGATGACGATGCCGAAGGACTTGACCTTGCCGCCGCCGTCGCCGACCAGCTCCAGGTCTTCCGCCAGCAAGGCGCGCACCGCGGCCTTGTCGCCGCTGGCCGAAGCTTCCACGAAGCGCTGCAACAGCTGGCGGTGGGTGTCGGACGGAATGTCGAAGCGCGACTGGCCTTGCTGCACCCGTTCGCCGGCCCGGCTCACCATCTGGCGGCAGGCCGCTTCCGATTTGCCCAGCTGCTCGGCCACTTCGTTGTAGTCGTAGTCGAACACCTGGCGCAGCAGGAAGGCGGCGCGCTCCTCGGGACCGAGGCGCTGCAGCAGCCACATATAGGCCAGGGACAGGTCGCTGGCGCGTTCAGCCTGGACTTCGGGCGTCACCTGGTCGATGGCGACCAGCGGCTCGGGCAGCCACAGCCCCTCATACGCTTCACGCTCGGCGATGGCGGCGCGCAAGCGGTCGATGGCAAGGCGCGTCACCACGGTCACCAGCCAGGCCTCGGCCGATTGCACGCTGCCGGTATCGGCGCCATGCCAGCGTAGCCAGGCATCCTGCACCACGTCTTCGGCATCGGCGCGCACGCCCAGCATGCGATAGGCGATGGCAAACAACCGCGCCCGGTGCGCGGCAAATACGGTTGGATTGTTCATGATGCAGGACTATACCCGACCTTGTGCACCTTCAGCAGCACCTCGCGCAGTTCGCGCACGCGCGGGGGCTTGCTCAGCACTTCGTCGACGCTGGCGGGCTTGGCGTCCACGTCGCCTTCGGGAATCAGGCGCTGGCCCCAGCCGGTGACCAGGATCACCGGCGTGGCGGGCGACAGCTCCTTGATGCAGCCGGCCACCCGGCGGCCGTCGACGTGCGGCATGCCCAGGTCGCTGAACACCGCATCGAACGGCTGGCTCGATTCCATCGAGGCGCGGAACTGCTCGATGCCGGCCGCGCCGCCATTGGCCGCCACCACGGTATGGCCGTCGCGCTGCAGGATGGTGGTCATGGAGGCCAGCACCGCCGGGTCGTCGTCGATCACCAGCAGGCGCATGGGCTCGGCCACCGCGACCGCCGTGGCCGGCGCTTCCAGCGGCGGCATAGCGGGATGCGCCTGCGGCAGCGGGAAGGCCAGCGACACCGTGGTGCCCTGCCCGATCATCGATTCCACCTGCACCACGGCGCTGTGGCGTTCGGCCATGGAATTGACGGTGGCCAGGCCCAGGCCGCTGCCGCGCTCGCCCTTGGTGGTGAAGAACGGGTCGAGGCAGTGGCGGCGCGTCGATTCGTCCATGCCGACGCCGCTGTCCACCACATCGACAATGGCGTGCTCGCCGGTGCTGCGGGTGCGCAGGGTCAGCGTGCCGCCTTCCGGCATGGCGTCGACCGCGTTGAACACCAGGTTGGTCAGCGCTTCGCGGATTTCGGGCTCGGAGCCCATCACCGACGGCAGGCCGGGCGCCAGCTCCAGCTTCATCGTGATCACCACGCCGCGCTGCTGCGGCATATCGCTCCAGCGCGCCCGCGTCAGGTCGGCCACCTGCTGCGCCAGCACGTTCAGGCTGACGCTGGTGAGCTCCATCTGCGGTTCGCGGCGGCGGTACAGCTCGCGCATGCGCGCCACCGTGGCCGCCACGTCGTCGATTGCGCGTGCGATCACCTGCAGGTTGCTGCGGCCGCTGGGGCTCAGGCCGGTCTCGGTTTCCAGCAGGGTTTCGGTGTACAGCGCCACCGGCGAAATGGCGTTGTTGATATCGTGCGCAATGCCGCTGGCCATCTGGCCCAGGGCGCGCAGGCGCTCTTCGCGCGTGACCGACTGCTGCGTGGCGTGCAGCGTGTGGTAGGCCTGCTGCAGCGCGCCGTACAACTGCGCCTGGCGCGCCGCCAGCGCCGCGTGTTCGCTCAACTGGCGCAGGAATTCGCATTCGCCGCTGGAGAACGAGTTGGTGACGGTGCGCGCCACCGCCAGCACGCCGAACACCACGCTCTCCGCTTGCAGCGGCGCCAGCACCAGGCAATTCAGGCCGCCGCGCGCCAGCCGGTGCGGGAACGGGAATTCACTGCCGCTGATATCGGGCTCGTACACCAGCTGCCCTTTCACGCAGCGCGACAAGCCATTATTGTCGATCGAAACCTGGGAGCCTTCCTTCAGCGCCGCATCGCCCGGCAGCATGGCATTGCCGAGGCCGACGCAGCTCGCTTCCAGCACGCCGTCCTGCAGCAGGAAGACGCAGGCGAAATCGACCGGCAACTGGTCTTCCAGGTTGCGCACCAGCACCTGCAATATGCTGCGCAAGTCCTGCCGCTCGCCGATCGAACGCGTCATCTGGTGCAGCAGGCTAAGCCGGCCGAGCTGGGCCTGCACCTTCAGTTCGGCGCTGTGGCGCACCGCCATTTCGTCGTGCAGGGCGGCATTGGCGCTGACCAGTTCATCGCGCGACACCGTGGTGGCGCGCAGGCGTTCGGTCATGGCATCGAAGGCGCGCGCCAGGTCACCCACTTCATCGACCGCCTTCATATTCATGCGGAAGTCCAGCTTGCCGGAGCCCACCAGTTCGGCGCCGCGCCGCAACCGTTCCAGCGGATGCGCCACGCTGCGGATGGTCAGGGCCAGCGCACCCAGCACGGTCAGCGCCAGCAGCAGGCCGAGGCCGGCGGCCACCGCCGACGCATGCTGCTGCGCCTTCAGCACGCCCTGGCGGCTGCGCCGCGCCAGTTCCTCCGCGTCCCGGATCATGTCCTGGGTGCGCGACATCAGCTGGCCGAACAGGCGCGCTTCCAGCAGGTGCAGCACTTCGGCGCGCTCCGGCGTGGCCTGCAGTTCCTGCCGCACCAGCAGCAGTTCGGAAAAGTGGCGCGCCAGCAGCGGCAGGTTTTCCTGCAGGTCGTGCAGCAGCTGGGCTTCTTCCGCTTCGCGGAACAAGTCGTCGCGCAGCAGCAAGCCCTGCAGCGAATCCTTGCGCAGCTGCCATTGCACGTGCGAGCGCCGCTCCTGGGTCTGTGCGTATTCAAGCGACAGGTAGCGCAGCGCCACGACGCCGCTGACGATTTCACCGGCACGCTCGTTGCGCTGCAATTCCTGCCTGACCTGGCGCGTGGCGCCGATCATCAGCATGATGGCCAGCGCCACGCCTGCCACGCAGAGCCACTGGGCCCACTTCAGGCGGGTGATGATTTTCATGGTGGTTTAGTGGATGACGGTGACGGCAGTAGGCCGCACCTCGCCCAATCCTTCCAGATACACATTGTCGAGGAAATTCGGCACTTCGCGCGAATTGGCCAGGCGGTTGCGGATGGCCCAGCGGGCCCGGTCCTCAAAGGCCAGCAACAGCGACTGGTCGAGTTCCAGGCCGAAGTGGTAGGTGGGCCAGGCCGCCAGCACTTCGTCGCGGTTCAGCTTGGCGGTCGCCGGCAGCAGCGGCTGCGCCTCCTGCGGCGTCTTTTCGCACCAGTCCGAGCCCTGCTCGATGGCTTGCAACAGGCGCGGGATGACGGCCGCCCGCTCGCCGGTGAAACGCTGCAGTGAGACCAGGTTGTAGATGCTTTCGTAAGCCTGTTCGCCGGAGAAGCTCACCGCGGTATCGCCCAGTTGCTTGCGCATGGCGCCGAGGAAGGGTTCCCAGCCGGCCACGGCGTCGACCTCGCCGCGCTGCAGCGCCTGGCCCAGTTCTTCCGGCTTGTAATTGACCATAGTCACTTCGCTGCCGTCCATGCGCTGCCAGTTCAGGAATACATCGAGCGTGAACTGGCCCGAGGTGCCCTGGGTGACGCCGATGCGCTTGCCCTTCAGGCTGGCCGGCGTGATCACGCCATGGTCGCGGCGGCCGATGATGCCGTGGTCCTTGCCGGTGCGGAAAAAGGTCGCCAGCACCTTGACCGGCACGCCATCCATGGCGGCAAACACGATCGGGATATCGGCCACGGTGCCGACATCGGCCTTGCCGTCGACCACCGCCTGCATCGACGCCTTGCCGCTTGAGAAAGGCAGTACCTTGACCTGCAACCCCTGTTCGGCGAAGAAGCCGCGCTGCTGCGCCGCCACCACCGCGCAGGTGCCGACATATTCGGTATTGGCCGCGATCACCAGCGCCTGCGCCGGCCGCGCCGGCCGCCGCTGCTGTTGCCACAGCCAGGCGACGCCCAGCGCCAGCACGATAAACAACACGGCAAGAACTTGCATGGTTCGGCTACGCATGGTGCACCTGTTGGGTAGTTTCCGGCGCCAGCGGCAACTCCACCCAGAAGGTGCTGCCCTGGCCCGGCTGGCTCTCGACGCCGATGGCGCCTTGCATGGCCTCGACCACGCGCCGGGTGAGGGCCAGGCCAAGGCCGCTGCCCTCCTCCTCTTCGTCGCGTCCGAGGCGGTGGAAAGGCTGGAAAATGTGCTGTACCTGGTCCGGTTCCAGCCCCGGCCCGGTGTCGCTGACGGAAATGCGCAAGCGGCTGCCTTCCGCTTCAGTGCAGGCCACCGCGACACGGCCCTGTTCGTGGTTGTACTTGATGGCGTTGGACAGCAGGTTGATCAGCACCTGCACCAGGCGGGTGCGGTCGGCGCTCAGGCGCCGTTCCGGCACCTCGCCGAAACCGAGGCTGATATCGCGCTTGGCGGCCAGCGGCGTCACCATCATGCGGCATTCCTGCAACACCGTCGGCAAGTCCACCGCTTCCAGGGCCAGCGGCACCTTGCCTGCTTCGATGCGCGCCAGGTCGAGGATTTCGTTGACCAGCTTGAGCAGGTGCTGGCCCGATTGCACGATATTGCGGGCGAAACGCTGCTTTTCCAGCTGGGTGGCCGGCAGCTTGTCGGCCGCCAGGATTTGCGCGAAACCGAGGATGCCGTTGAGCGGCGTGCGCAGCTCGTGGCTCATATTCGACAGGAAGCGCGATTTTTCCGCGTTGGCATGCTCGGCTGCAGTACGGGCCTGCTCCAGCCGGTGGTTGGCTTCCGCCAGTTCCATCACGTTCTGGCGCAGCTGGCGTTCCAGCTCGGCGTTGGCCAGGCGCAGGGCGCGCGTGGCCTGGGCCCGCGCCAGCACCGGCAGCAGCGAAGAGGCCTTGAAGGGTTTGACGATGTAATCGAGGGCGCCGCCCTGCATGGCGCGCACCGCGGTGGCGATGCTGCCTTCGCCGGTCATGATGATGCAGGCCAGGTCGGGGTCGAGCTGCAGCGCTTCCTTGACCAGGCCGATGCCATCCATGCCCGGCATGTTCAGGTCGGACAGCATCAGGTCAAACGACTTGGTGCGCAACAACTCCAGCGCTGACTCAGCGCTGGAGCAGCCTTCGGCATCGAACTGGTACTGGCGTAATACATCGCATAACGCCACGGTGTGGACGCTCTGGTCGTCAACGATGAGAATGCGCTGCTTGCGAACTTCCGTCATGCAATCCTCGCGAAGGCGGGCTTGCTTTGATTATGCCGTTTGACAAGTAGCTAAAGTCTCACCAAATCTAACCAGTCGTCCCTTTCCGGTGTTTATTTTGACAACAGCATTTCGTTCATGCGCTTGACGAAGGAAGCCGGGTCGGCCAGGGTGCCGCCTTCGGCCAGCAGAGCCTGGTCGAACAGGATGTGGGCCCAGTCCTTGAACTTGTCGCCGGCGGTGTCTTCGTACTTCAGGCGCGTGACCAGCGGGTGCTGCGGGTTGATTTCCAGGATAGGCTTGGACTCCGGCGCGGCCTGGCCGGCCGCCTTCAGCATGCGCAGCAGGTTGCCCGACAGTTCATGCTCGTCGGCCACCAGGCAGGCCGGCGAATCGGTCAGGCGGAAGGTGACGCGCACTTCCTTGGCCTTGTCAGCCAGCGCTTCCTTCATCTTGCCGACCAGTTCCTGGTACTGGCTTTCGGTCTCGGCGTGTTCCTTCTTCTCCGCCTCGTCCTCCAGCTTGCCCAGGTCCAGGCCGCCCTTGGCCACCGAATGCAGTTCCTTGCCTTCGAAGTCGTTCAGGAAGGACAGCATCCATTCATCGACCCGGTCGGCCAGCTGCAGCACTTCGACGCCCTTCTTGCGGAAGATTTCCAGGTGCGGCGAGTTCCTGGCGGCGGCGTAGCTGTCGGCAGTGACGTAGTAAATCTTGTCCTGGCCTTCCTTCATGCGGCCGACGTAGGCTTCCAGCGACACGTCCTGCAACTCGCTGTCGTTATGGGTCGAGGCAAAGCGCAGCAGCTTGGCCAGGCGCTCCTTGTTGGCGAAGTCTTCGCCGACGCCCTCTTTCAGCACCTGGCCGAATTCGCTCCAGAAGGTAGCGTACTTGTCCTTCTTTTCCTGCTCGTCGGCATTGGCCAGTTCTTCCAGCATGCCCAGCACGCGCTTGGTCGAGCCTTCACGGATCGCCTTCACGTCGCGCGACTCCTGCAGAATTTCACGCGACACGTTCAGCGGCAGGTCGGCCGAGTCGATCACGCCTTTCACAAAGCGCAGGTAGGTCGGCATCAGCTGCTCGGCGTCGTCCATGATGAACACGCGCTTGACATACAGCTTGATGCCGCCGCGTTTGTTGCGGTCCCACAGGTCGAACGGGGCCTTGGCCGGGATGTACAGCAGCTGGGTGTACTCGCTGCGGCCTTCCACCCGGTTGTGGGTATAAGCCAGCGGCGCGCCGAAGTCGTGCGAGACGTGCTTGTAGAACTCCTCGTACTGCTCCTGGGTGATGTCGCTCTTGGAGCGGGCCCACAGGGCGCTGGCCTGGTTGATGGTTTCCAGCTCGTCCTTCAGGACGGTTTCCTTCTTCTCTTCGTCCCACTCTTCCTTCTGCATCTGGATCGGCAGCGAAATGTGGTCGGAGTACTTGCGGATGATGGACTTCAGTTTCCAGCTCGACAACAGTTCGTCCTCGCCTTCGCGCAGGTGCAGGATGATGTCGGTGCCGCGGCCGGTCTTCTCGATCTGCTCGATCGAGTAGTCGCCCTCGCCGGCCGACTCCCAGCGCACGCCTGCGGAGGCATCGAGGCCGGCGCGGCGCGATTCGACCGTGATCTTGTCGGCCACGATGAAGCCGGAGTAGAAGCCGACGCCGAACTGGCCGATCAGGGCGGCGTCCTTCTGCTGGTCGCCGGACAGCTTGCCGAAGAATTCCTTGGTGCCCGACTTGGCGATGGTGCCGAGGTGGGAAATCGCCTCGTCGCGGCTCATGCCGATGCCGTTGTCGGAAATGGTGATGGTGCGCGCCTGCTTGTCGAAACTGACGCGGATTTTCAGTTCGTGGTCGTTGCCATACAGGGCATCGTTGTTGATCGCCTCAAAACGCAGCTTGTCGGCCGCATCGGAAGCATTCGAGACCAGCTCGCGCAGGAAGATTTCCTTGTTCGAGTACAGCGAGTGGATCATCAATTGCAGAAGCTGTTTGACTTCCGCCTGGAACCCCATGGTTTGCTTGTTTTCTGCCATTTTTACCTCAATAGTCTTGTAAGGAACTTCGGAACCGCCCATATGGGGCCGCCTTGTCCGGTTTCAAGTCCCGGCAACGTTTCAAAAATACAACCTTGTTGTGGACAAGGACTTATGGTTCTCTTAGCATGGTAACAACCACGCGCCGGAGAGACTGTGATCAACGAAGGCCTGCTGCACGCGACCCTGCCGAAGGATACTTCGGACGCCTCCATGGTGCGCTGGATGCGCCTGGTATTGGCCGTGGCCTGCCTGTTCACCCTGGTGGTGGAGCCGGCCGGACGCGTCGACGTGGTGTCGCTGGGCGTATTCCTGGCCTACCTGCTGCAAAGCCTGACCCTGCTCTTGCTGGCCAACCGCGCAATCCTGGTGCGCAGCAAGCTGGTGCACTGGCTCGACGTCGGCTGGTTCACCCTGATGGTCTACGTCACGGGCGGCGATTCCAGCTTCTATTTCCTGCTGTTTTTCTTTGCCATCCTGACTTCGGCCTTCAGCCACGGCTTCGAGGAAGGCGCGCGCATCACCATCGCTGCCTCGCTGGCGTTTGCCCTGACCTCGCTGTTCACCCATAGCCAGGCGGAGATGGCGGTGGCCATGCTGCGAGCCACCTTCCTGCTGGCGCTCGGCTACATGATCGCGCACTGGGGCGGCATGGCCATGATCCAGCGCCAGCGCATGGCCCTGCTGCACGCGGTGAGCCAGATGTCCAATCCGCGCTTCGGGGTCGACCGCACCATCAGTTCCGTGCTGGAGCAGACGCGCCAGTTCTACCATGCCCACAGCTGCATCCTGCTGATGCACGATAACGGCGCCGCCAGCTGGACCCTGCGCGCGGCCAGTTCAGCCAATGCCGGGCGCCCGATCCACGCCAGCAACCTGGCGCCCGATGCCGCCGCCCCGCTCCTGGTGTGCGGCGAAGACGCCATCCTGCTGCTGCGCCAGCCGCGCGGCGCCTGGCTGCGCCGCCAGCTGCAGATCAAGAGCTATGACAGCGAACACCAGCGCTGGGTCGACGAAGACGCCGAGGCCGGCGAGACCCTGGCCGAGCTGCTGGACGCGCTGTCGCTGATCGCGGTGCCGCTGCCGCTGCGGCGCGGCTCCGGGCGCCTGATCGTGGTGTCGCAGCGCCACCACTTCCACAAGTCGGACGCGCTATTCCTGCTGCAGATCGCCGCCCAGGCCTTCCCCGTGATCGAGAACATTGAACTGCTGGACCGCATGGCATCGGAAGCGGTGTTGCGCGAGCGCGAGCGTATCGCCCGCGACTTGCATGACACCACGATCCAGCCCTATATCGGGCTGCGCCATGGCGTGTCGGGCATCCGCCTGAAAGCCGATCCCGGCAACCCGCTGGTGCCGGACCTGGACAACCTGCTCGACGTCACCTCACAGGTGGTGCGCGACCTGCGCAACTATGCCAAGAGCCTGCGCGGCGGGCTGGAAATGAAGGAACCGGAATTGCTGATTGCCCTGCGCCGGCAAGCGGCGCAGCTGCGCCAGTTCTACGACGTGCACATCAATGTCGACACCAAGGGCGAATTGCATATGAGCGACCGGCTGGCGGCCGAAGTCTTCCAGATCGTCAACGAAGGCATGAGCAATATCTGCAAACATACAACAGCGCGCAACGGCTATATCGAACTGGCGTGCACCGCCGGCCAGCTGACAGTGCGGATCGAGAACGAATGTTCGGGCCAGCCGGTGCTAGACTTTACACCAAGCTCAATCGCAGAACGCGCCGCCGCGCTGGGCGGCGAAGCGCGCGTGCAGCGCGGCCGCCAGAACAACACTGCAGTACAAATCGTGATCCCGGTGTGAGGTGAGTATGGGGCAAGCCGATAAACGTATCCGCATCATGCTGGTCGACGACCACAAGACCCTGCTCTGGGGCCTTGGCAAGCTGATCGAAAGCGAAGCCTTGAATATGCTGGTGGTCGGCACCGCGCGCGACTGCGACAGCGCGCTGGCCATGGCGCCTGAAGTGCTGCCGGACGTGATCCTGCTGGACATCGACCTGGGCGGCACCTGTTCGCTGGACATCATGCCGCGCCTGCTGGCCGGCTGCCATGGCGCGCGGGTGCTGGTACTGACGGGCACGCGCGACCGCGAACTGCTGGACCGCGCGGTGATGCTGGGCGCGCGCGGCGTGGTCAGCAAGGACGAGCCGGCCGAGGTGGTGCTGAAAGCCATCGAGAAAGTGCATGGCGGCGAGCTGTGGCTCGATGGCGTCATGCTCAGCCGCGTGTTCGAAGCCATGCGCAACCCGCAAGCGGCGCGGCGGCAAGACCCGGAACTGGACAAGATTGCCCAGCTGACCGCCAAGGAGCGGCGTATCTGCAGCCTGATCGCCACTGGCGGGGGGGCGGTCAACAAGGCATTGGCGCAACAGTTGTTTATTTCCGAGCACACTTTGCGCAACCATCTGACCGCCATCTACCACAAGCTGGGCGTGTCCAACCGCCTGGACCTGTACGTGTTCGCCACCAAGCACAGGCTCGACCAGGCCGACCTGTAGCGTCCCCTTCGCCCCTTGCCCACTAGCGGCAGGGGTGCCGAAAATATTTCCAGTAATACATCTTCATTGAACCGGGACAAATGTCACGCTTTGTCACGCAAAAAAAGGACTTCTATCCCATCCATAACAGGACAGATGTTTGATGGAACTCAACACGGATGCGCCTAAAGTGAACTCATCAGCACGGCACACAATGTCGGCTGAGACTAGAACCAGGCAAGGCCAACACAACCATGTCCGGAGCACAGAATGCGTGACCGATTCCTGCCACCCCACATCGCAAGCTTCATCGCCGAGGAAGATGGCCGGGCGTTATACGAATATGTGCTTGTAGCCTCACTGGCAGTTGTCGTCGGCATCATTGTGCTTCTCGCGCTTGGACAAGGCAGGTGACGCGGGCTCGCTCCGTGCAGCTGCAAACACTTTGGTGCAGTTCATAACTCAGTCCTGAAAGGAATCATCATGAAAGCCATTCAAAAATTCATCCGAGACGAAGACGGCGTGACCGCCATCGAATACGGCCTGATCGCTGCCCTGATCGCTGTCGTGATCATCGCCGCCGTCAAACTGATCGGCACGGAGCTCGACAAGACCTTCGACAAGATCGGGACCGCATTGACTACCGCTAACGGCTAATTCCCGTGCCTGCGTCCGGGGCGAGGTTCCCCCCCCTGCCTCCCCCGGACGGCTTCATTCTGGAGGTCGATCGTGAAAACTCCATTCTTACGCTTCCTCCGCAACGACTCTGGTGTCTCGGCAATCGAATACGCACTGCTCGCTGGACTGATTGCCACGGTAATCGTGGTCGGCGTCAGCAAGGCTGGCACCGAGCTGCTTTCCCTGTTCAATTTTGTTAAATCCCAAGTCTTGGCGGCCACATCATGAGCGCAGTCCTTACCCAACGCATTGCGACCCGCCCCAGTCTGCCGCGTGCCCTGCTGCGCGAACACGGCTTGCTACTGGCCATCGTCGGCATACAACTGGCCGCAGCCTGCGCACTGTGCGCGGCCCATCCGGAGAAGTTCCGCCACAACTTGCAGCTGGAAGGCTATATCGCCACCCTCGCGATGGGCCTGGTGTTTGCACTATGCGGTTACGCCATCTACGTCATGATTTTCAAGCGCCCGGAGCACTTAGTGCGCTATCTGAAGCAGCACCTATGCGCCTATCTGACGCGCGAACGCCTGCTGTTTGCGGCACCGGTACTGGGCATGATGCCGCTGTTCAGCGCCAGCTTCACCGTGCTGAAAGCCGCCGTGCCCCTGGTCCAGCCTTTTGCCTGGGACGCCCGCATCGCCGCCGCCGACGCCTGGCTGCATGGCGGCGTGCAACCATGGGAGCTGCTGCAGCCCGTGTTCGGCAGCCCTGCCATGACGGCTTTCCTCAACTTCAATTACCACCTGTGGTTCTTCTTCATGCTGGCCACGGTTTACTGGCTGGCGTTCAACCTGGAACGGCGCCAGCTGCGCATGCAGTTCATGCTGAGCTTCGTCCTGAGCTGGAGCTTGCTGGGCAACGTGATGGCGATGCTGTTCTCTTCCGTCGGTCCCTGCTATTACGGCTTCGTCGTGGCGGGCGCCGATCCCTTCGCCGGCCTGATGCATTACCTGCGTGAAGCCAATGACGTGATCCCGGTGATGGCGCTGCAAGTGCAAGACACGCTGTGGCAAGACTATGCGACGCATCGCGGCACCAATGCCCTCAGCATTTCCGCCATGCCCAGCATGCATGTGGCCAGCTCGGTGCTGCTGGCCCTGCTCGGCTGGCGCCTGAACCACATCGCCGGCATCGCGCTCACCGCCTTCGCCGTGCTGATCCAGCTCGGCTCGGTGCACCTTGGCTGGCACTACGCGCTCGACGGCTACATCGGCGCCCTGGGCGCCTGGCTGATCTGGACCTTGTGCGGCAAGCTGCTGCAAAGGAGCGCAGCATGAGCGCCGATAGCCGCCTGCTGCTGCCTGCCGTGCTGCTGGCCTGCCTGCTGGCAGCGGCCGTGGCCTGCGACGTGCGCAGCCGCCGCATCCCCAACACGCTGGTACTGCTGGGCATGCTGGCCGGGCTGGCGCTGCAGGCGACCGTGACCCCGGGCGCTGGCCTGTTCAGTGAACCGTTCGGCGCGCTGGGCCTGCTGCAAGGCGGCGCCGGCATGGCGCTGGGCCTGCTGCTGCTGCTGCCGATGTACGCGCTGGGCGCGCTGGGCGCCGGCGACGTCAAGCTGCTGGCCATGATCGGCACTTTCCTCGGACCACTCGACATCGTGGGCGCGGGCCTGGCCAGCGTGCTGGCCGGCGGTGTGCTGGCCCTGCTGGTGTCGCTGTTCCAGGGAAGCCTGCGCAAGGTCGGCGCCAACGTCAAGGTGATGGTGCTGGGCAGCGTGCTGCGCGGCATCGCCGGCGGCAGCGCCCGCATCGACGCCCCGCCGGCGGCCACCGGCCAGTTGCCCTACGCGGTAGCCATTGCCAGCGGCACGGCGGGCTACCTGTTGCTGACCCGTTACTTCGGCTGGAGCCTGCTATGAATGCCAACCCCATCCTGGGCGCACGCGCCGTCAACTGGCTGGCCACGGCCGCGCTGGCCAGCATCTGGCTGCTGTTCTCGGTGGCCCACGCGCGCGCCTTCAACGCCACCGGCGACTGGACTTACCTGCTGTTCGTGGCCTCGGAAACCCTGGTGGCGCTGCTGTTCATGCTGCGCTCGGAACCGGCTGCCGTATCGCACTCGCCGCTGGACTGGGCGCTGGCCATTGCCTCGACGGCTGCGCCCTTCTTCTTTGCCCCCAGCGGCGAAAGCCTGCTGCCTGCCGCCCGCGCGCTGATCGTGCTGGGGGTGCTGCTGCAGATCGGCGGCCTGCTGTCGCTCAATCGCAGCTTTGGCCTGGTGGCGGCGCGCCGCGAGATCAAGACCACCGGCCTGTACCGCTGGATACGCCATCCGCTGTACGCCAGCTACCTGCTCAGCTATGCGGGCTATGTCCTGTCCAACACCAGCATCGGCAATATCGCCACCTGCCTGCTTGCCTCGCTGCTGCTGGTGGCGCGCCTGCTGCGCGAAGAACGCTTCCTGTCGCGCGACAGCGCGTATCTGCTGTACATGCGCCGCGTGAAATACCGCATCCTGCCAATGGTATTTTGAGAGAGGTCCGCCATGCCTGCCGATTTTGAAGAACCAAGCAAGCGCTCCTGGGCTGACGACCCGCTGCGCGTTCCCGCCCCGCGCACGGTGGAAGACACCGGGCTGCCCTTCCTGCTGCTGGTGGAACTGGCCAGCAAGGTCTTGTACCAGCGCGGCCAGATCAAGCTCAATGAACTGGCCGGCCACCTGAAGCTGCCGCCCTCGGTGCTGGACCCGGTGCTGGGCTTCATGCGCACCGAAAAACTGATGGAGATGGCGCGCCGCGGCGTCAGCAACACCGATGCCGACATCGTCTACAACCTGACCGACACGGGCCGCGCCCGCGCCGCGGAGTTCGTGCGCCGCGACGCCTATGCCGGCGCCGCCCCGGTAACCTTTAGCGACTATGCCGAACGCGTGCGCGCCCATAGCGTGGCGCAGATGCACGTCAAGCGCGAACACATCCGCAAAACGTTCGATGGCATCGTCGCCAGCCCTGCAGTGCTTGACCAGTTGGGCGCGGCCATGAACAGTGGCCGCGCCATTTTTATCCACGGTCCGGCCGGCAGCGGCAAAACCTACCTGGCAGAGCGCCTGAACGGCCTGCTGCAGGGACAGATCGCAGTGCCGCATGCGCTGCTGGTCGATGGCGACATCATCCCGGTCTTCGACCCGGTGGTGCACACTGCCATCGAGGACCATGCCCCACCGGGCACGCTGTTCGACCGCCGCACCCCGCGCGACCAGCGCTGGGTGCGCAGCCAGCGCCCCGCCGTGATCACCGGCGGCGAGCTGACCCTGGAAGCGCTGGACCTGCGCTTCGACCCGGCGAGCCGCCTGTACCAGGCGCCGCCGCACATGAAAGCCAATGGCGGCATCTTCATCATCGACGACCTGGGGCGCCAGCGCTGCTCGCCGGTCGAGCTGATGAACCGCTGGATCGTGCCGATGGACCGCCAGGTCGACTACCTGTCGCTGCAGAACGGCTACAAGTTCCCGGTGCCGTTCGACGTGGTGGTGATCTTTTCCTCCAACCTGCCGCCCGACGCGCTGGCCGACGGTTCCTTCCTGCGCCGCCTGGGCTACAAGATCCATGTCGGCCCGCTCAACCCGGAGCAGTACGAAACCGTGTGCCGCCAGGTGTGCCAGCGCTACAAGGTGCCGTTCGACGCCGAGAGCTTCGCCTGGCTGATGCGCCGGCACCATACGCACGAACGGCCGCTGATGGCCTGCTATCCACGCGACCTGGTATCGCAGTTGCGCGACCTGGCCGCCTATGAGGGACGCCTTCCCACGCTCGACATTGCATCGCTTGAGTGGGCCTGGAACAACTATTTTGCATCCGTCTGACGCAAGGGGAAAATCATGAGGAATACACGTGCAATGATCATGATGGTGGTGGCCATCGCGCTGGCCTTCGTGGCTGTGGTGGTGGCGGCGCGCTGGATCAACGCGCAAGCCACCGGCAATACGGCCAAGGTGGCCGTGGCGCAGGTCGATATCAGCCTGGGCGCGCGCATCACGCCCGACATGGTGCGCCTGGTGGACTGGCCGGCCTCGGCGCAGCCGCCCGGCGCCATCAAGGACGACAAGGCCCTGGAATCGCGCGTCACGCGCACCAGCATCACGCGCGGCGAACCGATCCTGGAAGCCAAGCTGGCGCCACCGGGCACCCAGGGCGGACTGTCGGCCGTGGTGGCCGAAGGCAAGCGGGCCATGACCGTGCGCGTCAACGACGTGGTGGGCGTGGCCGGTTTCGCCCTGCCGGGCAACTACGTCGACATCCTGGTCAACACCCAGGAAGAAGGCCAGCGCAGCCAGACCAAGGACCCGACCATCTCCAAGATCGTGCTGGGGCGCATCCTGGTGCTGGCCGTGGCGCAGGAATCCTCGCGCGACGAGACCAAGCCCAAGGTCGTCAACGCGGTGACGCTGGAACTGACGCCCGAACAAGTGGAAAAGCTGGACTTGGCACGCAGCGTGGGCAGCCTGTCGCTGGTGCTGCGCAATCAGGTCGACCCGAACCCGGCGCTGACCAGCGGCGCCACCAAGACCACCCTGCTGGGGGCCGCGGCGCCGGCGCCGGCGCCGAAAGTGGCGGCCGCCGCCCCTGCCCCCAGGCCGGCGCCGGTACGCAAAGTGGCCAACGTGCCGCCACCCGGCGTGAAAGTGGAAATGATCAAAGGTCTGGACCGCAGCAGCCAACAATTCTGATACGGAGCTACTCATGAAAAGGATAAGCACCGCTGTACCGAGCATCCTGGGCGCCCTGCTGGTCTGGCCCGCCATGCTCACGCCGGCCGCCGCCCAGGTGGCTGCCGAAGCGGCCGTCGCCGCGCAACAGCCCAAGGCGACGGCGAAGGGCAAGGCGCCCGCCAGGAAAGCCGACGCCGCGCTGCCGGCCGCCATGCCGGAAGGCCGCACCGAGCTGGCGCCCGCCATGCAGCTGGCAGAAGGCAAGTCCAGCATCGTGCGCCTGCAGCATCCGGCGGCGCGGGTGGCGGTGGGCGACGCGCGCGTGGCCGACGTGATCCTGCTCAATCCGCGTGAAGTGTATATGCTGGGCCGCAGCGTCGGCACCACCAACCTGATCGTGTGGCAAAAAACCGGCGACACCGTGATTGCCGACCTGACCGTCAGCGCCGACACCGCCACCCTGCAGGCCGGCATCGACAAGCTGACCGGCCAGGCCGGCATGGTCAAGGTGAGCGCGGCCGCCGACTCGATCATGGTCAGCGGCACCGTGCCGGACGTGGTGATGGCCGAGCACGTGCTGCAGATGGCGAATGCCTTCGTCACGCGCCAGCGCCCCACCAGCAGCGGCGGCCCCGGCAGCGGCGCGTCCGCCCCCGCCGGCGCCAGCACGCAGCCGGTGGTGACTGGTGAAGGCGGCATGTCGCTCAAGGTCATCAACATGCTGACCATCGCCGCGCCGCAGCAGGTGATGCTGGAGGTGAAAGTGGCCGAAGTGTCGAAGACCCTGGTCGACCAGCTCGGCGCCAGCTTCGGCATCAGCCACGCCACCGGCAGCTGGACCTACACCTTGCTGTCCAACCTGTTGAGCGGCAATCCATCCCTGCTCAACGGGACCAAGAGCAACGGCACCTTCTTTTCGGTCGATGCGCAAAAGCGCGACGGCCTGGTGAAAATGCTGGCCGAGCCGAACCTGATGGCCATCAGCGGGCAGGAAGCCAGCTTCCTGGCCGGCGGCAAGATCTTCATTCCGGTGGCCTCGACGCCGGACGGCGGCGGCTTCACCCGCATCACGCTGGAAGAGAAAGAATTCGGCGTTGCCGTGCGCTTCACCCCGACCGTGCTGGGCGACGGCCGCATCAACCTGAAAGTGGCGCCGGAAGTATCGGAGTTGAACAAGGAGGGCGTCGGCATTTCGGCGTCCGGCATCAACGGCACCGCCATCCTGCCTTCGTTCACCACGCGCCGCGCCGCCACCACGGTGCAGCTGTTCGACGGCCAGAGCTTCGCCATCGGGGGCCTGATCAAGAACAACTCGACCAACAATATCAAGGCCGTGCCGGGCCTGGGCGAAATTCCCGTGCTGGGCGCCCTGTTCCGCTCCAACGACTTCCAGACCGACCGCACCGAGCTGGTATTCGTGATCACGCCGCGCCTGGTGAAACCGCTGCCACCCGACTTTGCCAACAACTTGCCGACATCGAACGTGACCGATCCGAGCCGCGCGGCACGCATCTTCATGGGCAAGATGGAAGGCGAGCCGCCGCAGCGCCAGGATAAATCCCAGAAGCCAGGCCAGCCGGCCGGCGGTTTTGACTTGAACTAGGAGGCCATCATGAACCGTAACTTCCTGCGCGCCGCCCTGGTGCCCATGACCTTGGTTGCCTGCATGGCGCCAACGCCCCATGTTGACCGCAACCTGGGCATGGCGGCCACCGATCTGCGCACCGCGCAAGTCCTCAACCCCGGCGCCGACCGCAACACCAAGGTGCCTGGCGGCATCGACGGCGTCGCCGCCAAGTCGGGCTACGACCAGTACCAGAAGTCGTTCAAGGCGCCCGAGAAAAACGCCAATAGCTTCTTGATCGGCGTCGGCCGCTAGGAGACTGCCATGGTCCAGCACCTTTCCAGGCATTACCAGCAGCGCGGCGCAGTCGCCGTGATGTCTGGCCTGTTGCTCATGCTCGTACTGATTCCGGTCAGCGGCCTGGTGCTGGACCTGGGGCACCTGTACATCGTCAAGACCGAGCTGCAAAACATGGCCGATGCCGCGGCCCTGGCCGCCGGCAAGGACCTGGACAATTCCGATGCGGGCCTGAACAAGGCGGTCGCTTCCGGCAAGGCGCTGGCGCTGAAGAACCGTTACGACTTCGGCAGCACGCTCACGCTGCAGGACGCCAACTTCCGCTTCGCCGCCGGCCCGGACGGCCCCTGGTACACGCTGGCGCAAAGCCTGGGCAATGCCACCGGCCGCACCTTCGTCGAGGTCGACACCCGGGATGGCGGTGCGAGCGGCACGGCGCAGACCATTAACACCTGGCTGATGCGCATTGCCGGCAACAACAGCACCTCCACCTACGGCCGGGCGGTGGCGGGCCGCTTCGTCACCACCGTGACGCCGATCGGCATCTGCGCCATTGACCCCACGCGCCGCACCGCCAGCTACAACTACAGCAGCTTCACGGAAATCGTCGAATACGGCTTCCGCCGCGGCATGTCGTACAACGTGTTCGAACTGGGTTCGCTGGGCGGCGCCAGCTCCGACCCTTACCAGATCAATCCGGTCAACGCCCCGCCCAATGCCTGCAACCCGGCCAACTCCTCGGCCAACATCACGGCGCCCTTCATGTGCGTCGGCAATAGCGCCGTGCTGCCATCCGGGATCGGCCAGGTGTACACCAATACCGGCGTGACCGCCTCGCTGGACAAGGCGCTCAACTCGCGCTTCAACGACTACTCCGGCGGCTCCAAGTGCGACCCCGCCAGCGCTCCGCCGGACATCAACATCAAGGAGTTCGACTGCGCCGGAGCAGCTCCCTGCGGCGGCAACAACACCGCCCCCACCAATTGGCAGGATACCGCAGGCGATACCCTGCCAAGCCAGCACTCGGTCAGTACCTGGACCGCCAGTAGCGGCCTTTACCTGCCCAAATACGGTCTGCCCCATGAAGTGACTGGCAGCGACATCTGGCCATCGGCGCCCTATACGCGCAGCGGCATCGCCGGCCAGCTTGCCGACTATGCCGGGCATGGCGTGCTGTGGTCCTACACGCCCGCCATCCAGGCGGACGGGACTACGCCGGTCAGCGTTGCGCAAGCCAACAGCACTCAAGGCAGCAGCAATATGTATGGCCCACTGGCTAGCGGGTCCTACTTCAACGAGAGCGGCGCCAACCCCTATCCGAACACTGTCGGTGCCGGGTACACCAGCAGCAATCCAGCCCCTTACAACCAGTCCGGCGGCCCGTTCTTCCAGGCTCCGGCCGGCCGGCCGGGCGTGGAGAACCGCCGCGTCCTGAACATCGTGCTGATCGACTGCCGCACCCCGCCGGTAGGCAGCGGCGCCTGCGGCGTGATGAACGTGGTCGGCATCGGCAAGTTCTTCATGCAGAAGAAAGCCGACTTTTCCAGCACCCCCAAGCGCCTCAATGTCGAGTTCACCGGCCTGCTGGAGCCGGTGCCCACCGCTGAAGTCAAACTATACAAGTGAACGCCATGCGCACCCGCCCATACACCAAGCAATCCGGCGCCGCCCTGGTCGAATTCGGACTAGTGGCATCGATCCTGTTCCTGCTGCTGGCAGGCACCTGGGAGCTCGGCCGCGCCTTCGCCTATTACGATGCCCTCAGCAAGGCCACCCGCGACGGCGCCCGCTACATGAGCGTGGCCAAGATCGCCAGCATCAATTCGAGCTCCGTCAGCACCGCCAAGGACATCGTGGTGGCCGCCGCCAGCGCCGCCAAGGTGCCAGGATTCGCCCGCAGCAATGTGGTGGTCACCTGCCTGGATGCCTCGTACAACGACAGCGCCTGCGTCGACGGCACCGCGCCGGGCGGCGTGCGGGTCGAGATCACCGGCTACGCCGTCAATGTTGGCCAGACCGTCCCGCTGATCGGCAATTCGGTCCGCGTCATCAACCTGACCCCGCGCACCACCATGCGCTACATGCTGTGAGGATGCCATGCGAAACCCGGCTCGCTATTCCTGCCTGAAGCGCCAGAGCGGCGCTGCGATCGTGGAATTCGCCATCATCGGCAGCTTGCTACTTGCCTTCATCTACGGCATCTTCGAATTCGGCCGCATGATGTTCGTCTATAACACCATGCAGGAAATCAGCCGCCGCGGCGCCCGCGAAGCGACCGTGCGCTGGGTCTCTGACAGCGCCGCCATCAAGAGCTTCGCCCTGTTCGGCGCCGCTACCCTGCCGGGCGGCCCTGAGATCACCAGCGCCAATATCTTCATCCGCTACCTGCGTGCGAACGGCGTCGATGAAGTCACCGCCGTGCCGCTCGATGCCGGCGACAACCTGTCGGCCTGTAACGACGCCACCCGCACGACGGAATGCATCATGTACGTCGAGGTTTCCGTCAGGAACGTCGAGTACAAGCCCCTGATTTTCAAAGCCGGCGCCGTCACCACCGCGCGCCCGGCCAACGCCATGCCACAAGCCACCACCGTCGTCTATGCCGAAAGCCTCGGCTTTACCAACTGAGTGATGCCATGAAGATCACAGCCATCTCCAGCAACGATAAGCAACTGTTCGAAATTGCCCGTATCCTGCGCGAACGCAGCCAGGCCGACCAGGTCGACGTGCTGCCAGGCTTGCTGGACAAGCTGCCGCGCTTCGACGGCAGTGCGCCCGACCTGCTGCTGGTGGCGCAGCCGCTGCTGAGCGGCGATGACATGGACCGGTTGGAAATCCTGAGCGCGCAGCACCCCGATATGGCCATCATCGTCGCATGTACCCAGCAGACGCCCGATTTCCTGCTGCAAGCCATGCGTGCCGGCGTGCGCGAAGTGCTGCCGTCGCCGATCGACAGTGCCGCGCTGCAGGCGGCCGTGCGCCGCCTCGACGAAAAGCGCAACTTCGGCGCGCGTTCGCTGGGCAAGGTGCTGGCCTTCATCTCCTGCAAGGGCGGCAGCGGCGCCACCTTCCTGGCGGCCAACCTCGGCTACACGCTGGCCGCGGCTGAAGGCAAGAAGGTCGCCCTGTTCGACTTCAACCTGCAGTTCGGCGACGCCTCGCTGTTCGTCTCCGACCAGCGCCCGGCCGCCAGCGTGGCCAGCGTGGCGCAGCAGATGCACCGCCTCGACGCCTCGCTGCTGTTCTCCAGCATGGTGCAGGTGACGCCGAACTTTCACGTGCTGGCGGCACCGGACGACCCGACCCAGGCCAACGATGTGCATCCCGAACACATCGATGCCTTGCTGCGCCTGGCGCGCCAGCACTACGACTTCGTGCTGCTTGACATCGGCCGCAGCCTGGATGCCGTCTCGGTGCGGGCCCTCGACCAGGCCGACATGATCTTCCCCATCCTGCAGGCCACACTGCCGTATATCCGCGACGGCAAGCGGCTGCTGCAGGTGTTCCGTTCGCTTGACTATCGCAAGGACAAAATCCACCTGATCGTCAATCGCCACTCGAACAACGGCGACATCCGCCTGCGCGACTGTGAGCAAGCCTACGGCATGGAAATGTACCGCACCATTCCGAACCACTATGAAGCAGCTGCCGCCTCGGTCAACCAGGGCGTGCCGATCCTGCAGTTGCAGCGCACCAGCCCGATTTCCAAGGCATTGCAGGACCTGGCGCGTACCCTGGCCGGCGACAGCAGCAGCGAGTCGCGCGGCTGGCTGTCCCGAATCCTGCAGCGCGCATAGCCGCGCTCCCCCAAGTCCAGCCAATGGAGCCGATCATGCAGATCCCAGCCCAGAACCTCCGCAACCGCATCGGCGCCGCCGCGCCGCTCAATGGCAATGTCGCCGCCCTGCGCCAGTCCGAAGCGATCGATAACCGCGCCTACCAGCAGCTCAAGCATCGCATCCACCAGACCCTGCTGGACCGGGTCGACCTGGAAGGCATGCAGCGCCTGACCCAGGATCAGATCCGCGACGAGCTGAAGATCCTGGTCGAGCGCCTGCTCGAAGAGAACATGGTGGTGATCAACGACAGCGAACGGCGCAACCTGACGCGCGACATCCAGTACGAGGTGCTGGGCTTCGGTCCCCTGGAACCGTTGCTGGCCGACCCCAACGTGTCGGACATCCTGGTCAACGGAGCGCGCCAGGTGTATGTGGAACGCAAGGGCTGCCTGGAACTGACGGCAGTCACCTTCAACGACGACGCGCACCTGATGAAAATCATCGACAAGATCGTATCGCGTGTGGGCCGCCGCATTGACGAATCGAGCCCGATGGTGGATGCGCGGCTGCCGGACGGCTCGCGCGTCAACGCCATCATCCCGCCGCTGGCCATCGACGGACCGGTGCTGTCGATCCGCCGTTTCTCGGCTGATCCGCTGGGCATGGCGGAGCTGATCAGTTTCAACTCGATGACCGAAGCCATGGCTACCATCCTGCAGGCGCTGGGCAAGAGCAAGGTCAATATCCTGATCTCGGGCGGCACCGGTTCCGGCAAGACCACCATGCTCAACGCGATCTCCGGCTACATCAGCCACAGCGAGCGCATCGTCACCATCGAAGACGCGGCCGAACTGCAGCTGCAGCAGCCGCATATCGTGCGCCTGGAAACCCGGCCGCCGAATATCGAGAACAAGGGCGAAGTGACGCAGCGCGCCCTGGTGCGCAATGCGCTGCGCATGCGTCCCGACCGCATCATCCTGGGCGAGGTGCGCGGCGCCGAAGCGCTGGACATGCTGCAGGCCATGAACACCGGCCACGAAGGCTCGATGGCCACCATCCACGCCAACACCCCGCGCGACGCGCTGACCCGGCTGGAAAACATGATCAGCATGGGCGCTGCCGGGCTGCCGGTGAAAGCCATGCGCCAGCAGATCAGTTCCGCGATCGGCGTGGTGGTGCAGGTGGCGCGCCTGACCGACGGCAAGCGCAAGGTGATGTCGATCCAGGAGATCACGGGCATGGAAGGCGAGATGATCACCATGCAGGAAATCTTCTGCTTCAAGCAGACCGGGCTCGGCACCGACGGCGCCGTGCAAGGCTATTTCTCCGCCACCGGCGTGCGGCCGCGCTTCGGCGAACGCCTGCGCACCTTCGGCGTCACCCTGGCCGACAACATATTCGACCCCACCGTCCAGAAAAGGATGTGAGCCATGGACTATCTCTACTATGCAACCGGCATCCTGGTCTTCGTGGCCGTGGTGTTGCTGATCGAGGGCCTGTACCTGACCTGGAACTCGGCCAGGGGCCCGGAAGCGGAGCGGGTGGCGCGCCGCTTGCGCATGATGTCGGCCGGCAGCCATGCCGGCGGCGAAAGCGCCTCGATGATCAAGCAGCGCCTGCTCAGCGAAAGCCCGGTGTTGCAGCGCCTGCTGCTGCAAATGCCACGCGTCAGCCAGCTGGACCGGCTGCTGGAGCAATCCGGCATGACCTGGACGGTGTCGGACCTGGCGGTGCTGTCGCTTATCTGCCCCGTGCTGGTTGGCGGCCTGGCGCTCTTCCTGCGGGTGCCGCTGCTGCTGGTGCTGCCGTTGATGGCGTTCTCGGTGTTGGTCCCGCTGCTGGCGGTGCTCAGGGCCAAGAGCAAGCGCCTGGCCAAGGTCGACCAGCAGTTGCCCGATGCCCTTGACCTGATCGGCCGTGCACTGCGCGCCGGCCACGCCTTTCCCACCGCAATGAAGATGGTGGGCGACGAAATGAATGCGCCGATCGCCGACGAATTCAAAGCCACGTTCGACGAAGTCAACTTCGGCATCTCGATGAACGACGCGCTGATGAACATGGCTACCCGCGTGCCCAGCACCGACCTGCGCTATTTCGTGATCGCCGTCATGATCCAGCGCGAGACCGGCGGCAACCTGGCCGAGCTGCTGGACAACATCAGCAAGATCGTGCGTGAGCGCATCAAGCTGCTGGGACAGATCCGCGTACTGTCGGCCGAGGGGCGCATGTCGGCCTGGGTGCTGGGCCTGCTGCCGTTTGCCGCCGCGGCGATGATCCAGCTCACCAACCCGGGCTTCCTGGCCGTGTTGTACACCGACCCTGCCGGCCAGAAGATGGTCGCCACCGCGCTCACCATGATGTTCGTTGGCGTCCTGGTCATGCGCAAGATTATCCGGATTCGCGTTTAGCGGGAGACTGACATGAGCGTCTTGCAAATGGCCTTCCTGGCCCTGGTGTTCCTGCTGGTATTCGGCACCGCCTATGTGATCATGCTGCGCTTCAGCGCCAATCCGGTGCAGGGCCGGCTACAGCAGGTCACCGACCTGCCAAGCAGTCCGCGCCGGCGCGAACGGATCAATCCCAACCTGCTGGCGCGCATGTCGGCCTGGCTGGCGCCAGTCGCCAAGCTGTCCGGCGGCCAAACCGAGGAGTGGGAAAAGTCGGCGCTGCGCGTACGTTTCATGAATGCGGGCCTGCGCCACGCCTCGATGGGTCCCTTGTATTTCGCGGCCAAGACATCGATGGCCATCATCATGCCGCTGGCACTGTATGCCGCGCTGGTGCTGTCCGGCTCCCGCCTGTCCGGTGGCGCCCTGATGCTGTGGCTGCTGTTGGCCGCGGCGCTGGGCTACTACTTGCCGAACTTCCTGCTGCGCTGGGCCGTCAACCGCCGCCAGCTGGAAATCTTCGAATCCTTCCCAGATGCCCTGGACCTGATGACGGTATGCGTGGAAGCCGGCCTGGCAATGGATGCCGCCCTGCTGCGCGTGGCCGAAGAAATCGGCATCAAGAGCCCGGTCCTGGCCGATGAACTGAACCTGGTGACCCTTGAGCTGCGCGCCGGCCTGTCCAAGGAGCGCGCGCTGCGCAACCTGGCGCTGCGCACCGGAGTGGAAGACGTGGATGCCCTGGTCGCCATGCTGATCCAGGCCGAACGATTCGGCACCAGCATCGCCGATTCGCTGCGCGTCCAGTCGGAACAGCTGCGCACTCGCCGGCGCCAGCGCGCTGAAGAAGCCGCCGCAAAAATTGCACTGAAACTGCTATTCCCGTTGATCTTCTTCATCTTCCCATCGCTGCTGGTGGTATTGATGGGGCCTGCCTTTATCTCGATTTACCGCGTCCTGCTGCCAACCATGGGCGGCGCCGACGCCGGCTAGAAAGGAATTGCCATGATCAAGCTCAAGCCAATCGCCCTGGCCGCAATCGGATGCGGTCTTCTCACGGCATGCAGTGCTCCTCCGGCGCCGCGCCCGCTGTCCTTGCAACCCGTGGTGCGCGGCGACATGCCGGGCAACCAGGCGGCAAGCTGGAACCGGCTGGCACGCTTTCACCACGAGCGCGGCCAACTGGCGCTGGCGCTGGGCGCGTATGCGCAATCGCTGGCCCTGGATGCCAACCAGCTTGAAGCGCGCAATGCGGTGGCGGTGATCGAGGCCCAGCGCGGCGACCTGACACTGGCGCACACGGCATTGGCGGCACTGGTCAAAGATTATCCGGGCGAAGCGCAGCCGCACACCAACCTCGGTTATGTTCAGTTTCTGATGGGCGATCATGCCGGCGCCGCACTGACACTGCGCCGGGCCATGGCGCTAGGCGCCGGACCGAAGGCGTTCCAGAACCTGCAACTGGCGGAGGCGGCAATGGGCAAGTCGCCGGCAGCCGCTGCGCCGCAACTCGCCGCAGCGCCAGTGGCACCGGAACCGGCCGCGCCGCTGTTGCCGGCGGCAGCCGTGCCTGCCCCGGCTGCCGCCGCGCCTTCTGTCGTGGCGACGTCCGCCGGGGCGGCGACTGCCGTCGCCGCAGCCTCCGAGTCCGCGCCAAATATGGCCCTGCTTTCCGAGACCGCCGCACCAGGCGCCGCCCGCGCCCCACGCAAGGAACCGCAGCCACTGGCCGCCCTGCCGTCGGCCAGGGAAGGCGTGAGCGCCAGCCACCTGGAACTGATCAAAGTCGCCGGCAACGCCTCCGAGCCGAAAGCCCGCGTTGCCGGCGAGCCGGCAGCCGCGCCGGTCGAATCCGCGGCACCAATCATCGCTGCCGCCGAACCGAAGCCTGCCGCGCAAGCCGTGACGCCGGTGGCACCGGCCAGCCAGCAACGCATGGCGCGCCTGGAAGTCTCCAACGGCAACGGCGTTACCGGCATGGCGCGCCGCTTCCGCAGTGTGCTCGGCCAGATGGGGATTCCGGTCGACCGCCTGAGCAATGCCAAACCTTACCGCCAGGCGGTGACCGTCATCCAGTACAGCCCTGGTTTCGAGAAGCAGGCCGCCAGCCTGCAAAAAGCCCTGCAAGGCAAGGCGCAGCTATCCAGCCAGCAGCTGTCATCCAGCGATGTGCGGCTGCTGCTCGGCAAGGATGCCCGCGATAGCTTGACTGCCGCCACCGAAGCTGCAGCGCTGTCGATGGTCGCCATGGCGCAGAAAGACTAAGCCCCCAGCTCGCGCTGCAGGAAACGCCAGATCTCCGGCGCCTGCAGCGCGGCGATATTCAGCCGCATGAATTGCGACGGCAGCTGGCTTGGCGAGAACAGGCTGCCCGGCGCCAGCAGCAAGCCCTGCCCCATGGCCTTTTCGGTCAGCATATTGGTATCGCGTCCCGCATCGACCCAAACGAACATGCCGGCCGGCGGTGCGCTGGCAATGCGCATGCCGGTTTTCTCAAGCTGGCGCACGGTGCGCGCGCGCAGGCCATCGAGGCGCGTGCGGATGCGCTCCGTGTGCTTGCGGTAGCTGCCTTCCGACAGCACCTTGTGCACCACCCGTTCGCCAATATCGCTGGTGGTCAGGGTTTGCAGCATCTTGCGGTCAGCCAGGCGCAGCGCCAGATCTTCCGATGTGGCGATAAAGCCGACGCGCAGGTTGGCGGCCATGGTCTTGGAAAAGCCGCCAAGATAGATCACGCGCTTCAACTGGTCGAGCGCCGCCATGCGGGTGGCGGGCTGCACGCTGCTGCCGGGGTGCAGGTCGCAGTAGATATCGTCTTCCACGATGGTGATGCCGTGTTCTTCCGCGATGCGCAGGATCTGGAAGGCCTTGGCGGCCGACAGCGAGGTTGAGCTGGGGTTGTGCAGCACGGAGTTGATCACGTACAGCTTGGGCTGGTGGATCGCGGCCAGTTCGGCCAGCTGGGCGATATCGGGCCCGTCGGCCAGGCGCGGGATGCCGACCACGCGCGCCCCCAGCGCGGCAAAGGAGCCGAACATCAGGAACCAGGCCGGGTCGTCGACAAACACGGTATCGCCGGGGCGGGTGAATTCGCGCGCCACCATGTCCAGCGCCTGGGTCACGCCGGCGGTGGTGACGATCTGCTCCGGCGTCGCGCCGATTTCGAGTTCGGCCAGCTTGTGCTGCAGGTGCTGGCGCAGCGGCAGGTAGCCCTGCGGCACGCCGTAGTTCAAGAGGATGCTGCTGTGCTGGCGGCTGATGGCGCGCAGCGCGTTGCCGATCGCCACGCCATCGAGCCAGTCGGCCGGCAGCACGCCGGTGCCAGGCATGTGCTGGTGCGGCACAGTGCGGAACATATTCCGCACCAGCCACACCACGTCCAGCCCCTGCGTGCCTTCCGGCTGCGCCAGCCCCGCCTCGCGCGGGACAGCCTGCGGCGCCTGCAGCGGCGCCCGGTCGCGGATAAAGAAGCCGGCGCCGCGCCGCGATTCCAGGTAGCCGCGCGCCACCAGCTTGTCGTAGGCGCCCACCACGGTAAACGGCGACACGCCGTGCGAAGTGGCGAACTGGCGGATCGAAGGCATGCGGGCGCCGGCGCGCAGCACGCGGTCGTCGATGCGGGCGGCGACCGTGCGCACGATCTGGTCGCTGAGCGACTCCCCGCCTTCGCGGGACAACAGGATTGTATTGGTCATATCACCATCACAGTGCGTGAAATTATCCGTGCAAGTGTATTGGTACTGTACTGGTTACTTATTCTACGATACACCCATCCCCTTCAAACTTCCAGTGATTAAAGGAGCCTGCGCCATGACCCTGCTGCCTACCCGTGCCGAACTCGACGCCGCCGCCACCATCGTCTACGGCGCCATGCCTGCCACGCCGCAGTTCTCCTGGCCGCTGCTGAACGAGGCGCTGGGCACCGAGACCTGGGTCAAGCACGAAAACCACACGCCCACCGGCGCTTTCAAGGTGCGCGGCGGCCTGGTCTACCTCGATGGGTTGCTGAAGCGCGAACCTGGCGTGGCGGGCATCGTGTCGGCCACGCGCGGCAACCATGGCCAGTCGCTGGCCTTCGCCGCACGCCGGCACGGCGTGAAGGTCAGCATCGTGGTCCCGCACGGCAACAGCGTCGAGAAGAATGCCGCCATGCGCGGGCTGGGCGCCGACCTGATCGAGTACGGCGACGACTTCCAGGCCAGCCGCGAATATGCGCTGTCGCTGGCGCGCAAGCAGGGCTTGCACATGGTGCCTTCGTGCCATGCGGACCTGGTGGCCGGCGTGGCGAGCTACTGGATGGAGCTGTTCCATGCCCAGCCTGGGCTGGAGACGGTCTTGGTGCCGATCGGCCAGGGATCGGGCTTTTGCGCAGCCATTGCGGCGCGCGAGGCATTGGGCCTGCGCACGCGCGTGATCGGCGTGGTGTCCAGCCATGCGCCGGCCTACCTGGAGTCGTTCCGCAGCGGCGACCTGCGCGAGGCGCCCACCACCACCGAACTGGCGGACGGCATGGCTTGCCGCACGCCGGATGCTGGCTCGCTGGAAGTCGTGCGGCGTTTTGCGGACGATGTGATTGCCGTCAGCGATGAAGAGGTGGCGCGCGCGATCCGCCTGTACTACCGGGCGACGCATAACCTGGCCGAAGGCGCGGGGGCGGCTGCGCTGGCGGCGGCCTTGCGCCTGAAGCACGATCCGCGCGTGGCGGGCTGCAAGGTGGGCTTGCCGCTGACCGGCGCGAATGTCGATGCGGAGAAGATCATGCGGGTGTTGTCAGAGGTGCTGCCATGACGCCGTATTCGCATGATGGGCCGGGGTGGCACCAAACCGGCAAGGCGGTGTCTGACCCGCAGGGTCAGACACCAGTCGCGCATGCGCCGCAGGTTGGTGTCGGACCCTGTGGGTCTGACGGGTACGGCCATCCGGCCGGTTCGCCGGTTTTGGGCCTAGAAAGCCAGGGCATGCTGCTCGGCTTCGTCGGCGTCGCCATTTTCAGCCTGACCCTGCCCTTTACTCGCCTGGCAGTCGCCGGGCTCGACCCAATCTTCGTGGCCATGGGCCGCGCCGTGGCAGCAGCTGTACTGGCCCTGTGCTGGCTGCGCTGGAAACGCGCGCCGCTGCCCACGCGCGACCAATTGCCAACCCTGCTGGCTGTCACCATCGGCTGCGTGATCGGCTTCCCCTTGTTGACCTCCATCGCCATGCGCACCCTGCCCGCCTCGCACGGCGCGGTGCTGGTCGGCATCCTGCCGCTGGCGACCGCCCTGTTTGCGGCCTTGCGCGGCCACGAACGTCCTTCCGCCGGCTTCTGGTGCATGGCCGCCGCCGGCAGCGCCCTGGTGGCCGGCTTCGCGCTGCGCCAATCGGGCGGCGGGCTGCACGCGGCCGACCTGGCAGTCTTTGCCGCCGTGGCGCTGGCCGCCATGGGCTACGCGGAGGGCGGCCGCCTGTCGCAAACCATGGGTGGCGAACAAGTGATCGGCTGGGCGCTGGTACTGTCCCTGCCGCTGGCCGCGCCGGCTACTGCCTGGCTGCTGTGGCGCGACTGGACCACCATTGCTGCCGCACCAGCCAGCGCCTGGCTGGGCTTCAGCTACGTTTCCGTATTCTCCATGTTCATCGGCTTTTTCTTCTGGTACCGCGGCATGGCGCTGGGCGGCGTGGCAAGGGTCGGCCAGGTGCAGCTGGTCCAGCCCGGATTATCTTTGGTGGCCGCAGCCGTGGTCCTGAACGAAACTTTGCATATTGAGCATATTCTGTTCACTTTTGCCGTAATTGCCGTCGTCGGCGCAGGAAAACGCATGAAAGTGGCCCGTTGACCGTGACGAATTCGGCAACGTGCAGAGTACAATAGCGACTTCACGGAACCTTTTTTCTTGGAAATCACATGTCTGTCTACGAACAACTGAAGTCGCTCGATATCACCCTGGCCGCGCCAGCTGCCCCGGTCGCCGCTTACGTCATGCACGTACAAACCGGCAACCTGGTGTTCCTGTCTGGCCATATCGCCAAGAAGGCCGACGGCACCCCTTGGGTTGGCCAGCTGGGCAAGAATATCTCGACCGAAGAAGGCAAGCAGGCAGCGCGCTCGATCGCCATTGCCATGATGGGCACCCTGCAGGAAGCCTGCGGCGGCGACCTGACCCGCGTCAAGCGCATCGTCAAGGTCATGAGCCTGGTGAATTCCACCCCTGACTACACCGAACAGCACCTGGTCACCAACGGCTGCTCCGAGCTGCTGGGCGAAGTGTTCGGCGACGCCGGCAAGCACGCGCGCTCCGCCTTTGGCGTGGCGCAAATCCCGCTCGGCGCCTGCGTTGAAATCGAACTGATCGCCGAAATCGCTTAACACCCCCGCTAGAGAATTGAATATGAAAATCGAGAACCAGAACCCATTGCAGTGGCACTTCTCCGAGCGTGCCAAGGGCATGCAGGCGTCCTTCATCCGTGAGATCCTGAAGGTCACCCAGCAGCCTGAAATCACCTCCTTCGCCGGCGGCCTGCCTTCGCCAGCCACCTTCCCGGTGGAGATCATGCAAGCGGCGTTCGACAAAGTGCTGTCGACCAACGGCAAAGTCGCCCTGCAATACGGCCCGACCGACGGCTACATGCCGCTGCGCCAGTGGATCGCCGATTCGCTGTCCCAGAACGGCGCCAAGATCGCTCCGGAACAGGTGCTGATGGTGTCCGGTTCGCAGCAGGCGCTGGACCTGATCGGCAAAGTGCTGATCGACGAAGGCAGCAAGGTGCTGGTGGAGACCCCGTCCTACCTGGGCGCGCTGCAGGCATTCTCGGTGTACCGTCCTGAATTCCATTCCGTCGCCACTGACGAACATGGCCTGGTGCCATCGTCGCTGGACGCCATCGCGGAAGGCGCGCGCCTGCTGTACGCGCTGCCTAACTTCCAGAACCCGACCGGCCGTTCGCTGTCCGTGGCGCGCCGCCAGGAACTGGTGGAAACCTGCGCCCGCCTGAACCTGCCGCTGATCGAAGACGATCCATATGGCGCGCTGTCCTACTCCGGCCAGCCAAGCCCGAAAATGGTCGCCATGAATCCGGAAGGCGTGATCTACATGGGTTCCTTCTCCAAGGTGCTGACCCCTGGCATCCGCCTGGGCTACGTGGTGGCTCCGCTGCCAATGGTGCGCCGCCTGGAACTGGCCAAGCAGGCGGCCGACCTGCACACCGCGCAACTGACCCAGATGGTGGTGCACGAAGTGGTGAAGGACGGCTTCCTGGACCAGCACATCCCGACCATCCGCGAACTGTACGGCAACCAGTGCAAGGCCATGCTGGACGCCATGGACCAGCACTTCCCGAAAGAAGCCACCTGGACCAAGCCGGACGGCGGCATGTTCATCTGGGTCGAGCTGCCAAAGCACATCAACGCGATGGAACTGCTGGACGAAGCCATCAAGAACAAGATCGCTTTCGTGCCGGGCGCGCCGTTCTACGCCAACGAGCCGGCCACCAACACCCTGCGCCTGTCCTTCGTGACCGTGCCGCCGGAGCGCATCCGCGCCGGTATCGAAGTGCTGGGCAAGCTGATCAAAGCCCGCATGTAAGTCCGCCCTGCGCAGGATGAAGTTCATTTCGAGGTTCATCCTCGCAGCATGCCTGGCCGCCGGCAGTGCACACGCTGCCGGCGCCAGGCCCCCTGTCGTGCTGGTGCACGGTTTCCTTGGTTTCGACAACACGACCCTGGGCGGCTCTTTCCGCTACTGGGGCGGTTTCAACGACATCGCACAGCACATCAAGGCCAGCAGCGGCCGCGAAGTGTTCACCGCCGGCGTCGGGCCGGTCAGTTCGAACTGGGACCGCGCCATTGAACTGTATTACCAGATCAAGGGCGGTTGCGCCGACTATGGCGCAGGCCACACGGCGCAGCATGCGGCGGCCGGCCATATCCAGAAGCCAGCCGGCAAATGCTGGGCGGCCGACCACGCCAACAATCCTGAAAAATATCCGCTCGCACTGTATCCGCAGTGGGATGCCGCGCACCCCATCCACCTGGTCGGACACAGCCAGGGCGGACAGACCATCCGCACCCTGATCCAGCTGATGGAGCAAGGCACCGTGGGCAGCGGCAGCGTGCGCGGCTGGATTACCAGCGCAAGCTCCATCGCCACTCCGCACAACGGCACCACACTGCGCGATATCGTGGTCGGCTGGCTGCCTGACGCCTCGACGCTGGCCGGACTGGCGGTGCAAGCCACCGGCGCTGGCGGCTCCGGCGGCAGCGGTTTCAAGTTCCGCCTCGAGCAATTCAACATGAAGGCCGGCTCGGCGGAGTCGATCGACGACTTTCTCGAGCGCACCCGCAGCCATCCCTTCTGGAGCCTGGGCAACCATGACTCAGCGCAATGGGACTTGTCGCCCGATGGCGCCAGCGAATTGAATAGCTGGGTTAAGACGTCGCCGGACATTTACTACTTTTCCCTCAGCGCGCAGGCCACCGAATCGCTCAGCCTGTTCGGCAAGCAATTCCAGTACCCTCGCCCCGACATGATCTTCTTCTTGCAGGGCATGGCGGGCGAATGGGTGGTGCCGTCGTTCGGACAGGCCGGGATGGGATCGTTCCAGCAGAGCGCTCCCGGACGTGTGCCGACCGACCAGCGCTGGTTCGCCAATGACGGCGTGGTCAACACCATCAGCATGGCCGGTCCCAATGGCAGCACGGTGCAGGCGCTGGCCGGCCAGCCCGTCAAAGGCGTATGGAACCATGTCGAAACCATGCAGGGCATGGACCACTTCGATGTGATCGGCTGGGACGCCAAGCCTTCCGCCGCGCTGAAGATGTACGACAAGCTGACGTCCATCCTGACCAGACTCGATTAAGCGGGCCCGCTGGCTCGCTGTGCATTGCGATTGGCTCCGCAGGCCCGGTTGTGACGCAACCGTGCGCAACCTCCCCGTGGTGAAATGAATCACACAAAAAACCACGGGAGACAACCGCATGAAAGTGCTCGCCAGCCTCACCCTCGCCGCCTGCATGGCCGCCTCCTCCGCCCACGCTGCCAACAGCGATCCGGTCGTGCTGGTGCACGGCTTCCTCGGCTTCGGGCCGGAGACCTTTGCCGCCACCGGCTTCAAGTACTGGGGCGGGTTCAACGACATCGCAGCGCACATCCGCGGCACGCAGCGGCCCGTATTCACCGCCAGCGTCGGCCCGGTCAGCTCCAACTGGGACCGCGCCGTCGAACTGTATTACCAGATCAAGGGCGGCTGCGCCGACTACGGCGCGCGCCACACCGCGGACAATGCGGCCGCCGGCCATATCCAGAAACCGGCCGGCAAGTGCTGGGCAGCCGATCCGGCCAATAATCCATACAATTATCCGGTGGCGCTGTACCCCCAATGGGATGCGCAGCACCCGGTGCATTTCGTGTCGCACAGCCAGGGCGGGCAAACCATCCGCACCCTGATCCAGCTGCTGGAAAACGGCGCGCCGAACGGGGCCGGCACGGAAGGCAGCGGCGCCTTGTATGCCGGCGGCAAGGTGGGATGGGTCAAGAGCGCAACTTCGATTTCTTCGCCGCACAATGGCACCACGCTGCGCGACGTGGTGGTTGAATTCGTGCCCAAGGTTTCCGAACTGGCGGGCAGCATTGTCGAAGTGGCGGGCCTGGGCGGCTCCGGAGGCAGCGGCTACAAATTCCGGCTTGAACAATACGGACTGGCGCAAGGTCCGGGCGAATCGATCGGCGACTTCATCGCCCGCACGCGCGGCGCGCCATTCTGGCAGCTCTCCAACCATGACGCCGCGCAGTGGGACCTGGCCCCGGACGGCGCCGCGCAGTTGAACACCTGGGTGAAGACTTCGCCCAACGTCTACTACTTCTCCATCGGCTCGCGCGCCACGGAGCAAGGCCACTGGTGCTGCAACAATACCGACCGCGTGATCGCGCCATTCCAGAGCAGCGATTACCAGTACGCCCGCAACGACATGATCTTCTTCCTGAAGAACACGGCCGGCGAATGGGTGGTGCCATCGATCCTGCAGCATGGCATGGGTTCCTACCGCTCGCCTGAGTGGTACCCGAACGACGGCGTGGTGAATACCGTCTCGATGCGAGGACCTTCCGGCCAGCCGCAGCGCAACTTCGGCGGCGCGCCGGTCAAGGGCAGCTGGAACTATATCGGCTACTACGACCAGTACGATCACTTCGACGTGATCGGATGGGATTCGCCAACCTGGGCGGTGTACCCGATCTACGATAGCCTCCTCAGCATCATTGGCGGGCTGTGAACGTGCGCGCCACCTTGGCTATCGCATCGGTCGCCCTGGCGGCGGCATTGTGGCGGGCCGGCGCGCCAGGGCCGGCGGCTGCGCCCTCTCCCGAGTCCTCGCCTGCGCCAACGCAGTTACCACTGGCCGCAGTAGCGCAGGCGGCCAGCGCGGGCACCGGCGCGGCCCAGGCAGCACCACCCGCCCGGCCTGCATCGGCGCCGCCACTCAACGCACCGCCGACAGCCAGCACTACTGCCACCGTCGCCAGCGTTGAAGCTGCAGTGCGCGATGCGCGCCGCCATGGCAAGAGTGAGCAGGAAGTCCACCAACTGCGCAGCGAGAAACTGCCGGCCGACCAAGTGGAAGCGCTAGCTCGGATGGAAGCAGCCCAGGCAGGCTGGCAGCAACGGCTGGAAGCACTGCAGGCGGCATGCGCCGCCAACCTTGGCTGCGATGACGCGCGCGCCAGCTTCACTCGGGAAGAGCTGGCGCGAGCCACCGCCTACGCCGCGCCGACGCTGAGGCAATAGGGCCCGGGGCGCGGCGCAGTAAGCGCCGCGCCTCCTTACTTGCTCGTGATGTTGACCATGCCCTTGAAGTCATACGGGATCACCACGGTCTGCACCTTGCCCGCTGCGATGCCTTCCGCGATCTTCATCTGGGCCTGGGCCTGCATGTAGGAGATGGCGCCGGCATTGGCGTTCAATGCTGCGATACGCTCGGCTTCCTTCTTCGCGATCTGCACCTCGACTTCCTTGGTCTTCTCCTCGTTCTTGGCGCGCACCAGGTTGTCGGCGCTGGCCTTGACCGCATCGCTCGGGACCATGCCGCCCACGCGCACCTGCGAGATGGTGATGCCGTTCAGCTTTTCATCGTTCAACGTTGCGATCATGGTGGCCTGGATTTCTTCCTCGATCTGCGAGCGGTTGTCGTTCATGTTCAGTGCTTCATACTTGCGCGCCACCTTGTACACCGCGTTACGCGCGGTCTGGTAGATGTAGGCGTGCATCAGGTAGATATCGCCACTGGCATCCTGCGTGTGGAAGGAGCGGCTCTTGTTGACCCACAGGTCCGACACTGCCGACGGCGTGATGTTGTAGATCACCGCCAGGTCGAAGTCCTTCATGGTCGAATTGTCCGCGGCCAGCGGCATCAGGTCGCGCACGTCAACGCTGACATCCTTGATCGGGAAAGTCAGGATGGAACCGACGATGGTCTGGTTGAAACTGCCCGCCACGCGCTCTTCGGCCTCCACGGTCTTGTCGAAGTTGACGCGCAAGCCCACCTCGCCGGTGTCGATCACCTTGCATCCGGACAGGGCGGCAGCGGCAAACAGGACAGGAACCAGCAGGAGCTTCGGTTTTTTCATGGCTATCTCGTTGAGTTAAAAGAAGCCTATTCTATTGCCTCCCGGACAGATAAAAATCATGAAAAAATCGATAATATTACCGTTGCCAAACAGTTAGTGAAAGTGCTCAGATATACACACAATGTCACAACTTTCCTTAGCGTGCGGGAAACTATCACCAACTATCACCAACTCAACGTCTTTTTTAGGCAAAACCTTCCTTGAATTTCCACAATTCCAATTGGCAACACGGTATCATCAAGGCCATATCCTACTCACCCCTAGTCAGCATGAATCAAGGCGGTACCAGCTTTTCGCCACGGCGTGACGCCGTGATTTTGATTGTTGATGATGCGCCGGACAACCTCTCCGTCCTGCGCAAGTTGATGGTCGAGCAGGGTTACCAGACGTACGTGGCCAATTCCGGCGAACGCGGCCTGGAAATCGCGCGCCGCGTCCACCCCCACCTGATTCTCCTCGACGTCATCATGCCCGGCATGGACGGTTTCGAGACTTGCCGCCACCTGAAATCGCACCCGGCCACGGAAGACATCCCGGTGCTGTTCATGAGCGCGCGCAACGAGCAGGAAGACGTGGTCACCGGCTTCGAGCTGGGCGCCGTGGACTACATCGGCAAGCCGCTGCGCATGGCCGAAGTGTGCGCGCGCGTGCGCACCCAGTTGCAGATCCGCTTCGCCACCGAGACGCAGCAGGAACAGTCCGAGCGCCTGCGCACCATCGTGAACAATATGGCGGAAGGCTTGCTGATTATCGAAGCCGATGGCCGCATCCAGTTCACCAACCCGGCCTGCGACCAGTACCTGGGGTATATGTCGCACGAACTGGCGGGCAAGTCGATTTCCGACCTGCTCAACCCACTGGTGGCCGACGAATACCTCGAATACTTTGCGCGCTACGCCGCCAACCCGGAAGCGGCGCACAGCCACGGCACGCGCGAAGTGATCATTCGCCACCGCACCGGCAAGTCGGTGTGCATGGACCTGACGCTGACGCCGATGTTCCTGCGCCAGCCTTTGTTCATCGGCCTGCTGCACGACATCACCCACCACAAGCTGTCGGAAGACGCGCTACAGCGCGCCGCCATGATCGACCCGCTGACGAAGATTGCGAACCGGCGCCACTTCGACTCCTTCCTCGAGAAGGAATGGCAGCGCGCCATGCGTACCGGGGCACCGCTATCGCTGGTGGTGCTGGACGTCGACCACTTCAAGCTGTACAACGACACGCTGGGCCACGCCCAGGGCGACGTCTGCCTGCAGCAGGTAGCGCAGGCGATCAGCGCCCACGCACTGCGCGTAACCGACCTGGCAGCGCGCTACGGCGGCGAAGAATTCGTGCTGCTGTTTGCGGAAACGGATGCCGACGCCGCCTTCCAGATGGCCGAATCGATCCGCACGCACGTGGAATCGCTGCACATACCCCACCCCCGTTCAGCCACCTCGCCGCACATCACGGTCAGCATCGGCGTGGCGACGCTGTGCCCGACGCCGACCGACAATATCGAATCGCTGTTCGTCGCCGCCGACCGCGCCATGTACGCAGCCAAAGAAGACGGCCGCAACCAGGTGCGCGCCACACGTCCACCCACCACCGCCATCGAAGCCGCCCGCGCCGCCCTCGCCAAACG